>CAMNQN010000080.1 GCA_946549155.1 uncultured Lachnospiraceae bacterium | reverse complement strand
GTTATTTTCCAGATGCTTGTGGCCCTGCGCGCCCGCCTCTTCCTGCGTCCGGGTAGTCAACAAAACACGAAGGCCATTCACCTGAACAGTAACGCTTCCTGCGTCCCTCCAGCTAATATCATTCCGCCTTCAGCATCCGGTACCCCACGCCTATGTGTGTCTGGATGTACTGCGGGGAGTCCGGCGCCGGCTCCAGTTTTTTCCGCAGCGTTGCCATAAAGACCCGCAGCGATGCAATATCGTTATCCCAGCTCCGCCCCCAGATGTTTTGTGTGATAAAGGTGTGGGTCAGAACCTTGCCCACATTTTTTGACAGCAGGCACAGCAGCTTATACTCGATGGGAGTCAGGTGCAGCTCCTCTCCGTCCAGATACGCGCATCCTCCGGCATAGTCCACCCTCAGGTTTCCGTTGACAAAGACCGAGCTGGCCGCCAGCATCTCCGCCGTCATATAGGACAGCCTCCTCTGGGTGACCCGAAGTCTTGCCAGAAGCTCCTCTACGGAAAAGGGCTTGGTCAGATAATCGTCAGCCCCCGCATCCAGAGCTTCGATTTTATCATTGTCCTCACTGCGGGCGCTGATGACGATAATGGGAAGGTTGGACCAGGAGCGGATGCTCTGGATCACCTTCACGCCATCCATATCCGGCAGGCCAAGATCCAAAAGAACGATATCCGGATTATGGGAAGACGCTTCCAAGATGGCGGCTTCCCCATTTGCGGCAGTCAAATACCGGTAATCATTTGTCTTTAATGTGGTTACAATCAGGTTGCGAACAGGAGGATCATCCTCCACAACTAAAATTAATGGCTTATTCATGTAATTCAACCTCCCCGGCAGGCAGTGTAAAGGTAAAAGTGGTTCCTTTCGGATGATGATCCGTTACCCGGATAGCTCCCCCATGGGCAATGACAATGGATTTACACAGGGAAAGCCCCAGGCCAAGACTTCTCCGGCTGTCTGCGATTTTGTTGGTTCCACTGTAAAACATATCAAAAATATGCGGCTTTTGGTCATCCGGGATGCCGGGGCCATTGTCGGAAACAGACACAATGACCTGCTGCCCCTCTTTATTCCTTTCTGTATGAACCTCAATCACAGACCCGGCCGGCGTATACTTGATGGCGTTGTCCACCAAATTGATAATGACCTGGACAATCAGCTTGGCATCAATCCGTGCAAGGATCAGATCCTCCGAAGAGCTGACATGGATGATGTGTTCCCTGCTTTTGCGGTCAATGTGCCGCAAAGCCTCTGCAACCACCTCATCCATCAGTTCCACAGACGCATTCAGCTTCATCTGTCCGCCCCCGATTCTGGTAATGGCCAGCAGATTCTCCACCAGGTTAATCAGCCACATGGAATCGTCATAGATATCTGTAAACGTCCGCTTTCTCGTATCATCATCCATTTTCTGATAGTTGGCCAGCAGGTTGTCGGCGTTTCCGGAAATGGAGGTCAGCGGCGTACGCAGATCATGGGAAATGGCCCGGAGCAGATTCGCGCGAAGCTGCTCATTTTTAGCTAGGATTGCGGCCTCTTCCTTTTCCCTGGCATTTTTAATATTCTCCAATGCAAGGGCACACTCACCGAGAATGGACAGCAGGACGCTGTTCTCAAAGGAATCAAGCGGGCTTTCGTTCATTGCAATTCCCACAACACCGTAGACCTGCTGATTGACCCGGATGGCCAGATACCGGCATTTGGCGCCGGATAAGGTATCGGTGGTGGCCCCGGCGTGTTTATTGTTCCGCAGCACCCATTCCGCCACCGCTTTTTCCTCCTCAGAAATCAGATCACACCGGTCACTGTCAGGCGTTCGGAAAATATCAGGAGAAGCAAGCGCCTGTCCCTTTGACAGGTAGATCACAATATCCTTCTGCAGCAATTTCAAAAGCTGCCTTGCAGTGGCTTTTACAACCGACTGCTCATCCGTCTCCTTTTGGAGGAGCTGGTTCGTCTCGAACAGAAGCTTTGTCCGGTAAGCGGCATTGGCCGATTGCTTCGCGTTGTTTTTCAGGCGTGTGGCAAGAGACCCCGTCAGCAGCGCCACCATAAACATGATAGGAAAGGTCACCAGATAGTTCGGATTGCTGAAGCGAAAGGTAAAGCGCGGCGTGGTAAAGAAGAAATTAAACACCAGCACACTTACAATCGACGCTGCAGCCCCGCAAAAGGGGCTCGTTGTGATGACGGAGATAACCAGAACTCCGAAAATATAGATGGACACAATGTTGGCCTCTGAAAACCCCAACTCATAAAACCCATATCCTGCCAGAGTAGCAGCCAGCAGGACGAGGATACTCTTTGCCAGGTCACGGGCCGGCATAGCGGTTACCCGAAGCATCCGGCTCATCCGCTTGTGGTAGGCGATCCCGGCGTCCGCATCCGGAATCACATAAATATCCAGATTAGGGGCACTGGCAATCAGGCATTCCGTCAGTGTCGCCTTGCTGAATATATTTTTCCTGGCAGCATTGCTCCGTCCGATCACAATTTTAGAGACACCGGAAAGCCTTGCAAACTCTGCAATCTGATAAGGAACATCCTCGCCGTAGACCGTTTCTATATGCGCGCCAAGCTGCTCCGCCAGCCGGATATTGTCCTGCAGGCGTTTCCTGTCCTCCTCATCCATTCTGTCAATGACAGATGTTTCCACAAAAAGAGCGGTAAAATTTCCCCGGAATGCCCGTGCCATTCTGGCAGCCGTGCGGATGATTTTCGCGTTGGACGGAGAGGAGGAAAGGCACACCAGAATATGCTCGTCGGTGTGGTAATCGCCCCGGCTCTGGATTCTTGCGCTCTCCGTCAGCAGATTGACCCGATCCGCGCAGCGGCGCAGGGCGAGCTCCCGCAAAGCAGTTAAATTCTCAACGGTAAAAAAGCCCACAGCCCGCTTTGCCTGATCCTCCCCACCGTTATTTCCGCCTGCCATGCGCTCCAGAAGCTCCGCCGGTTCAATGTCCACCAGTTCCACCTGATCCGCCTGGTCAAATACAGAATCCGGGATACGTTCCCGCACCAAAACACCGGTAATAGAAGCAACGGTATCGTTCAGGCTTTCAATATCCTGGACATTGGCCGTGGTGTAAACATCAATCCCGGCATTCAGCAGCTCCTGCACATCCTGATAGCGCTTGGCATGACGGCTGCCCTCCGCATTGGTATGGGCCAGTTCATCCACCAGAATCAGCTGCGGTTTCCGCTTCAGCGCACTGTCAATGTCAAACTCCCTGAGAGACATCCCGCCATAAAGCACCTTCTTCACGGGAAGCTGCTCCAGGCCTTCCAGCAGAGCAACCGTCTGCGGTCTGGAATGGGGTTCTATATATCCGGCAGCCACCTTAGTTCCCCGCTCCCTGGCCTGATGCGCCGCCTGCAGCATGGCATAGGTTTTTCCAACGCCAGCGGCATAGCCAAAAAAAATCTTCAGTTTTCCATGCTTTTCACCTGCTGTATCATTTCGAACCGTTCCCAAAAGCTGATCCGGATCCTGTCTGGGTATTTCCATCTGCCCGCCTCCTAGCTTCCTTATTATATCACGCTGCGCCGGCAATTTCTATTTCACCTGATCTGGCACGGTAAATTTTTCTTCCAGATGGTTCAGAAAGCAGCAGGTGAAAGCGGAGGCGGTCCCGCTACTCCATAACACATTCTGTGTCATATGCCCGCCTGTGACCGGTTCAATGGGAAATCCTCCGTATTTCGTCATAACAGGCGCGTAATCCAGGGAGACTGCCTGAAAATTGTAATGCGTATGGGCAGGAAGCTCAGCGCTTCCCGGAAGAAAAATCACATCAAATCTGCCGGCAGACAGGCCTTTGAGCAATTCTCCCTCTGATCCGCTGAACATGCGGACAGAGAGATCGGGATACGATTCGGAACATTGTTCCAGGACGTCCGTCATACCGCCTGCGGCCATTGGATTGCAGAACCCCAGCCGCAGGGTATTCCCATCGGGCAAAGGCTGCCCTTCCTGCCCATGACCGTTTTCTTCCAGAAAATGATCCAGCTTTCCCATCAGAAGCCCGCCAAAAGCAAACGTTGCCGCCACAACCGCAAGCAATAGTACATCCTGCATCATCTTACCTCCCCCAGCCGGATACGATTTTCTCAGCGTTTCCTCAGATATGAATATGGAAGCATTTCTGAATATCCTTGTTTCGCCCTAATACCAGCATCGTATTTTTTGATTCCAGCGCCATATCGGGAGAGACGGCAAGCTCCAGCCTGCCGCTTTTCTTAATCCCCATAATATTAATACTATATTTCTTCCGAATATCAATCTGTCCGATGGTTCGCCCTGCCCAATCCTCCGGAACCGGTATTTCGAAAATCGCATGCTCCCCGTCCAGCTCTATGTAGTCCAGAATGTGATCCGCGGTGTAACGGATAGCCGTCCATTTGGCAAGCTGCTTTTCGGGGTAGACCACCTCGTCCGCGCCATTGCGCAGCAGGAACTTTGCCTGTACATCCCGGGCCGCCCTGGATACCACCAGCTTCGCCCCAAGCTCCTTCAGCAGGGAGGTGGTTTCCAGAGAGCTTTGAAAATCATTTCCTATCGCCACAATACAGACATCATAATTCCGGATTCCCAGAGTTTCCAAAAAAGCAGCATTTGTACTGTCGCCAATCTGTGCATTCGTTACATAGGGCAGCACCGCGTCTACCCGTTCCTCCACATGATCCACCGCCATTACCTGATGGTTCAGCTCATTCAGGTGCATGGCAATATGCCGGCCAAATCTTCCCAGTCCAATTAAAAGTATTGATTTCATCCTATCGTATTCTCCTTTACCCAACCATTATCTTTTCCCGCGGAAACCTTGCCGCCTGCTTCTGTGTGCCGGACAATGCGGCAAAAATCAATGTCAGCCCGCCGACCCTGCCAAAGAACATAAGCAGAATCAAAATCATCCTGGACGCTATGCCAAGGCCAGGGGTGATGCCCATAGACAACCCAACCGTTCCCACCGCAGAAGCGGCTTCAAACAGACAGGTAAGCATTGGGAATCCCTCTGCCATGCTGATGGCCAGCCCGCCCCCAAAAAACAGCACAATATATAAAAGGCCGATGGTTGCCGCATTTTTGACCACGTCATCCCCGATTCTCCGGCCAAAAAAGTGTGTATTTTCTTTCCTGCGGAAGGTGGAGAGCCCCGTGGCAAACAGCACCGCAATCGTGGTGGTTTTCATGCCGCCTGCGGTGGAACCGGGGCTGCCGCCGATTAACATCAGCAGGATAAGAATGGATTGCCCCGCTTCCTGCAGGGAAGTCAGATCTACGGTATTGAACCCTGCCGTTCGCGGCGTCACGGACTGAAAAAGGGAGCACAGGATACGCTCTCCTGGCTCCAGGGCGCCAAATTCAAAGAAAAAAAAGTAAACCGCCGGAACGGTTAGCAAAATGGCCGTCGTGCAGAGAATCACCTTGCTCTGCATCCGGTATTTGTGCCAGTGCAGTCCGTTGGACCGGAAATCATCCCAGGTCAAAAAGCCGATACCGCCAGTCACAATCAGCGCCATGATGGTCAGATTAATGACCGGCTCCGTGGCATAGCCGGTCAGAGAGGAAAAGGCTCCCGTTGTCCCCATCAGGTCAAACCCGGCATTGCAAAAGGCGGATACCGAATGAAACAGCGCCATCCAAAGCCCCTTTATGCCAAAGTCCCGGCAAAAAACAGGCGCCATGATGACGGCCCCCAGCAGCTCAATGGACAATGTGGTCCTGATGATAAAGCTGGTCAGCCGGACGATTCCGCCAACCTTCGGAGCGGCAACCGCTTCCTGCATGGTGCTGCGCTGCATCAGAGAAATTTTCCGGCCGGAAATCATGGCAATGGAAGCCGCTACAGTAATCACGCCCATTCCACCGATCTGAATCAAAAGCAGAATCACAAACTGCCCGAATGCCGACCAGTAAGTGGCGGTATCATGCACCACAAGCCCCGTCACGCAAACCGCGGAGGTAGAGGTAAATAAAGCCTCCAAAGCCGGCGTTCCCACTCCCTCACGGCTGGAGAATGGCAGCATCAGCAATACCGTTCCAAACAGGATCACGCCAAAAAAGCCAAGGACTATGATTTGAAATGATGTTAATTTTTTCTTCTCAAACCGCCTCATACATCTGGTACTCCTTTACGCCTCTTTATTTGATCTTCATCATAAGCCCGATCTGATAAAGGAAGGAAAAGAATATCCGCATTCGCATTAAGATGGTATAAAGATCCCTCCGGCGCCAGAGAACCGCCGGGACAAAAATGAGGCCGCCGCAAAATGGCAGGATATCCGTAACGCTCCCTGCCATTTCGCAACAGCCCCATTTCTCTGTCAATCACTTTTCAATTCAGAGCAGCCTCCATGCACAACGCCATGGAAACCGCACCCGCGTCCGGCGTTCCCAGGCTTCTCTCCGCCTGAGGACGCGCACGTCCCACCTTTGGCAAAAGGCCAGCCGTGTCCTGTGCCGCTTTCTGCGCCGCAGCAGCTGCCTGTCTCCATGCAGTTTCCAAAGCTACCCCGCTCCGTGCCGAAGCACACAGACTTTCTGTAAAGGGAATCAGGGCATCCAGCATCGTCTTATCGCCCCTCCTTGCTTTTCCCATCTCCTGCATCTTCCTCAGGCCAGCCTCCGCCGCCCTTGCCACCAGAACCGTATCATATTCATCCGCCTGATTCCCCAATACCTGGCCCGCACTCTCCAGCGCCGTCCCCCATAAAATACCCGAAGTTCCTCCCGCTTTTGCGGCCCATGCCTTTCCTGCAGCCATCAACAGGCTGCCCAGGCCGGCATGATTTTCTTCCGCAAACTTTGCGGCCTCCACAGCACAGGTCAGACCCTTGACCATCCCCCTGCCATGATCTCCATCGCCCGCCACAGAGTCGATACGAGCCAGTTCCGCCTCTGCCTCCGCAACAGCAGCCCGCATCCGTTCCAACGCCGCGGCGGCAGCGGATGCAGCTCTGCAGGAGCCCTCCGAAGCCTTCGGGAATACGACATCTGCCTTCTCCCGCCAAACCGTTCTGCGCTTTACCGCCCCCTCCGATACACTTCCCTGCCGGAATGCAGGGGTATCCGCCGGATACCGCCAGCATTTTTCCAATTCTTCATCCAGATACGTTACAGACAGCGCAATTCCCTCCATGTCAAGACTTGTCACCAGTTCTCCCACCTGAGGCGAGATAATGGTATACCCCATTTTCTTCAATTTTGCTGATATGGTTCCCCACATAACAAAAAGCTCTTCGTATTTTGTGGCGCCCAGTCCATCTAAAATCACACTGATTCTTTTTCCTGCCCCCTCCGGCACTTCAGACATCAGCCGATCCGTCAGAAGATGGGCAATTTCCGTTGCTGAGCACATATCAATTTCCGCTACTCCCGGTTCTCCATGAATTCCCTGCCCGATCTCCATCTTCCCTTCCGGAACCATAAACATCGGGCTGGCGCTCCCCGGCATCCGGCATCCCCGAAAGCCCACGCTGATGGTGCGGGTTCTGTCATTAGCCTTTTTTGTAACCCGCTCAATCTCATCAAAAGAATACCCCATAGCCGCTGCGGCACCTGCTGCCTTAAATACCGTAAAAGTGCCCACATTCCCCCGGCGCTTTTCCTTCTCCTCCGGCGCCGCGCTGGCTATATCATCCGTTATGAAAAAAGTCCTACAGTCAATTCCCTCCGCAATCAGCCGGTCTCTGGCCGTATTAAAATTCATTTTGTCCCCAGCATAATTGCCGCCTACTATAAAAACGCCACTGCCATTCTCGATCGCCTTCGCCACAGAGTATACATCCTGGGAGGATGGCGATGCAAAAATATTTCCCACCACTGTTGCATCCATAAAGCCGGAACCGACTACTCCACAAAAAGCAGGATAATGTCCCGAGCCTCCGCCGTTCATAACGGCTACTTTCCCCCCGGGAGTCTCCGTTACCCTGGCCACGCCTCCGGGCACTTCCATAATATAATTCTCAAATGCCGCCACGTACCCGGCAAGCATATCCTCCCGAAAAGTATTCAAATCTTTATAATCCATGGCTTGATCTTCCTTTCCGTGTTCTGTGCGCAATCTCATTCCACAAAACCGACACCCGCAGGACGAGTTCGTGATCCTCTGGAAGTCCGGTTACCCTGCTTACTGCCTTTGCAATTCCCTCTTCTTTGATCCATCCCTGAATCTTCGCTGCCGCCGGATCTCCGGAAGCATCGTAGGCCATACCATTGGCAATAGATTGAAGCAAATCATCTACCTTAGCCCCCCGCTCCAGACACAGGCAGGCATTTGCCGTGAGACGGTCATGTCTTGACAGTTTCCGGATAGGATCAAAAGCTACCCGGGTGATCGGATCGCTGAAAGCCTCCTTGCTTTCCGGAAACACCGCCAGCTCCCACAATTCCTTCAACGGAACCCCATATACTTCCGAAAGCACCGGAACCGCCTCCTCCAGCACGCCGTCCCGGATTGCCCTGATTTCCGGATCAGCCGCTGCCTCATCAATGGTCTGATACCCCTTCAGATACCCGGCATAGGCCGTAGCCGCATGCGCGGTATTGATCGTATGCACTTTAAGCTCCTTTAAAAGTTCAATATCCTCCGTTGTAGTCTTTATCCAGGGAACACCCGTAAAGTCCGCATAAACCGGCGTACCAACCAGCATCGGGCAAACCACTCCTGCCTCCAGGCAAAGAGAATAATTAGACGGCGCACCAACCGGACGGCGCACCACCGTATCACTTAATAAAACCGACTGTTCAAACCAACGCCGCTCCCCAACATTCAAAGCGTCCCGGATCTGCTTTTCGAGTACCGGTATCAGGCCGCCTTCATTTGTACAGGGCAGAATAGACAGCTTCTGCGCAGGGTTTATCTGTGCTCTTTCTTTCAGAATAGGGAGAATGTATTCCACCGCCTCCCGCATATCCGCCGGATAGAGACAAAGCGCAGCCACATCCGCAGAAATCAGAAATTCCCTGCATTCCGGCTCATCATCCACAGAAAACACCTGGTATTCCCTGACAATCCTTCTGCGAGTATCCTTCGCCCGGTATTCCATAACCTGGAACTGTCCTTTCCGAAGTTCGGCCACCACCTTCGGATCCTTATCCAGGAAGGCAACCTTCCAGCCGCCCTCCTCAAAAACATTGCCCAGATACCCTTTTCCTTCTCTGCCAGCACCCACCACTAATATACTGTTCATAGCCTCAGTCCTTTGCCGTCGGATACTCATTGCAGAGCAGCCGGTAAGGCGGTTCATCCTCCTCCACTGTTGGGAATCTGCCCAGTTCCTCCAGAAAATAATTATCTGTATTATCATCGTTGCACATAGATACCTCGCCCAAAAGGACCTCACCTGTTCCCGGTTCCACAACGATCTCATGATAATAATACGGATACATCGTTACGCTCTCCCCCGGCCTTAAGGTTACCACAGTTCCGGCAGGAACCACATATTCTCTGCCATCGGAGAACACCTCCACCGGCGCCTCCAGATCCAAACTGTTATCTTCCCGATTCGCTTTATACAGCTTAACCAGAAGATTCCCACCTCCTCTGTTGATCAAATCCTCCATCTTATTCCAGTGGAAATGCATGGGAGAGACCTGTCCTTCAATCAGACGGCAAAGCTTCTCCGCATAGGTTTTGGTATATTTGTCCATCTTCACATTTCCGTTTCGAAGGGTAATCAAAGTATTCCCCAGGGTTTCCCAGTGACCCTCACCGTAGTCCGTCACATCCCACCCAAGCATATTATCCCTGACTTCATCATACTCATGTCCCTTTGCTTCCCATTCTTCCGGAGTAAACATAAGGAACGGAGGCAGTTTAAAACCCTCTCGCTTTACTAATGCTTCCATTTCACGAATTCTCTTATTAATTTCCGAACGTTTCATTTTTTATCCTCCTGTTCTTTCTGTATCAGAAATCTGTTCGATTTACTTCGTCCCGCGTTGGAACGCTGGACATTGCTCCTGTTTTTAATATAGAAAGCGCGGCAACCTTATTGGCATATATGCAGGCCTTTTGCAGTTCTTCCTCCGTCGGATGATCCAGATTCCCTTCCCGGAGCATCCAGCTTAAAAAGCCACCAAAGAAATTATCCCCTGCTCCGGTGGTATCCACCGCCTTCACAGAGCAGGCCTCCACATGCCCTCTGCCTTCCGCAAAATAAAAATCATTGCCCGCTCTTCCCTTTGTCACCAGGACAATTCTAGCTCCCCCTGCCAAAAGTTTCTCCGCTGCCGCATGGCTTCGATCCCCATTGAGAAATTCCAGTTCCTCCTCCGTCACTTTCACGATATCGGCATATTGTAACGGGATTCGCAGGGTCTCCAGTGCTTCCTTCTCCGAAGCGTAATAAACCGGCCGATAGTTTACATCATAGGAAATCATCATGCCAGATGCCTTCGCCCTCTCCAAAAGTCTGGGCTGTGCATCTCTTGTCTTTCCAAACGCCATAGCATTTGACGACACATGAAGCACCTTGTATTCCAGGATCTTCCCGATATCAATGTCGGCATATCCCACCATCTTATCCGCTCCCGGCTTATTTACCGACAGGTAGCTCCGCTCCCCGTCCCGGCCGATTTCTACAAATGTCAGATTGGTACCGCAGTCCTCAGTGTAAACCATAGAGCTGGTATCCACACCGTATTCTCCGATTTTCTCTGCCAGAAACCGTCCAAAGCTATCCTGACCCACTCCTCCGATAAAGGCGCTTTGTACTCCCTGTCGGGCCACCACTACACATAAATTTGCCACACTTCCGCCGGGGCAGGCCTTGTACAGAATACAGCCATCCGCCGTTCCCGCAGGTATCAAATCAATAACACTCTCCCCAAATCCAATCACACCATTTATCATCACATTCTCCCTTTATTCCAGATTCACATGATTGGCAAACATTTCATCAGAGTTCCATCCCTTTTTTTTCATAAGCTTCACAATCACCAGATCCAGAACCAATAGAATACACTGTTCAAACAGAGACCCCATGGGCTGGATAGAAGTTGTCTCAACACCGCCCTCCCGATTCAACCGATTCAGTTTTGTGGCCGGCGCATTAATATAAACCGGATAGTCCGCCAGCTTATCAATGGAAGACCCTGGCAGAATCGTAACCAACCCCACTTTTCCTCCCAGCTGCTTCGCCTTCCTGGCAATAACCACCTGTCCTCCCGTTTCCCCGGAACCAGAAGCAATAATCAGCAGATCCCCCTCCTGAAGTCCGGGAGTAACAACCTCGCCCAACACATACACTTTGATTCCCATATGCATCAGCCGCATAGCAAATTCACAAATGCTCAGCCTGGACCGGCCCGCACCGGATATAAATACATGGGGTGCTGCAAGAATCGCGTCCGTCAATGCCTCTACCAATTCGTCATCCACTGTAGATAACGCGGTATCAATTTCTTTTACCAGTTCTTCTTTATACTCTAGTTTTTTCATTTTCCCTTTACCTCATCAACAATCGCCGAAATCTTTTTCATTTCCTCTCTCAGATCTGCCGCTGCAAATAAACGGGAACCCAAAACAATGTGATCCGGCTTCACCGCTGCAATCTCCCGGATATTGCACATACCCACGCCACCGGCCACGGCAACCTTCGTTTTTTTCAGCACCTGCTTTGCAGTAATAAGCTGCTGCAGCGGTGTCTGACTGCCCCGACCGTCAAAAGCCGTATGTACCTGTATAAGATCCGCTCCGATTCCGTCATAAACAGCCAGCCGTTCTGCAAGATCCGTAACTGCTATCATGTCAATCATCACCTTTGCCTGGTCTTCTCTCGCCTGTTTTACCGCATTTTCAACGGTAGCAAAATTGGCCGCACCGCAAACAGTCACTATGGAAGCCCCCGCTTCGAATGCAATATGTGCTTCGTAATCCCCCGCATCCATCATTTTGTAATCTGCGAGAATGTCGTGCTCTGGAAATCGTTCCCGCATCCTGCGGATGCCCCTCTGCCCCTCTCTTAAAATCAAAGGTGTTCCAATCTCAAAAACCTGTACCCAATCCGCCAATATTTCAGCCTTCTCAATTGCTTCATCCAGTGTGAAGGTGTCCAGTGCAATCTGATACGTCGTCATTTTATTTTCCTCCTGTTAACCAATTTTCTGTTTCAATTTCGGCAGGAACATACTCAACAGCACAGCGCAGAACAAAAGACTTGCGCGGATAACATACTGCATATAAAGGCTGACGTTCATCAGCGTCATACCATTCCCGATCACACCGATAAAAATAATGCCCACCAGAGTACCCGTAATTTTCCCAATACCACCAGTCATTGCCGTACCACCAATTACCACCGCCGAGATCACATCTGTCTCCCAGCCTTTGCCGAAATTGAAGGTAGCCTGCAGTACCTGGGCAGAATTAATAAAGCCCCCGATAGAAGCAAAGACTGCTGTCATAACGAAGCAAAACATTTCCGTACGCAGCACATTGATGCCGGCCAGTCTCGCCGCTTCCTTATTTCCGCCCACCGCATAAATTGAGCGGCCAATAGGTGTATAACCCATAACAAAATAAGAAACAGCAAATGCTATCACCAGCAGAATTGCGGAAATCGGCACATTTCCGATCCGCCCAATTCCGATGTAGTTAAACCAGTCCGGCATTTTCCCGGCGATGGGATACCCCCCGCAAATAATGCCCGCTGCACCATAGATAAACAGCTGGGTCGCCAGTGTTATAATAAATGCCGGCATCTTAAATCGAACCTCTGAAAAACCATGAAACATACCGAGGAGCACGGACGCAATAAGAGCAGCTGCCATACCGATGATGGCAGAGGTCGTCAGGCTCAGCCCAAGCCCCGGAAGCTTATCACAGCAGAATGCAGCAATCACTCCCGCCAAAGCCACCACAGAACCAATGGACAAATCAATCAAGCCTGCCACAATCACCATCGTCATTCCAAAAGCAATAATCCCTTTCATGGAAATGGCCTTCAGAATATTCAGCCAGTTTGTAACCGTCATAAATGCCGGGCTCATAAAGGAAAGGCAAATAATCAGCAGTATCAGCAATATAGAAATGATATGATCCAAAACAAATACCATGATTTTTTTA
>CAMNQN010000079.1 GCA_946549155.1 uncultured Lachnospiraceae bacterium | reverse complement strand
TGGGAAATCATCAGGATTTCCCGGCGAACTGCCTCGGTGCCCGAAATCCGGGGCCGGCTGCATCTTAGGTTTTCTTAGTATCCGGAGATGTTTTCCAGAGGTCTGTGTGTGTACTGCCCCTCCCCATCCTGCGTCCTGATAATTAACAACCCCCTATCTGTATAAAGGCCCATAATACGCGCAGGCCTTAAAGTCCGCTGCCTCCGGCGACTCTGTCCCAAATCCGGACCAGGTGTGGGGGCGGAATATCTTATCCGTGTCCACATTGTGCATGGTCACCGGAATCCGCAGCATGGAAGCCAGCGTAATGAGCTGCGCGCCGATATGTCCATAGGCAAAGCATCCGTGGTTAGAGCCCCAGTTTGCCATCATGGAATACACATCCCGAAACGCGTTCTGTCCGCTGATCCTGGGCGCGAACCAGGTACAGGGCCAGGTGGGATCTGTCCGTTGATCAATAATCTGATGTACCTGCTGCGGCAGCACACAGCTGTAGCCCTCCGCGATCTGCAGGGTCGGGCCGACTCCCTCCACCAGATTCACGCGAACCATTGTCATCGGCATCTCCGCATTTGTGCGGAAATGGGAGGAAAAGCCGCCGCCCCGGAACTCTGTCAGGCTGGCCGGGCACCAGTCGGTCACCTTCAGGCAGGCGTCGATGTCCTTCTGGGTCATCTCCCACCACCGCTTCATTACCGGCTGCCCGTTTTCATCCCTGCTCTCCCCGCAGGCGTCCAGACAGGCCGAACCGGAATTGATCAAATGGATAAAGCCGCCGGCCGCTCTTCCCTCCGGCTTCCATCCGCTGACCCGTTCCACCGCCTCCGGGCTCCAGTAGCAGCGCACATCCGCAAAGCCGGGCGCCCGCCCCGTCAGCAGATTGCAAAGTACCATGGACAGGCCGTTTAAGTTGTCGCTCTCCGTCGCACAGATCCTGGGCTGCTTTTTCCCGTTCCAGTCGAAGCTGGAATTCAGAATAGCCTCTGTGAAATCTCCGTTGGGCTGCCAGTCCGTCCAGGAACGCTGTCCCTGGAAGCCGCAGAACAGCGCGTTCTTTCCCAGCGCTTCCTCCTGCCATCCCTTGTCGCCCAGCTTCTCATTGCCCAGCATGATATCCCGGATGATCAGCGTCATCTTGGCGATAAATTCCCATTCCTTCTCCTTTTGTTCCGGTGTATGCTTCAGATCGGCCCGGTTCTTGTCGAAGCCCTCCGGGCAGTTGGCCCGTATCCAGGATAACGCCCGCTCATACTCCTCCTCATCATAAATCTTCAGCTGGATCCGGCGCAGAATCTCCGTCATATCGATCCACTCCGGGCGCATGCCCAAATACTGAATATAGAATTTCGGATCCAGCTGAGAGCTCATGATCCCCATGGATATGCCGCCGATGCTGACATAGGATTTGTTCCTCATCTGCCCCACCGCCAAAGCGCACTGGGCAAACCGGAGAAGCTTTTCCTGGACATCCTCCGGAATCGCAGTGTCCTCCATATCCTGAACATCCCGCCCGTAAATGGAGAATACCGGAATCCCCATCTGATTATGGGCGGACATGGCAGCCGCCAGATACACCGCGCCGGGACGCTCCGTTCCGTTAAAGCCCCAGATTGCCTTCACATTCATGGGATTCAAGTCAATGGTTTCCAGAGGATAGCACCAGCTGGGCGTCACGCTCAGCGTAGCGCACACGTTCTGTTTTGAAAACTCCGCTTCGGCGCGGGCCGCCTCCTCGCCGCCGGCAATACTGCCGGAAGCGATCACGCACCGCGCCGGCGTACCGTCCGCGTAAAATACATTTTTTTCGATCAATTCTTTGGCAGCCTCCGCCATCTGCCTTGTTTTTCCCTCCAGCTCGTCCCGAATCCCGAGACGGCGCGCATCAATAATGGGCCGAATCCCAATCGCCGGATATGTCTGCATTCTTCTCTCCTTCTGATTCTATCCTGTAATTTTGTTCCCCGTTATTTCAATATCTGGCAGGGAATCCCAAGGATATCCGCCACCGCTTTCAGTTCCTCCACATAATCGCCGTACACTCCGTGAATATGATTGCAGGGATACTTTCTGATAAATTCCTCCGCAGACACCTGGCATCTGGTAAAGGCAATGGGCCAGGCCGGCGTAGCGGTATTGCCCAGCTCCTCCATCCTTTCCCTCTCAAACTGGACGATCTCCCCCGGCACAATCGTCAGATAATAATTATCCCCTTTTCTGGCAAGCCGTGCCAGCGTCACCTTCCCGGGCGCCGCAAAGTGATGAACGGATCCGCCTCCCGCCGGGTAATCCTTCGATTCCGGAAGGAAGGAAACATGCTTCAAATTCTCCTCCGGAATCATGCTGTGTCCCGCAAAATAGGTGGCATGGGTCCCGGAATTTCCGAAGAACCAGCAGTCCGCCGATTTCTCGTAATGGCGCACATCGGCGAACAGTACCGGCGTTCCGGCCAGCACCTTCATAATCTGCATGGTCAGGGCGCCGTCCATATCGGACTCCGTGGCCGCCACCACCGGCTCATGGGGGCCGTCCCAGTCATAGGGATCATTGAGAAACGCCTCCGCCAGGTCCATGGTCACATACCAGTCCGTCAGATCGCCGTGGGCCTTGATTCCGATGAAATCCAAGCCCCGTTCCGCAATAATTTCCCTCAGCGCATAGTAGGAACGGATCTGGGTTTCCAGCTTTTCCGGCGTAAAATTACTGTCATTATAGGCAATTTTACCCACACGCTCCTCCAGCCATTTCCGGGCATGGGTCACCTTCTCCTGGGGAATCTCATTTCCGTATTTCATAATCTCATACTGCTCGATATTTTCCACATCAATACCGAACATTCTCTGCCACTGCGCAAGGTTGGCCACCGTGGTGTACATGCCCATGGGACGGCCGCCAAAGTTGCCGTAGGTCAGGCCCCGCAGCCGGTTTACCGCACAGGCGGCCCGGATATAGCTCATCACCTTGTCCCGCACTTCCTCCTCCATAATCGAGCCGAAAATACGGGTATGCTTCCGCTCCATCTGATCCAGGCTGCCGGAGGCCGCCATCATTCCCACCATCCCGCATTCCGACGGGTGGATATTGCAGAACAGCAGATAGGGGCCCGGCGCAAAATTGGCGGCCACCGCCGTATACTGCGGATAGCACCAGATCGCGTAATTAAAAATCGTCATCTCCACACCGGCTTCCTTCAGCCTTTCCGCCTGTTCCTTGGCAGCGGTATTGGAGTTAATGGGATATTCTCCCTCCACCACCTCCACGCATCCGGTTTCCTCCAGCCGTCTTTTAATATCCGACTGGTAGCCCATATTCATCTCGTACTGCAGATTGTGCAGATAAGGACGCCCGTCCGACATCGTAAGCAATCCCACTTTAAATTTTTTCATCTTCTCTTCTCCTTATTCTTCTGTTCCGCCCTTCACACTGACAGAACGCTTCAGGGAATCTGTCACCATGGCCAGATAAATCACAATACCCCGGACAATGGGATACAGATATACATTGGCCCCCAACAGCCCCAGCCCATTTTCGATACTGTAATAGAAAATAACGCCAATCAGCGTTCCCGGCACAATGCTTCCCACGCCGCCGGCCAGGGATGTACCCCCCAGCACGCAGGCTGTAATCGCCAGGAACTCACTGCCGGATCCAATACTGTTGGGAAGCAGCATACCCACATTGATGCACTGAAACGCTCCCGCGATTCCGGCCAGCGTCCCGCTGAGCACAAACGCGATCCACTTTGTCCTTCCCACATTGATTCCCACCGTCTGGGCTGCCTTCCGGTTGCATCCGCAGGCCTGCACCTTTCTTCCATAGGAGGTGTAGCGATAAATCAGCGCCATCACAACCGCAATCAGCAGGCTGATATACACCAGCGGCGAAATCCGGAAAATCCGGAATTTTGCAAAGCGGTGCACACACTCCGGCGTCAGAATCTGTTCTCCGTTGGCCAGAAAATAGCAGATACCTCTCAGCAGGAACTGCATTCCCAGAGAAACCATAAACGCATTGATCTTCAGCTTCACCACCAATGTGCCGGTAATCATGCCGCAGATCATGCCGGTTCCCATGGCCAGAAGAAAGGCCACAGGCAGGGATACCTGATACTCCGTCATACTGATAATCCAGACCGCCGCGGCAACCGCTCCCACAGAGCCTATGGAAAGATCAATCTCCCCCAGGACCAGAATGTAGGTCATTCCCGTGGCATACACCAGAAGCGGAGCCGCGTTCATCAGCAGCGACCGCACATTTTTTGCTGTGAAAAAATATGGACTGTTCGCCCCATATACGCACCAGAGCAAAATAATAAGAAGGAACAGCGCATATTTAATCAAGAAATTTTTGATCGTAACCGTCTTTTTATTTAGCTGTTTTGTTTCCATGACATCCTATCCTCTCATTTACAAAAACCGGCGTTCAGACACAAAGGTGCATCAGAGCCTCTTTCGCGATTTCGCTCTTTTTCAATTCTCCGCTTATCCTTCCGCGGTTTAACACGATCACCCGGTCGCACACTGCGGAAATCTCCTCTATCTCGGAGGAAACCACCAGACAGGCCGTCCCCTCCTCCGCCAGTTTTCGGATCATTTTCTGTATTTCCGCCTTGGCTCCCACATCCACCCCCCGGGTGGGTTCGTCAATCAGAAATACTTTCGGCCTGCGAATCAGCCATTTCGCCATGATCACCTTCTGCTGATTGCCGCCGGATAAGGATTCCATCCTCGTATAAATGGAAGCGGTTTTCACATTCAGCTTTTTGCAGTATTCCTCACTATCCTGCCGCTGCCTTCCATAATCCAGGAACAGCTTCTTTTTATAGGAGGGCAGATTCGGCGCGGACATATTTTCCCAAACGCTCCAGGGAAGCAGGCAGCCGTCGTCATGACGCGCTTCCGTCACATACCCGAAAAGCTCTCTCGTCTCCTTCGGCGTCACCCTCCGCAGGCCCCTGCCGTCCTCCAGATCCAGGTATATGGATCCCGCATCCGGCTTATCCAGCCCATAGATCGCCCGCAAAGTCTCCGTCCTTCCGGAGCCCATCAGCCCCCAGATTCCCAGCACCTCGCCCCGGTGCAGCTTAAAGCTGACCCGATCCGGCTTCGAGCCTCTGGTTAAGCCCTCCACCTTCATCACCACCTGATCGAAGCTGCGCTCCTTCCCGGCCGTCACCTCCGCTACCTTTCCGCCGATCATATTCTGCAGGATCTGTTCCCGGGTAATCTCGGCGGTGTTTCCCTCGATCACCACCCGCCCGTCCCGCAGCACGATGGTCCGGTCCGTCAGCTCCGCCACTTCATCCAGAAAGTGAGAGATAAAGAAAATGCAGGAGCCCTTCCGTTTCAGCTCACGAATCACCTCAAAAAGCCGATTCTTTTCCGCATCCGTAAAGGAGGCCGTGGGCTCATCGAACAGCAGAATTTTTCCTCCGGAGGAAAGTGCCCGGGCAATCTCCACCATCTGCCGTTCTCCGATGGGAAGGTCCCGCACCTTCGCCCTGGGGTTAATGTCGCATCCCATCCTGTCCAGATATTTCCTGGCAGTCTCGTTCAGCTCCCGGTAATTGATCTTCCCGTGAAGCCGGGATATGGAAATATTCTCCGCCACCGTCATATGCTGAAACATTACCGGTTCCTGATGGATAAACCCGATCCCGTATTTTTCCGCATCTTTCGGACTCTCGATTCGCACCTCCTGGCCGTCGATGAGGATTTCCCCCTCCGTCTGAGGGTGGATGCCGCCGAGAATATTCATCAGCGTAGACTTTCCCGCGCCGTTTACGCCGATCAGCCCCACAATCTCGCCGCCCTTCGCCTGGATGTTCACCTGGTTCAGCGCACGGACTCCGGGAAATACCTTTGAAATATTTCTTATTTCCAGTGTTGTCGTTTTCTCAGCCATACCCTAATTCTCCTTTACGCGATTTCTAAGCACATCCAGATAGCAGACAACAATAATCACCAGGCCCTTGACCACATAGGTGGCAAAGAAATCCACATTCAGCAGATTCATCACATTCGTAATAATTGCCATCACAATGCTTCCGAACACCGTGCCCAGAATGCTGCCCTTTCCGCCCCAGACACTGGCGCCTCCCAGCACGCAGGCGCAGACAATATTGTTAAACGCGCTGGCCGGGCCCATGGTGGGGCCTGCGGAATTCAGCCGCGCCGCCGTCAGCACACCGTTGATTCCTGCCATCACTCCGCCGATTACATAAATGCAGAAAAGGATTTTTGTGGTATTAATGCCGTTCACCCTGGCCGCCCGCTCATTGATACCCGTCTGGAAAAGCTGACGCCCGAATATGGTCTTAGCCAAAACCTGGTGCATGATAACCGCCACCACCAAAAAGACCAGAACCGAAACCGGCACAACCCCGCCAATGGATCCGGCAAAAATTCTGGAAAAGCTCTCCGGAAGGCCGCCGATGCTGGTGCCCTGGGTGCAAAAATTAGAAATACCGGTATTCAGCGTCTGAATCGCCAGAGTCACAATCATGGGCACCATTTTCAGCACAGCAACCGAAAAACCATTGATGCACCCGAACAGCACCGCAAAAAACAAAATAGAAAGCACGCCCAACACTACATTCTGTGTTTTCTGCATGATCAGGCATCCCAGAATGGCGCTGCACGCCATATTCGTGGGCAGAGATAAATCAATTCCCGCCGTGATGATAATAAACGTCAGCCCAATGGCCGGAAGGCCGATGACGCTGGCCTGAACGAGAAGATTAAAAATATTCCCCACGGACATAAATCTGGGAATTGCAATACTTAGAATAAGCAGCGCAGCAATGATCAGCAGCATCATTATGGTATTGCCATTTTTTAATAGTTCAGACAGCGGCCGGCCATTCTTTTCCCCTCCTGCCGCCTCTCTCATTTTTTCGCTCATCTTCGTCTACTTTCCTTCCCTGTTTATGAAACTATCCGTAATAAGAATGGCTGCCGCAAATGTCAAGCAGGGAATTCCCATTTTGCATTGTGCGGCAGCCACTGTATCTTTATTTCACAAAAATATCCTGTTTATCTGGAATTACCATAATAAACCCGTCGAACGCCGTATCAGAATTACTCTGCCGCCTCATCCATGTAATTTGCACCCCACAGCTCTATCGTATCAACGTCTGCAGCGTCAACCACCATAGGCTCCGTATAAAGCTTTGCTTCTCCTTCATAAGTTCCGTCGATCAGATCATACACCGCGTTGGCGAAGTTTTCACACATGCCATCCACGTTGTACATTCCGGAATAATCCATGTAGCCCTCCTGCATGAATTTTACGCCGGTGGGGAAGCCATCCTGTGAGCAGATCCATACATGATCCTCTTCTCCCGCAGGATACCATGCGTCGTTCGCTTCCAGCACAGTCTGAACAGATGTCACAATAAAGTCAGAAGCGATCAGGACACAGTTGCTGCCGGGATTTGCCTGCCAGGCGGCGGTAAAGCCTGTCAGCGCTTTCTCCGAATCCCAGTCAGAGGGAACCGTCTGCTTGATTTCCAGATCAAATTCCGCAGCCGCATCCTCGAATCCCTTCTGACGGTTCAGCGCGTTGTTGTCATTGGTAGCGCCCATGATGGAGATGATATCGGTGGGCGTCTCGCCTGCGTCGATCATCTTCTGGAAGAAGGCCTTTCCTGCCAGGTAAGCCTGATTATAGGTATCCAGTCCGATAAACAAATCGGCTTCCGGAGTAGCACCCTCCGCCTCATCTCTGTCCCAAAGCACGATGGGAATGCCCGCCTCCTGCGCTTCCTTTACAGAGCTGGCAATCGCCTGATTATCATAGGCGTAAGCGATAATCGCGTCACAGTCCTGGGTGATCAGATCGGAGATATCGGCCGCCTGCTTGGCTGCGTCGTCCTCCGCCACGATACTTACCCATTCCACAGAATCATAACCGTGATCCTTGCAGGTCTCCTCCATAATCTTTTCCAGTCCCTCGCCCCAGCTATAGAACAGGGAATCATTGTAATGCGTCCAGGAAATACCCAGTTTCAGCGTCTTGCCCTCCTCTGCCTGGCAGGCAAAGCCTCCCATCATGGAAAGAGCCATTCCCAACGATAAAACCATTGCTAATCTTTTCTTCATTTTCACTTACCTCCTGTTTCCGTGTCTTAACTTTGCTGTACCGGTAAAGCTTCCGCGGCGTGCCTGCCGATACTTGGTTGGATAAAAGTATTGTACGGCATTTCCTCAGGATAGTCTTTAGTCGTAGATAATATAATTTGTCATTTTCTACTATTTTCCGAAAACTTTATTGTTTTCTTGCTTTTTTAAGTTTTATGCAGTCAACTGGATATTTGGCAGAAAATTACAGATATGTTTTGTTATTAATGCTACAATTTACGCCTGAGTATCCCTCTTTTTTTATCTTATCTATCTTATTTTCTCCCCTGCTTTTTATCTTTTCTTTGTCCATATTTTTTTCATTCTTCTAAAACAATCATTTTTTGTCTTTTTCTACTACTTCCTACCCGCTTCTTGAACGGTCCCATTTAAGATGTTATATTGAAGCCGGAAGCACACCACAAAAGGAGGGATATCATCATGAAAATTGGCACATACTTTGCTTACTGGGAAAAAGAATGGGATGTGGATTTTTTCCCCTACATCTCAAAGGCCGCAGAATTAGGCTTTGACATTTTGGAAATTTCCGGCGGCGGACTGGCCGACCTGCCGGACGATAAGGTCCTGGCGCTGCGGAAAGAGGCGGAGCGCTGCGGCATTATGCTCACCGCCTGCATCGGGCTCCCCAAAGACCTGGATGTCTCCTCAGAAAACGAGGAAACCCGCCAGAACGGCATCGCCTACATGAAAAGGCTGATGGATAAAATGGAATTGGCGAACATCCGTCAAATCGGCGGAATCATTTACGCTTACTGGCCGGTGGATTACTCCCTGCCGGTTCATAAAGAAACAGCCCGCGCCATCAGCATCCGGAGCGTTCGTGAACTGGCGGATTATGCAAAGCCGAAGGGAATTACCCTGACGCTGGAAACGGTAAACCGGTTTGAACAGTATCTCATCAACGATGCGGCGGAAGCCACCCGGTTTGTGAAGGATATTGACCGGGACAATGTAAAGGTCATGCTGGATTCCTTCCATATGAACATCGAGGAGGACAGCTTCTACGATGCGATTGTAAATACCGGCTCCTATCTCGGGCACTTCCATATCGGCGAGGCAAACCGCAAGGTTCCCGGAAAGGGAAGAATGCCCTGGAAGGAAATCAGCCAGGCGCTGCATGAGATAGGATACGACGGAACCATTGTTATGGAGCCCTTTGTCTGTATGGGAGGCGGTGTGGGGTCTGACATTAAGGTATGGCGCGATCTCTCCGATCACGCTGACGCCCGGAAGCTGGATGAGGACATTGCACAGTCCTGCCGTTTCTGCAAGGAAGTATTTTGTTCCTGACCGTCCCGGCATCCATAAATAAAAAGACATAAAACGGGCCCCAAGAAGCCTTTCCCCCGATAGGAAAGGCTTCTCAAGGCCCTTTTTGCAATTATTTCTCACAGCACTAAACCGGAGGTACTACAATGAATATCCATGATTTTGAAAACATTCAGCCTTTTATCCGCATGGTGAAAATAAAGAAATCGCTCCAGCTTCAGGGAGATTGGAAGGATCTGGACCATGTTATGATTTATATTGCCCACGGCTCCGTGGTTTACGGTGTTCTCAATCACTCCTACCACCTGAACACCGGCGATTTCATCCTGCTGCCGCCTCTGACTCCCCACCGGCTCTACGGCCAGAGCAACGACAATCTGGTCCAGTATATTCTGCATTTTGATCTTTTCACCGACCCCATGCGGCGGCTGATTCCCCATCAAAGCGCCCATGATATGGTCATTTTGCCCGAGCTTCCGGAATGTGAAAAGCTGCTGCGCAATACCAGCTATGCCGCCACGATCCCCCCGGAGGAACGGTTTTCCTTCGAAAATCTTTTCCTGCAAATGTACCGGGAATTTTCCCTGCAAAAGATGGGCTGTCAAAAGATGCTGCAGGGCATGGCAATCCAGGCCATCTTCACCCTTCTGCGCTGCCTCCCTGCAGAAAGGCTGGAAAACGGAGCGGAATATCAGAAGAAATCCAAGCCCTGGATGCTGGTAAGAAGCGCCATGGAATACATCTGGCTCCACTACGGCGAGCCTCTGGACAATTCCTCCATCGCCCAGGCCATCGACGTATCCCCCAACTATCTGACAAAAATTTTCCGTCAGCATATCGGCACCTCCCTGCACAAATATGTAACCTCCTACCGCCTGGAGCAGGCCCAGCAAATGCTGATGACCGGAAAGTACAACATCACAGAGGTTTCCCAAAAGTGCGGCTTCTCCAGCATTCATATTTTCAGCAAGCTTTTTAAGCAGGAGTGCGGCATCAGCCCCAGCGCTTATGTGGCCCTTCTTCCTGAAAATCAGAAGAAGCAGTCGCAGAAAGCGGATTACGCATTAAACAAGCACATCTTCTATAATCTCTGACCGGCTACTTCCGTCCCATCTTCCCCATCAGATAGACAATAGCCATAATCACCAGCACCGCCGCGAAAATTCCCGCCATCCCCTTCCACATAATTTCCAAAGCCGCTAAAATATCGCTGTTCATAGTATGAGCCCCTTTCTTTTTAACCTGTTATTTAACTGCTGCACACATTCCTGCTTCGTCCAAACGCCGCAGATCACAAAAATTTCGTCACCAGGCTGATTATCATGCCGCCTGCAATCACGGAAGCAATCTGCCCGGAAACATTGGCGCCTGCGGCGTGCATCAGAATCACATTGCCCGGATCCTCCTCCATCGCCATCTTCTGCACCACGCGGGAGGACATGGGAAAGGCAGAGATACCGGCGGCCCCCACCATGGGGTTGATCTTCTTTCTGGAAAACAGATTAAGGAATTTCGCCAGCAGCACGCCTCCTATGGTATCCACCACAAAGGCAAACACACCGATCAGCATAATAAACAGCGTATCCCTGGTGACAAACTGATCCGCCTTCATGCTGAAGGAGATGGTAATGCCAAGAAGCAGGGTGATCAGATTGGCCAGCGTAGTCTGCGCCGTCTCCGACATGGTGCCTAACACGCCGCACTCCCGAATCAGGTTGCCAAACATCAAAAAGCCCACCAGCCCCACAGAGGAGGGCGCCACCAGCCCCACCACAATGGTCACCACAATGGGAAAGGCGATGCGGGCGCCCTTGCTCACGGAGGCCGGGGAATACTCCATCCGAATCCGCCGCTCCCTTTTTGTGGTCACCAGCCGGATAGCAAAGGGCTGAATCACCGGAACCAGCGCCATATAGGAGTAGGCCGCCACCGCGATGGGCCCGATATAATTGGAATTTAAAATCTGGGACACCAGAATAGAGGTGGGTCCGTCCGCCGCTCCGATAATCCCAATGGAGGCCGCATCCTTCAGATCAAAGCCCAGAAGCACCGCCAGCAGCAGCGCCGCGAAAATCCCGAACTGCGCGCCCGCGCCGAACAGAAACATTTTCGGATTAGACAGCAGGGGGCCGAAATCAATCATCGCCCCGATGCCGATAAACAGCAGCATCGGCATGGCCTCCGATGCCTCAATGCCCACCTCAAACAGCCACTGAATAACCCCATTGGTCTCCCCCACACCGGCCAGCACCTGATTGATAACCCCGGAGGAGGGCAGATTCACCAGAATCGCCCCAAACCCCATAGGCAGCAAAAGCGCCGGTTCAAACCCTTTCCTGATCGCCAGCCAGATCAGCAGAATGCCAATCCCGTACATAACCACCTGCTGCCAGGTCAGCGCCAGCAGCCCTTCCGTCAAAAATTCCATACATATTCTCCTTTCTTTCCGTTCCCGTGGGATGGTGAAGTCTCCTCTTTCTTCCCGCCATTTTCCTCTTTGCCTGCGGGAATAAAAAAAGAGACCCCTACCGCAGTTTACGCGGTAAAAGTCTCGCCGTTTCAATCTCCGCCGAATAACTAAATACTCACCCAGTTATTGTCCTGACGACGGAAGATACATAAGCTTATGCCAGCTACTCCCTTTCACTGAAATTATGGTAACACGAACCGGAGCGATCCGCAATGATTTTTTTAATTAATCAGAAAGCAGTATATAAATTCAAATTCATTGTGGGTAAATTGTGGGTACAGCTTGCATTTCCTCCAGAACTATGCTACACTATCAACCGTTGCAAAGCCCACAAAAATAAGGTCTTTTCGGGCTTGCCGCCGATTCCCGGCGTTAAATGAATCGAGTGTTCGAGACCTTCCACTCGTAAAACAAAACTAAAGGAGAAAACTGAATATGAGAGACAAAAAAGTAACGTTTATGGTTCAGGCTGCGGCAATCGCAGCCATCTATGTGGTGTTGACTGTGGTATTCGCGCCCTTAAGCTTCGGCGAGATACAGATACGCTTCGCAGAAGGACTGACGGTTCTGCCCTACTTCACACCGGCAGCGATTCCCGGCCTGTTCATTGGCTGTGTGATCGGAAATTTCCTGGGCGGAGCCATCCCGGTGGATATCCTCTGCGGCAGTCTGGCAACCCTGGCGGGCGCCCTGCTCTCCTACGGGCTGCGAAAACAAAAGCTTCTTGTTCCGCTGCCTCCCATCGTGGCAAATACTCTGGTCGTGCCCTTTGTGCTCTGCTATGGTTACGGCATCAACCTTCCCATTCCCTTCCTGATGCTGACAGTAGGCGTGGGAGAGGTCATATCCTGCGGAGTCATCGGACTAATCCTGCTGTTTGCGCTGGAGCGCTACAAAGGCATAATTTTCCGCCAAAGCGCAGCATAAAAGCAAAAAATCAAGCGTTATCAATAGAAAGACCACACAACAGGCTATACAATGTCTGCTGTATGGTCTTTTTCCTGTCATGTAAAAATTATCATTCCTGGCCTACTCAAATTCCTTCAAAAATTCCTCCACACTCCTTGCCTTCACCGCCAGTCTCCGCCATCTGTCCATTTGCTCCTCTCTGGTTTCCTCAAATAGTCTGTCACGAACAAACTCCGGAACCTCTCCTAAATCCAACAGAATATTTATAATCGTCAAAGCAATTCCTTGCTGTCTCCCTTCTTCTATTCCTTCCTGTCTCCCTTTCTCTATTCCTTT
>CAMNQN010000078.1 GCA_946549155.1 uncultured Lachnospiraceae bacterium | reverse complement strand
GATCTGGCTCTCTCATATTTTTCAATCGTGAAATCATAATCCCCTTCCGGGACCGGCTCATAATCGCTGTCATCCTTCACGATGGTATCATCCCATCCCAGTTCTCTTCCTGTTTCATTTCCCATATCTGTATCCTCCTTTTAATTAAATGGTATTTCTTCCTTTTCTCTGGCCTCTTTGATCATGTTATGTACCTGCTCCCATGCCCCCACCAGAACACCACTGATAAAGTCCTCCGGATAATCCCAAACCTGCACATCTTCCGGAAAATATCCCCGCGCTGCCACAACGGCTCTGATCTCTTCCTCCAATACGGTGTGCTCAATCATAAGATCTCGGAGTGCTTTTGGGATCCTATCATCCGGGCGGAAAGCAATGCCAAGAGATGACTCATCCACAGGGGCCTTGTTTATCTCGGTGCTTTCATGTGTTTCTTCCTGCATCGTTTTTGTCTGGGACTGCCCTGGTTCCTGCTTATTAATCACCGGAGTTTCCTGCACTGGCTCCTTTCCTTCTGGCGCGGCCGCATTTTCAATAATGTGAGCGATAGACGAATATTCAAAGGGTACTTCCTCCGGAAGGCCATACCGGTTCTTTGCGTCCCAGCAGGGGTGATGGCTGGTATACATTACCCTGCGCCCGCCTTGGGCCTTATGTTTCTTACCCTTATCATCTACCGCCACAGACAAGGTTTTGTAATTGGCAAACAGGACCATATCCGCCCATTCCTTTAGTAAAGGAGAAGTCTGTGACTGGGTCTTTTTCCCAAGCTTCAGCTCATAGCGGTCATATGAGCCCATCTCATCCGGCTGCTCGAATTTTCGTATTTGAGAATGGGCTGTGATCACAACATTCACACCAGCATCTACCACGTCTGATAACAGGTTTAGAAAGCGCCCAAAGTCCTCCTTGGCATATACATATCCATTCCCATATCCAAAATCTTCGATTCCCTTTTTCCCGTTCCGGGCACACAGATCCTCAATACACATCTGCTCCGCCCAGTCTGCAGTATCGATGACAAGCGTTTTGCAGACATCCGGATTAGACCGCACATACCGAACCTGATCCGTTAACATCTGCCAGCTGGTTGCTTTTTCAAATCTGGCCACATCCATATCTTTCGTGCTGCCCTCTGTGTCGATAAACACCGGATCCGGAAAATGAGACGCAAAGGTTGACTTTCCGATTCCTTCCGGTCCGTAAATGACCACTTTCTTTGCACTGGGTAACTTTCCTCTAATGATATTCATTAAAATACACCCGCCTTCCATTCTGTCTTTTTATCCTCCATAACCGGATGCTCCTGCCCTATCACGTAACCGTCCTCAATAAGAATGCTGCACTCTTCCCCTGTGCTTACACGAGTGGCAATAACCTGCAGACCTTCCTGCTGCAGCCACTCCCCGAACTCCTGGAGAGTGTTCAGATCCATCTGCTCCAGCTTGTCCATTAAAACAAAACCACAGTTGGGATTAAGTTTTCTGACAATCGCCGTCGATACTTTCAACCGGTCAGACCCGGACATGTTATCCCATTTCTGACCCTTATAAATCAGCTCGCCATCCTGTACCGACAAATCCGGCAGAGGCAGTTTTGCGGAAATTAAAAGATCCGTTTTCTGCTTGTGCACATCCACAATCCGTTTGGTCATTTCATCGTACTGGCGGACATATTCTCTGGCATCCTCTTCCGCTTTTTCTTTATCCAGATTTGCCCGCACCTTTCGGTTGATTTCTTCTATGTTAGCAATACTGGTTTCCAGTTCAGCGGTGGACTCATCCAATAGATTCTGTGCATCCATCATAGCCGTATTTAAATCTGCTTTTGCTTCTTTAAGCTCATGCTCCTTCTTTTCCAACTGCTCCCGCATTGCATCAACTTCCTGATTCAAAAAGGCTATTGACTGCTTATACTGGGCAACTCTGTCCCGCTTTCTCTGGTTCTCTCCGTTTTTGGCAAGGATATCCTGCTGTTTTCGGATCAATTCTGTTGGTGACACCAGCTCCCTGGGAGCATCCGGATAAAATGTCTGCTCCTTGGCAAATTTCTTTTTCTGATCGGCAATGCGCCCAAGTGCCTGGCGTTCATTGTAAAGATCAATCTCTTCCTTTTCCAGCGCTGTAAGCTGGTCACCAATGCCGATGATCTTCAACAATACATTGGCTTTTTCTTTTCCAGACGCTTCCATGAACTTGGGCAAATCCAGAGCAAGCTGCTCCACAAACTCATTCAAAAGCTGTTGGCCAGCTTTCTTACCAGTAGGATCCGTCACCTTTAAGTCACTGTTCTTTCCCTTTCTCTCAACAACAAGGCCGTTATTCATAACAACGTGAAGATTGGGTGGAGTAACTGATTCGCTTCGCTGTGCCTGGGATGGCCGGTATCGGTCACCGCCCAAGGCCCAGGCCAGAGCATCAATCACAGAAGTCTTCCCCTGTCCATTATTGCCTCCGATAATTGTCAGACCATTCTGGGCAGGCTCCAGTTTCACTGCCTTTACCCGCTTCACATTTTCAATTTCCAGCTTGTTAATTTTCATTGCCACCTTGACTTTCCTCCTGTTCCCGGCCTATAATGGCCATGTAAGTTATTTTTTTTACGCCCTGATTGCTTTGGTCGGCTCAGGGCTTTTTTCTTTCATAACTTCCCGCGTTGCCTTATCAATAATCCGGATATCTCGACGCGCATTTTCAACCAGATGCAAATAGCTTTTATCTTCCATCTTAACCATTCACTTCTCCGGATCCAGACCAGCAGCAACGATCAGCTTCTTCTGCGCCAATGTTGGCTTTTTCGGCTGTTTCATTCTTTGGCTGCATCCTCCTTTTCCATTTTTCTCAGCTCCTTGGCGATCACCGCCGCCAGATCCTCCCGATCCATCTCAGACCATTCCACCGGAACCGTACTGTTCTCCAATGCCCTTAAAATTCTTTCTGCTTTCTTCAGGTATTCGTTCATCGCGCTTATCCTCCCTATCCTATTTTTACTTCCTGATATGCACCCTCCAAGCACCTTCCTGCGCTGGTGTATGTATAGATCTTCGGCGGCTTACGCTGTTTTGCTGGAATTTCTTTACGTTCCAGCGCTAATGCAGTAATTGCGGATCCAACTCCAAACGCAAAGAGCGAAAGGAATGCTATTCCCAAAATTTCAATTTCCGTCAGGAACCACATAGCTGATATGGAAATGGCCTGCGCTGCCATTCCGACAGCAAGCGATTTTACATATTTGTTTTTCAACACTTGTCCTCCTTTCTCCGCCCTCAGGCGGATTTTTCTTTTCTGGCTGCTATGTATCCAATATTTTCAGCAGCACGTTTTATTGTTCTTTCAACAATCCTTTGTACTACCTCGGCTGGGATATCTTCTTGATTAATCCACTCTCCATTAATTTTTATTTGGCTAATGATTTTTGGCTTCATACCATCCCCTCCTTTTTCAGGGTATGTGTATTGGTTGTACTTGGTTCCGTCAAAAAAACATTTAATATCATGTTGCATTTGCAAGTGGATTGATCAGCATTATGGATTTTAGCAATTCCCGGTTCATCCGGATTGGCGGTGCTGCGCAACCAGTGCTGCCTTTTCTGCTCATTCATCCTTTGTTAATACATCCAACTGGAAACCTTCTTTATCCATTGACAAAAATATATGCGTGTCCTATAATCGGATTATCGAACGTAAGTTCTTATTATGTTCTCTTAAACAGATACGAAATGTCATATTTTGGAAAAAATATTTTGTGAATTTTACATGCGTCATCAAAATAAAATCCTTTTTGCGTATTGCCATTTGCAATGTCGCTAACAGTTTGATATCTGCAGCCAAGCAATTCACCAATTTGAGCAAAAGTTACTTTTTCTGATTTCATAACCTCTAAAAGATTGCTGTACATTTTAACCTCCTTGAAATATTTGTTGTTGCGAATATTATGATTGAATTATATTCTCATATGCGAGCACTGTCAAGGAAAATATTTTCATTCGCGAACATTTATCGAATAATAATAATTAAAATATTTGGTTTTGAATATTTTTTATTTACAATATTCGCAAAATCGTATATAATACGGATATAATTAAAAGGTGGTGTACGCATGGAAAGAGAAGAATATTTAGAAAAGCTTATAAAAGAACAAGGATATAGTTTACGTTCATTTGCTGAAAAATGTGACATCCCATATACAAGTTTGTATACTATGCTCAAACGCACAGGAATTGGGAAGTCCAGCGTAGATAGTGTTATCTTAATGTGTCAAAATCTTGGAATAAAAGTCGAAGATCTTGAAGAAATGGCATCTGGAGAAAAAGCTGCTTATGAACCAACATATGAAGATATCCAATCTCTGGTAGCCAGAAACGGAAAGAAACTCACGCTCGAACAGAAAAAGGAGATCATTAAGATATTACTCTCTGATGACTAAAAGGAGTGAGTGAATTGACCCATGAAGAAATTCTGTGGAAAATATTAGAAGTGTTCCGAAAATGTGATGTGAGATCATTCCCGATCAACTGCTTTGAATTACTAAAACACTATGGATATGAATGCCAGGAATACTCCGAACTGGAACCGAATAAACAGGAAGTATGCTATCAAGTCAGTGAAGATGCATTCCGTCTGCAGGATAAAGTCTATTACAATGACAATGCAAAGTTCTGCAGGCGGCGATTCTCTTTGATGCATGAGCTTGGGCATATTGTTCTTAATCACCAAGCGCCGTATACCCAGAAGAACGAACAGGAAGCTAATTTCTTTGCAGGAAATATTTTGGCGCCTCGTATGGCAATACACTATGCCAGATGCAAGAACCCCAATGATGTGGCTGAATTATTCCGATTAACCTATGAAGCTGCTTCTTATGCTTTTGATGATTACAGGCGCTGGCGGCGTAAGGCAATCTACCGGATGACCGCTTACGACAAAGCAATGTATCAACATTTTTATGATGACAAGGAAAAATGTTTCGTATGGAGTGTGCGTAAGTGCCAACGGTGCCATGCCACCCTCTACAACACCACAAAGACTATCTGCAATGTTTGTAAAATCTATCGCAAACCCGGTATGGATTACATGATTTTTCCTGTCACATTTCTCCCTCCAAAGCAGCGGAGTGATTTCCTGGTTGCAGAACAAAGTTGGCTGTATGGTGATGATTTATAAAATCATCTGGAGGTACACGAATGAATAAGCGAAATTATATATTCCCTATTATTTTTTTATTGTCGGGTATGGCATGCTCTGCCGTAACGAATGCAGAAATTGAATACGAAAGCCATACATTAGGTACTATTTCTTTTGAATCTCCTGAAGATTATACTTACAGAGAAATTAAAGATGGGGAAGACCTGTATTTTTTTACAGAGAAATCTAATAGTTATTTTTCTGTAATTGCATTTGATAGTTCATGGATTGTTGAAGAAAACTACAATGTTCCAGATTTAATTCAATCTAGTATTACTAACACGTACCTTAACGAATTTGATAATTATGAAATAATTCAAGATAATGATTTGAGTACCAGTGATAAAATTGCCCGTTTGCAAATTATTTCTGGTAGGCATCTGGAAACTCTTTCCAATGCTGTTGATGCTACTTACTATGTATTTGAAAACGAACAACTAGTAAGTGTCAGGATGCATACAGCTAGTTCAATCGAGAGTGACATTACTCAGAAAAACCTTGAAATTATGGAGCGTATATATAATTCCATATCATTTGCTAATGCTGAAGAGCCAGTGGAAATTCTATTTCGTGGTTATGAATGGGGATCCTCTCAAATGTCTATCCTGAATAGTGAATTAGAGAAGAATAAGTATTTATCCTATTCGAGCAGTGAAGATCACATAATAACCGGAGGACAAAGAGTTTCGGATTATGATTGCGAATCACTCTATGAATTTAATAACGATTCATTTGCAGCTGGATATTACGTGTTAGAAACGGAACACACAAATGATAATCTGTATTATGACGATTACATTGATTTAGTAAACCTATACTCAGAAAAATATGGAGCACCATACTCTTCTAAAGCAGATTGGAAAAATTCGTTGTACAAGGACGATCCTGAACATATTGGATTTGCTATTTCACTTGGACATGTTGCGTTTAATACTACTTGGATAGATGACACTAGCGCATCTGTTTGCATTGACTTAGAAGGTGATAATTTAAATCTTGGCATCCGCATATCTTATTTTGCGCCAAATTATGAAGCCAAAAGAAACACAGACGGAATTTAATCCAAATATCAAATAATACCATTCCAGTAAGGAGGCCCATTATGAACATGGAATTTTTAACACCTGATGAGATTCAATTTATTAGTGCCTTCCGGAGACTGTCACCTGGCAATCAGGCCTATGTTGCAGATCTGTTTAAGCGTTATGAGACCAGAGAGATTACTGATGATGAGCTGATGGAGATCATGAACAAAGAAATGGTAAATAATAAACCTGCCCAGATCACTTGTTGCATCGGTTTCAAAAAATAAAACCGCCCAGTGCTGGTAACACCGAACGGCTTTACATAGATTTTCTACGCAGGCCTGGAGGCCGGTATAATCATCCCTGAACAAGAAGATTATACCACAATCCTCCGCACCTGTGTAGGTGTATTTTTTATACTCTTTTATAATATGTATAATCGGAGGTGGTAAAATGGAGAAATCCCTGCATGATGCTGCGCTGTATGTTCGTGTAAGTACCGATCGCCAAGAAGAGCTTTCTCCAGATGCTCAGAAGCGCCTGCTTCTGGATTACGCGAAGTCCCATAATATGTTTGTATCTCCTGATATGATCTTTGTGGAAAATGGGATTTCCGGAAGGAAAGCAGATAAACGCCCGGAGTTCCAACGCATGATCGGACTTGCAAAATCTCCAGAGAAACCTTTCCAGTCTATCCTGGTATGGAAGTTTTCCCGTTTTGCAAGAAACCAGGAAGAAAGCATTGTGTATAAATCAATGCTCAAAAAGCAGTACGGGATTGATGTGATCAGCATCACAGAACCGTTGATTGATGGTCCTTTCGGAAGTTTGATCGAGCGCATCATAGAATGGATGGATGAATATTACTCCATCAATCTGTCCGGAGAGGTTGTCCGAGGAATGACGGAGAAGGCCATGCGCGGAGGATATCAGACTACTCCAAGTATTGGTTATATGTCTCCCGGGCACGGCCAGCCTTTTGAGGTTCTTCCGGAAGAAGCGAAAATTGTAAAATATGTGTTTTCTCAGTACGTCGATCACCACAGAGATCTTACTGCAATTGCCAGAAGTCTGAATAAAATGGGTGTTCTAACGAAACGCGGAAATCGGTTTGAAAAAAGGAACATTGAATATATCCTGAGGAACAGATTTTATATCGGAAAAATTATCTGGAACGATATAGAACGGGATGGTGTTCACGAAACATTCATCACACCTGATCAATTTCAGACCGCGAATGATCGTCTCGATACTGAATTCCAGCCAAAACGCCGCCGCAATGTTTCCACCTGCAGCCACTGGCTGTCCGGCCTGGTGAAATGCTCTATCTGCGGTGCGTCTTTATCATTCAACGGATCCAGGGACCGGTATTTTAACTGCTGGAAATATGCAAAAGGCATGCACCCGGACGGATCTTATATCAGCGAAAAAAAGCTGATAGCTGGTGTGATGGAATATTTTGAAAAGCTTCTTGGTGGATCGGATTTCACATTTTCCTACAAATCGCAGGCAGCTGAAGTAAATAACAGCGAATTTGAACTGTACGATCAGGAACTAAAAAAACTGGATCAAAGAGAAATCCGTATCAAGGAAGCTTATCAGGCAGGCATTGATACTCTGGAGGAATACCGATCCAACAAAGAAATGCTCTCAAAAGAACGTGCCCGTATATCAGATCTTAAAAATCAGTTATCTACTTCTGCTGTGCGTGATGAGATTTCCGATCGCAATCAAATGCTCGCAAATATTCAGAGCGTCTATGATGTGCTTAATGATGATGGAGCGGATTATGAAACCAAGGGAATTTTCATCCGATCTGTTGTGGAGGAAATAATCTGGAATCGCGCTGAGAATACACTGACGTTTCGACTTTACATGTCGGAAAAATGTTGATTTTACGCGGTTTTTCCGACTCCATCTGTTACCGCAGTACGGAGGGCCCGACGGTGAGATGGGCGCGTCCATGCGCTATCTCTCCCAGCGCTACACAGCGCCAAACCGCACCGCAGCGGCAGTGCTCACCGATATAGGTACGGAGGAACTGGCTCATCTTGAGATTGTGGCCACCATCGTGCACCAGCTCACCCGCTGCCTGACCCTGGAGGAAATCGAAGCCTCCGGCTTCGCCCCCTACTACGCAGACCACACAGTGGGCATCTTTCCCCAGTCTGCCGGCGGCTTCCCCTTCTCCGCTTCCCAGATCCAGTCCACCGGCGATCCCATCGCCGATCTGTATGAGGATATGGCGGCGGAGCAGAAAGCCCGCCTCACCTACGACAACATTCTGCGGCTTGTAAAAGACCCGGAGGTGGCTGATCCCATCCGCTTCCTGCGGGCCCGGGAAATTGTGCACTTCCAGCGCTTTGGGGAGGCGCTCACCAGCGTAAGAGACCAGTTGGATTCCAAAAACTTCTACGCATTTAACCCAAGCTTTGACGCCCCGGTTCAATGCGATAGGAGCTAAGCTATGGATATGCTGCAGACAGGTCACGAAAAGCTGCAGGAGCTGTCTTCTCTTCTCTCCTCCTGCGAACCGGAGGCAATGGCTGATATCCGCGGAAACCGCAGCTACCCAACCCTGTCCGGAACTGCACTTTTTTACCCCTTCTGGAATGGCACCCTGGTTTTCGTATACCTCACCGGCCTTCCTGCCCCGGAGCAGGCCTGCGAGGCAAAGCTGTGCGCCTTCCACATCCATGAGGGCAAAACCTGCACCGGCACTCCGGAAAACCCCTTCGCGGATGCGGGCACCCACTTTAATCCCGAAAACTGTCCCCATCCCCAGCATGCCGGAGACCTGCCGCTTCTGCTGTCAAACCACGGCACTGCATTTCAGATTTTGTACACGGACCGCTTTACCCCGCCGGAGGTCATTGGCAGAACCGCCATCGTGCATCTAAACGCCGACGACTACCACACCCAGCCCTCCGGAAACGCGGGGGCTATGATCGCCTGCGGAGAAATCCGGAAAAACTAAGGAAATGCTGATTAATTCAGCATTTCCTTAGGGAAATTGCTGCTTCGCAGCGCAAATCCGGCACGGGGCTGCCGCAAAATGGCAGCCCCTAATTCGTAATTAACGGGAAGGCGGCAGCAAAATCCCCCTGCCCGCCGCAGTAAACCAGCAGTCCACCGCTGCCCGCCGCCTGCCGGTCCACCTAGTGCTTACTCTTCCTCCATTCCAAAAATCTCCTCCACACTAATCCTCACCCCATCCTCCATCACAAGCTCCGTCCCAATACCCCCAATCTTTTTCACTTTCCCGGCCACAGTCCGGTAGCAGCCTCCCTCTTTCCATTGATCCGGCTGAAAATAAGTAATCTTCCAAATCGGATGCTCTTTCTTCCGAAGCTGCTCCAAAAGCCGCTGAATTTTCTCATTTATCATTTCCTTCTGGCTCTCATCCAATTCCACCCGCTCCTGCGTCAGCCTCGCCGTCTCCTGCACCGCCGCGTCATAACCGGTCAATGCGGCAAAGGGAGAAAACTGGGCTGCCCGATCTGCGACAGACATAGGCGGATGCCTGACAGAAATGTGATGAGGCAGATACAGTAAATCCCCATACTCCCAACGCTCCTCCTCTGTATCCCTGCCATTTTCCCGCATATGCTCCTTCCCCACTGCTTCCGTCTTCTTTCCCTGTCCCGCTCTATCCGGTTCCTTTCTTTTCATACCCGCCTCCTATCCTTCTCTCCACATTCCTCTATGCCTTATGTCCCCCAATCTGCTCATTTCTCTCCCGGGCAGTCGCTCCCTCCTGCAGATTCATACCCTTCAAAATCGCATTCTTTCCAAACTTTTTTTTAATATCCAGCATCGCCTGCTGCATTCTGTGCTCCCTCTCCCTGGCCAAAGCCTCCTGCTCCCTTTGCCTTGCGTTCTCTGCCTGCCCGCTCTCCGCGCCGTAATCCACGAAAAGCTCTAATTGCTCATAGGTTTCCTTCCGGGTCAGGCTGCCCTCCTCCATCACCCGATTCGCCGTTACATAAATCCTTCTCACCAAAAGCTTCCGGTCTACAATACGGTCATACAGCTTTGTCACGGCTTCCACCAGTTCTTTCCCGGAGGAAGTCATTTGCTCAAAATTCACGGTTCCATGAGCATGCTTCGGCACACTGCGCCCATAATGATCTGTAGACACCTTCCCCTGGTATCTGCTTTCCCCCTCTGGCCGCCTCAAATTTTCAATATCATACCCCACTGTCAAAACAATCTGGCCGGTCACCAGCCGCTTATCCACCAGATCCAGGGCCAACTGATCCGCCATTTCCCGTACCACCAGCCGGGCCTTCTCAAAGGAATAGGGGCAATGCAGCACCTGGCCGGAACCCAGGCTCCTGGAATCCGGCCGGTATGCTTTAATCTCCTTCATCCCACAGGGTTCCCATCCCCAGGCATGGTCGATCAGAAGCTCCGCGTTAATGCCGAACATCCCATACAGCAGTTCCTCATTGTAATAATCCGTCTCCTTCCCCAAAGAGCACCGGGCAATATCCCCCATGGTATACAAGCCCTGCTCCTCCAGCTTCTTCGCATATCCCCTTCCCACACGCCAGAAATCTGTCAGCGGCCGATGGGACCAAAGCTTCTGCCGATAGGAAATTTCGTCCAGCTCCGCAATCCTCACCCCATTCTGATCCGGCGCAATGTGCTTCGCCTCAATATCCATGGCTACCTTGCACAGATACAGATTAGGCCCAATCCCCGCCGTGGCAGTGATTCCGGTATGATCCAGTACATCCTGAATCATTGTTCTGGCCAGCTCCCGGGGCGTCATCCGGTGGACCTCCAGATAGTCCGTCACATCCAGAAACACTTCATCGATGGAATACACATGAATGTCCTCCGGAGCAATATAGTTCAGATAAATCTGATAAATCCGGGTGCTGTATTCCATATAGTAGGCCATTCGGGGCTCCGCCACCAAATAATCCAGCGCCAGCTCCGGATGCGCCTGCAGTTCCAGGGCATTGGAGGAGGAACCTGCAAACGCTCCGCCCGGTGCCAGAAGCCGCCGCTCCATATTTACCTCCCGCACCCGTTCCACCACCTCAAACAGCCGTGCCCTCCCGGGAATCCCCCAGGCCTTCAGGGAGGGAGATACCGCCAGACAAATCGTTTTCTCTGTCCGGCTCACATCTGCCACCACCAGGTTTGTAGTCAGCGCATCCAGCCCCCGCTCCACACACTCCACAGAAGCATAAAAAGATTTCAGATCAATGGCCACATACCTTCGTTCTTTCTTTTCCATCTTCCCCTCCTCCTTTTCCAGCCAACCATCGCCATCGTTTAAAAATATCCGCCGGCACACATTATCCCCTTTACTATATCCCTCCGCAGACGCTTCTGTCAACGCACTCCCCCTTCAGTTCTTTGTGTTTTGTTAATTATCAGGACGCAGGAAAAGACGGGGCCGGGCGGGCAGGGCCGCCTCTTCCTGCGTCCGGGTAATTAACCAAACACAAACAGATCACAAAATAGGAATGAAGCAAATTTCGAAGGCAGCGCCTTCCTTCCAGATTGCTCTGGGCAAGACGCTGCCTTCGTGATATACTTACTGTGGCTCAAACAGCCAGCCTACACTTACTCAGAAAGGACTTTCCCATAATGAACCTTGCCACTTTCGCTGAAATGACGCTCACCGCCTGCATCACCGTATGGTCCCCCGGACCAAACAATATCCTGCTTCTGTCTACAGCCAGCAAATACGGCCTCAAAAAAAACTTAAAGCTGATGCTTGGCATCTGGACCGGTTCCCTGACACTGATGTGTGCAAGCGGCATCTTTTGCAGTACCCTGGGGAAAATTATTCCCGGCATCCAACCCTTTTTGAAATACATAGGGGCCGCCTACATCCTGTTTCTGGCCTGGCAGACCTTTCACCGCCTGCCTCCTGGAGAGAACGCCTCTGAAAAAGCGCCTTCCTATTTTATGGGACTGTTCCTCCAGCTTCTGAATGTAAAAATCATTCTCTACGGCCTGACCATGTTTTCCTCTTACATCCTGCCCTGTGAGAACACCATACCGGTACTGCTCCTCTTTGCCATCTACCTGATGTTTCTGGGGGCAGTGGGGAATCTGATCTGGGCCTTTGCGGGAAGCCTGTTAAAGCAGCTGTACGCCTCCCGCTACAAACAGATGAATTTTGTGATGTCGCTGCTTCTTGTGTGGTGCGCGCTGCGAATCATGGGCCTTTTCTGACACAGCGTTTTTTATTTCTGGAAATGTGCCACAAACGCAGCCGCATCCTCCTCGCTCATACCCTTCTGGCTTACCAGCTGCGCGATGTACCAGTCAGCGGCACCTGCGGATGCCTCCCTGAAAGAGTCGGTATCAATCTCATCCAGAGGAGTTACCTGCATATCGCCGGATTCCGTCCACTGAGCCACCAGCTCGTCCACATTCTCACGGTTGATGGTTTTCTGATATTCTACCGCCTTTGCGGCATTCGCATCAATCACCGCTTTCTGCTCATCGGTGAACTGATTGTACGCGTTTCCGTTTATGCAGAAGAACAGGCAGTCATAGTATGCGTTCCACAGGGAAATATAGTCCTGTACATCCTGCACAGACGCAGAAGCAATGGCGGTTTCCGGATTTTCCTCACCGTCCACAGTCCCCTGCTGCAAAGCAGTGTACGTCTCAGACCAGTTCATAACCGTGGCGTCACATCCCCACTCCTTGTACACCTCGGCACAAAGATCATTGGAACAGATCCGCATCTTAATATCGGAAAGGTCCGCTACAGAGGTGATGGGTTTCTTGGAGTTGGTGATCTGACGGAAGCCATTCTCCGCGATACCTCCGCATACCAGGCCGTATTCCGCCAGCACATCCTTCAGCGCCTGTCCGCCTTCCCCTTCCATCACAGCGTCCACATCCTCGTAAGACTCAAAAACATACGGAAGAGAAACCACATTAAAGCGGGGA
>CAMNQN010000077.1 GCA_946549155.1 uncultured Lachnospiraceae bacterium | reverse complement strand
CTGACAGCTCAGGAGCGCTGAGCTGGGAAATCATCAGGATTTCCCGGCGAACCGCCCCGGTGCCCGAAATTTTCGCCCGGCTGCATCTTAGATTTTCTTGGTATCCGGAGTTATTTTCCGGATGCTTGTGGCCCTGCGCGCCCGCCTCTTCCTGCGTCCTGATACTTAACAAAATACAAGAAGAACAAGCAGTCTGGAGTTGCATTTTCCGGATTTTGCAAAATGCATATTGTCAAATCATGTGAAATATTGTATAATCAAGACAATTTATAACGTTGCAGTTTTACGCTTTAAAGTAAAAAAGATATGTGGGATACACAAAGGAGACAGAGATCATGAGAGATGAAAAACTTCTGGAGAAGCTGACGCAGCTCTGGGGGGTGGCCGGGTATGAGAAGGAGGTCCGGCTGGCCATTGAGGAAGAGGTGGCGGACTATGCGGACGAGAGGATGACGGACGCCATGGGGAATTTGATTGTTCTGAAGAGAGGGACAGGGGCGGACCGGAAAAAGATTATGTTTGCGGCTCACATGGATGAGATCGGATTTATGGTAAAGACCATTGAGGCGGACGGACGGCTGCGGGTCTGCAATATGGGCTGGAACTGGGCCGGCTCCGCCTACAACAGCCGGGTTCGTTTCCGCAACGGCGTCAGCGGCGTGGTGGGCTGTATGGGCCCCATCGAGGAGGCGGGAAATAATCCCGGAAAGCTGTACATAGATATCGGGGCCACCTCCAGGGAGGATGCTTTGAAATATGTGAAGCTGGGTGACTGCTGCGGCTATTACGGCCCCTATCTTCCCCTGGCCAATGACCGGGTGTGTGCCAAGACACTGGACAACCGCATCGGATGCTACCAGCTGATTGAAGCGTTAAAGGAAAACGATGGAAGCTATCCAAACGATATTTATTACGTGTTTGGTGTTCAGGAGGAGCTGGGCTGCCGGGGCTCCAAGGCGGCGGCGGAGAGGATTCAGCCGGATATTGGCATTGCCGTGGATATCACGCCGGCCCACGACTATCCCTGCGATCTGGAAGGGAGCAATGCGGTGGACTGCGGTATCGGCATCAAGATCTGTGATCCCTCTGTGGTGTGCGACGAGGATGTGGTGGCAGCCATGGAAGCGTGCTGCAGGGCCAAAGGGATAAAATATCAGCGGGAGGTCATTGACAAAGGCGGCACCGATGCTTCCAGCATGAACCTTTCCAATATGGGCGTGAAGACAGGCGGCATCGTGGTGACGACCCGGTACCCCCATTCCCAGAGTGCGGTGGCATCCAAGGCGGATATTGAGGCCGGCGTGGATCTGATCAAAGCCTTCTCTGCGGCAAAACTTGATTTTTAAAGGACAGACCATGAAAATTTTAAAGAATGCAGATATATTGACCATGAATGACGGCCCGGTTCTGCAGCGGGGGGACCTGTGGATCGCAGAGGGCAGGATCATAAAAATCGCAGCAGAGGAAGAAAACGGCCCAGGCGAGCACAGCGGCGGAATGGGAAAAACCGCCTGGGAGGGTGCAGAGGCTGTCCCGCCGGAGACGGAGATCTTTGACTGTACCGGCTGCACCGTGATGCCGGGGCTTATTGATGCCCACTGCCATTTTGACCAAAGCTACATGGCAGATTTTTTCCTGGCCTCCGGTGTCACCTCTGTCCGCAGCCTGCGGGGATTTGAGGGACATGCCGGATGGCGGGACGAGATTTTGGCGGGTACCCGCCGCGGCCCCTACATTTATTCCAGCGGCCCGGTGTACGACGGGGAGGATCCATCCATTCCCCACAATGACAACGTGATCCTTTACAGCAGGGAAGATGTGGAGGCGGCCATCGCCTTTGTGAAAAGCCAGGGCTTTCTGTGGATGAAAACCTATCCGATGATTGAACCGGAGCTGTACCGTTACCTGTTGCGGCGGTGCGAGGAGGAAAACCTTCCGGTGTGCGGCCACATGACGAAGCGGATGGAGCACCGCTATTTGGCTGATCACGGATATACCTGCTGCGAACATACCAGTTCCCTTCCGGCGGATCCGGAGGAGATCCGTTATATGGCGGAGGCGGGCATGTGGTTTTGTCCCACCCATGTGGTGTGTGAGACACTGCCCGACTATGTGTGGAATGGGAAGCAGCTGAGGGACCTTCCCCATTATGAGGACCTTCCGGAGTGCATCCGGAGAAAATGGGAGGAGGACAATGCGGTGATTATTGAAAATTACCGGAAATGGAACGTGCATCCGGATTTTCAGATGATCATAGACCGGGCGAAAACGTTTCTGCGCTATTCCGATAAGGTGATGGCGGGAACGGACTGCCCCTATCCGGGGATTGTGCCGGGGTTTGCCATGGCGGACGAGCTGGAAAAGCTGGTGAATGTATATGGAATGAGCGTTTACCAGGCCCTGCAGGCGGCCACTGTCAGACCGGCGGAGTACATCGGGATAGAAAAGGAAAAGGGCAGAATCCTGCCTGGAATGGACGCAGATCTGGTGGTGCTGGAGGGGAACCCTCTGGATAACATTGGAAATGTCCGCAGGGTAAAGCAGGTATTCCAGGGAACCAGAGACTGGAACCGGGAGACGCTGCAGAGTTATCTGACCGCTGCGGGCAGATTAAAGAAAGAGGAGATTGAGGTGATCCTTGGAAAGGACGGACAGCCGTTGGACTGACCTGCTTCAGGGGAAAAACGGCGCTTTACCTGCCAGGGAATGACACACAAGGAGAGGAGAACGACAATGAAAAAAACACTGACTATGCTGGCTGCTGCCTGCTCACTTACCATGATGCTTTCCGCAAGCGCTTTTGCGGCGGAGAATCTGGTAATCGCTGTGGATGCGGATGTGGATACGCTTCATCCCACAGATTTTTCCACGACCGTGGAGATGACGGTACTGAATCAGCTGTATGACAGCCTGATGTATATTAATCCGGAGGGCACAGAGGAGCCGGAGCCCAGAATCGCGGAGAGCTATGAGATCAGCGAGGACGGATTGGATTACACCTTCAAGATCCGGAAGGATGCGACGTTCCACGATGGAACACCAGTTACCGTGGACGATGTGGTATTTTCCATCGAGCTTTACAAGGCTTCCGAGTATCAGGGATCCCAGATTTCCATGTTAAGCAGTGTGGAGGCTGTGGATGAGAGTACCGTGGTATGCCATCTGGATACCCCCTACGCTCCGTTTTTGCAGGGTATCTGCTCCCCCTACATTGTATCCAAGGATTACTATGAGGAGGATCCGGACGCCTTTGTGACTGCTCCCATCGGAAGCGGCGCTTATAAATTTGTAAATCGTACCACCGGCAGCAATCTTGTCCTGGAGGCCAATGAGGAGTATTACCGGGGCGCGGCCGAAATCCCTGGCATCACCTTTGAGGTAATTCCGGATGCCGCCACCAAGGCCATCGCGCTGCAGACCGGAGAGGTAAGCTTCGCGGAGATCGATTCCTCCGTTCTGCCTCAGCTGGAGGCGAATCCGGCCATCACCATCGCCGAGGTATCCACCTCCTCCTTCACCTATGTTTCCATGAATCTGGAGAAGGAGCCCTTTAACGATGTGAGGGTGCGTCAGGCCGTAAGCTATGCCATTAACAGAGAAAACCTGATTCAGGTCTGCTTTGAGGGTAAAGCGGAGGAAAACTCCAGCATCTGCGCAAAGCACCGTTTCGGATACTCCGACGATCTGATGCAGTATACCTACGATCCGGAAAAGGCCAAGGCCCTTCTGGAGGAAGCCGGCATCACCATGCCCTACAATCTGGGCAAGATTCTGGTGGCGGAGAAATATTCCAACCTGGCCCAGGTCGTTCAGAATGATCTGAAGGCTGTGGGACTGGAGATGGAGATTGACGTGAAGGAATTTAACGCCTACATCGGGGAACTCACCAGCGGCGATTACGTTATCACGGTGCTGAATATGACCCTGGAGGGAGATACCCAGCAGCTGGAGATGGCTTTCACCACCGATTACATCGGCACGGCCAACAACGCCAGATACTCCGATGAGGAGATGGATGAGCTGTTCAATCAGGCCAAGATGGAAACCGACACGGAGAAGAGAGAGGAGCTCTTCGGCCAGATCCTGAGCAAAGCCCAGGAAGAAGCGATCTACGCGCCCATCGGCAACCCGCTGACGCTGTACGCTTATAACGCCAGTCTGCAGTCCCCGGAATTTCCGCTGGAAGGAAATTATTTTGTGTATGATTTTTCCTGGCAGGCGTAGGGCCCGGAGGGCGGCAGAATACGCCGTATGATTAAATAGAAAGGGGCCGTTGTGGAATGCTCCCGAAGCGTCCCGGGCAGGAATGTCCGGGAAACGCTTCCGGCGCGTTTTGCGGCGGCTCCTATCATCAGGTTTTGGAAAGGATTTATTTTATGTCAAAGTACATTGTCAAAAGACTTTTGTATATGATTCCCGTACTGCTGGGTGTGGCGTTTCTGGTATTTGCCATTTTGTCGCTGACGCCGGGAGATCCGGGTTCTATTATTCTTGGCATCACCGCAAAGCCGGAGGATATTGCGGCGCTGAATGCGGAATTTGGCTATGATCAGCCGTTTTTCGTCCGTTTTTTTAATTATCTGGGGGATATTGTGTTCCATTTTAATCTGGGAACTTCCTATTCCACCAGACAGCCGGTGATGAACGATATCCTGGCCAGATTTCCCAATACGCTGACACTGGCGGTGCTTTCCATGTGTGTCTCCTCCATTATCGGGATTTCTCTGGGAATTTTATCGGCGGTGAAACAGTATTCTGTCCTGGATCATGTATGTGTGGTGGTGGCGCTGGTATTTGCCTCCATGCCCGGGTTCTGGCTGGGACTGATGCTGCTGATTCTGTTTTCGCTGAAGCTGGGCTGGCTGCCCTCCTTCGGAGCGGCCAGCCTGAAGCATTTTATTCTTCCTACACTGACCGTATCCCTGACCTCGGCGGCGGGACTGCTGCGTATGACCAGGGCGTCCATGCTGGAGACGGTACGGCAGGAATACATTCGGACCGCAAAGGCGAAGGGCGCTTCTAACCGGCGGGTGATCTGGAAGCATGCGCTGAAAAATGCCCTGATTCCCGTGGTGACCTCCCTTGGCGGAGGCTTTGGCGCGTCCCTTGGCGGCGCAATTATCGCGGAAACCGTGTTTGCCATGCCCGGCATGGGAACCCTGATGACCACTGCCATCCGGCAGAAGGACGTTCCCATGGTCATGGGAGCCACGCTGTTTCTGGCGGTATTGTTCAGCCTGGTGATTCTGGTGGTGGATATTCTCTATGCGTTTCTTGATCCCAGAATCAAGGCGAAATATCAGAATGGAGGGAAGGGCCGTGGTTAAGAGCAGAAAACGGGCGCAGCTGTCAGAGTTCTGGCGGCGCTACAAAAAGAATAAGACGGCAGTGATTGGCCTGGTGATTCTGATCATTATTGTGGGGACGGCGCTGTTTGCCGATCTGATCGTTCCCTATGCCAGGTGCATCGAGCAGGTGGGAGCGGACCGTCTGCAGGGACCCAGCGCAGCCCATTTCTTCGGGACGGATGAGCTGGGGCGGGATCTGTTCGCCCGGGTAGTGCACGGCTCCAGGTACTCTCTGCTGATTGGCCTGGTGACCAGCCTGATGGCGCTGGTGATCGGGGCTGTTCTGGGAGCCAGCGCCGGGTATTTCGGCGGTATGGTGGACAATATTATCAGCCGTATTATCGATGTGTTTATGTGTGTGCCGCCCATTCTGCTGTCCCTGGCAGTGGTGGCTGCCCTGGGCACCAATCTGCGGAACCTGATCATTGCCATCACGGTTTCCTGTGTGCCCGGCAATGTGCGCCTGATTCGTTCCGTGGTGCTCACCGCCGCGGAGCGGGACTATGTGGAGGCGGCCAAATCCTATGGAACCTCCAACCCCCGGATTATTTTCCGGTATGTTTTGCCAAACGCCATGGGCCCCATTATCGTGAATACCACCATGAGTATTTCCGATATGATGCTCTCCGCGGCGGGCTTAAGCTTCATCGGCATGGGTATTCAGCCGCCCTCACCGGAGTGGGGTGCGCTGCTTTCCAACGCCCAGACATACCTGTTTACGGCGCCCCATATGCTGCTGTTTCCGGGGCTTTGCATCCTGTTCTCCTCCCTGGCCTTTAATCTGGTGGGCGACGGACTGACAGATGCGCTGGATCCGAAGCTGAAGGACTGATGGTGAGGGGCGGTCCGCAGCGCCATGGGCCTGCGGATAGGATCCGGATGAGAAGGAAGGAGAGGTGCACATGGAAAACGAAGTGCTTAGAATAGAGGATTTATCGATTTTATATAAAACGGACCTGGAGACGGTGTACGCAGTCAATGGCATCAGCTTCTCTTTGAAAGAGGGGGAAACCATGGGCCTGGTGGGGGAGACGGGAGCAGGAAAGACCACCACGGCTTTAGGGATTCTGGGGCTGCTGCCGGAGCGCACCGCCCGGGTGACCGGAGGGAAAATTTTATTTGAGGGGGAGGATATCTGCGGCCTTGGCGACCGCGAGCTGCAGCGCATTCGGGGACAGAAAATCTCCATGATTTTCCAGGACCCCATGACGGCGCTGAATCCGGTGCTGACGGTGGGGGAGCAGATCGGGGAAGCCCTGTATCTGCACAATCAGGAAAACCTTTCCCTGAAGGAAATTGACGCGAAGGTGGAGGAGACGCTGGAGCTGGTGGGAATCCCCAGGGAGAGGAAAAGCGAGTATCCCTATCAGTTTTCCGGCGGGATGCGGCAGCGGGTGGTGATCGCCATTGCCCTGGTGTGCAATCCGAAGCTTTTGATTGCGGATGAGCCCACCACAGCGCTGGATGTGACGATTCAGGCCCAGATTCTCTCCATGATCTGCAATTTGCAGCGGCGCTACGGCACGTCGGTGATTATGATTACCCATGATCTGGGCGTGGTGGCGGAGACCTGCGATAAGGTGGGCATTATGTACGCCGGGGAGATTGTGGAGTATGGCACGCTGGCGGATATTTTCACCGGGGAGCACCATCACCCCTACACGGACGGACTGTTTGGCTCTATCCCAAGCCTGACGGAAAATTCCAGACGGCTGCATCCCATAGAAGGGCTGATGCCGGATCCCACGGATCTTCCGGCTGGCTGCAAGTTTGCGCCCCGCTGCACGAAATGTATGGAGATTTGTAAAAATACCCAGCCCGGCGTGTATGAGGAGAAGGGACATCAGATCCGGTGCCATTTGATGAAGCAGAAGGATGAGAATAGGAAACGGGACGCTTTGGCCCGGAGGGGCAAAAGTGGGAGCGGGGAAAATGTACAGGCTCCGGAGGTGAAAAGATGAGTCAGAATCTTCTGGAAGTAAACCATTTGAAAAAATATTTTAAGACGGGAGCCGGGATGCTCCATGCGGTGGATGACGTAAGCTTTGCCATTCCCCGTGGAAAGACCATGGGCGTGGTGGGAGAGTCGGGCTGCGGAAAATCCACGCTGGGCCGTACGCTGATTCAGCTTTATGCCCCCACAGAGGGAGAGATTCTGTTTCAGGGAAAAAATGTGGCCAGCCTGTCCAGGAAGGAATTTAATCGGATCCGGCCCAAAATGCAGATGATTTTTCAGGATCCCTATTCCAGCCTGAACGGGCGGATGAATGTGTTTCAGCTGATTGCGGAGCCATTGATTGTGAATAAAATCTGCAGGGATAAACGGGAAGTCGAGGAGCGGGTGGCGAAAATGATGGATACGGTGGGATTAGCCAGCCGTTTGGCTATGGCGTATCCCCACGAGCTGGACGGCGGCCGCAGGCAGCGGATCGGTGTGGCCAGGGCCCTGATTCTGGAACCGGAATTTGTGGTCTGCGATGAGCCGGTGTCCGCGCTGGACGTGTCGATTCAGGCCCAGATTCTGAATCTTCTGATGGATCTGCAGGAGCAGATGGGGCTGACCTACCTGTTTATCACTCATGACCTGTCGGTGGTAAAGCATATTTCGGACGAGATCATGGTGATGTATCTGGGAAAATGTGTGGAGCGGGCCCCGGCGGAGGAGATTTTTGCCAATCCGCTGCATCCCTACACGAAGGCGCTGCTGGCGGCGATCCCCATTCCCAGTGTGGAGTCCTGCCACAAGATCCGGGAGCTATTGCAGGGTGAGGTGACCAGCCCCGTGAACCCGAAGCCAGGCTGCCGGTTCGCGGCTCGCTGTCCTCATGCGGCAGAGCGGTGCACCCAGGGAGATTTTCCGCTGGTGGAGACGACACCGGGACATTTTGTGGCCTGCGATATTGGGGTGTAACAGAAAACCATGCAGTTGATTATATACAGGATAGAGAGGATGAAAAGATGACACATACCTACGAATGGCCATACGCCAATGAGGCCGGTATGGAGGAGACGATTACCAGCGATGTGCTGGTGCTGGGCGGCGGTCTGTCCGGATGCTTTGCGGCCATTGCCGCAGCCAGGAGAGGGCAGTCCGTGGTTCTGGTGGAGAAGGGGGCCACAGAGAGAAGCGGCTCTGCGGGAACCGGATTTGACCACTGGGAATCCGCCTGCACTAACCCCTGTTCCGGGGTGACGCCGGAGGAGATTGCCAATGCTTATGTCCGGGAACAGGACTGGTACAGCAACGGAATCGCCCACTACATTGAGTGCCGGGAGGGCTATGACCGACTGCTGGATCTGGAGTCCTTTGGCGGCAAAATCCGGGATACGGAAGGGGAATTTGCCGGAGCGGAATTTCGGGACGAAGAGACGAAGCTGATGTTTGCTTATGATTATAAGAATAAGTTCACACTGCGGGTCTGGGGCTCCACCTTCAAGCCGGCTCTTGTAAAGGAAATGAAACGTCTGGGCGTCCGGATTATGGACCGGACGGAAGCTACGGCGCTGCTGGTGTCGCCCTGCGGCGGGCGGGAAGAGGGCGCCGGGACGCAGGAAGAGGGCCCGGCCCGGCTGCGGGGGGCAGGCGCCATGGGAATGGATGTGCACACCGGGAAATTTTATATTTTCCGGTCCAAGGCTACGGTGCTCTGCATGTCCCGTCCGGCCCGGGTGTGGCTGTTTAACCCGGATACGGTGGGGCTGTGCGAATTTCGTCCCATGCAGAGCATTGGAAGCGGACATGCCATGGGCTGGCGGGCCGGTATGGAATTTACCATGATGGAAAAATCTGTCCGGGCGGAGTTTTCCGCTGCGGGCCGCAGCTTCCCCCCCTATGGAGCAGGAAATAACCACAATACCTGGTACGCTGCCACCATGGTGGATGCCAGAGGGGTGGAGATTCCTTACGTGGACCGGGACGGAAGGGAGCTTTCGTCGGTATCGGAGCGCTATTACCCCGCCAGGGGGCAGAAGTTTTTCTTAAAGGGCGGCGTCATCGACAATCCCAAGTATGAATACCGGGGGCCGGAGACGCTGGATTTTGAGACGCTGATGGAGCGGGGCTACCAGCTTCCCTTCTACGCGGATCTGAGCAGGATGCCAGAGATGGAGCGCAAGGTCATCTGGGGCATGATGGTTGGGGAGGAGGCCAAGACCAAGATTCCCATCTATCAGAATTATACGGAGCGGGGCTTTGACCCGAAGAAGCATATGCTGCAAAGCTACGGCACCGGATGGCAGTCCGCCAATTTCCTGGAGCAGGAGCGGCAGTTTTTCGGAGCGCCCGGCGGTGTTATGCACGATTGGGATTTAAAGACTAATATTGACGGTATTTACGCGGCGGGGGACCAGCTCTACGCCTCCGACTGCGCGGGCTTTGCCTGTGCCACGGGCTATTATGCGGGACGGAAGGCCGCCGGCTGTGCCGCCTCCCAGGCGGAGCTGCCGCCGTACCAGGGAGAGGATGCGGTGGCGGAGAAAAAACGTCTGCTTGCGCCCTTGTTTGTGAAGGAAGAAGAAGGAATCAGCTGGAAGGAACTGAATATGGCCATCTCCAAGGCCATGCAGAATTACTGCGGCGGTGTGCGCTGTGAGGCGCTGCTGCTGGAGGGGCTGGATCTTTTGCGGCAGTTTGAGACGGAGTGGGCGCCGAAGCTGACGGCCTCCAATCCCCACGATCTGATGCGCATCCACGAGGTGCTGGACATTTTAACTGTGTCCCAGATCGTGCTGCACGCCAGCCTGGCGCGAAAGTCCAGCTCGGAGCCGTTGTTTTTTAAGAGAAGCGACTATCCTCAGATGGATCCGGAGCAGGATCGGATGCACATCGTGATCCGCCAGGAAAACGGCCAGGTAAAGGAGCGCCGTATTCCACTGGATTTCTTCGGATCGCTGCAGGAGGAGTATGAAAAGAGAAATCAGGACTATATGAAGGAGGTGGGCATGCGTGGATAAGACGGAAAGGATTGCCTACCAGGTGACGGAGGTTCCCTGCAGTACCAGGCCGTTACTCTACGATGATGGTCTCTGCATTGGCTGCAACCGCTGTGCCTCAGTGTGTCAGTGCGATATTCTGCTGCCTTCCCCCGAGAAGGGAAAGCATCCCGTGGTGATGTATCCCGGGGAGTGCTATTACTGCGGGGCCTGTGTCATGGTCTGCCCAAAGCCGGGAGCCATCAGGCTGGTGCATCCGCTGATGAACCAGGCGAAATTCGTGCCGGTAAAGGGATAGAGGATAAATTTGCTGTGGGGGCTTGATGAATATTTCTTTTTTCATTATAATGGATACGGTGCGCGGCGTCCTTGTGCGTCTGCGCCTACAAATTGGGTTATACACGAAAAGGGGAATACCATGCTGGAATTGAGAGATATATCATTTGAGGTGTCCGGCGAGAAGGCACAGAAGGAAATTATCAGAAATGTGAATCTGAAGATTGAGGAGAACAGGTTCGTGGTGATCACCGGCCCCAACGGAGGCGGAAAATCCACGCTGGCCAAGCTGATTGCGGGGATCGAAAAGCCCACCAGCGGAAAGATTTTTCTGGATGGGGAGGATATCACGGAGAAGAGCATTACGGAACGGGCCAGGCTTGGCATCAGCTTTGCCTTTCAGCAGCCGGTGCGCTTTAAGGGTATCCAGGTGCTGGATCTGATTCGCATGGCGGCGGGAAAGCAGATGAGTGCGGCGGAGGCCTGCCGTTATCTGTCCGAGGTGGGGCTGTGCGCGAAGGATTACATTAACCGGGAGGTGAATGCCAGCCTTTCCGGCGGAGAGCTGAAACGAATCGAGATCGCCACGGTGCTGGCACGGGGGACGAAGCTTTCCGTGTTTGACGAGCCGGAGGCGGGCATTGACTTGTGGAGCTTCCAGAATCTGATTCAGGTCTTTGAGCGGATGCAGGAAAAGACCAAGGACGGTTCTATTTTGATTATTTCCCATCAGGAGAGGATTTTGAATATTGCGGACGAGATCGTGGTGATTGCGGAGGGACAGATTGCACAGCAGGGTTCCAGGGAGGAGATTCTGCCGAAGCTTCTGGGCACCGCATCAGCCGTAACTGTGTGCAGCCGGTTTTATCAGGGAGGGGAAGGGCAATGTTAGATGAAATTCAGAAGAGAATTTTAGAGGAGGTTGCGGATCTTCACACCGTTCCTTCCGGAGCTTACAATATCCGTGCCAATGGAAAAATGGAAGCCAGAAATACCACTGCGAATATCGATATTATTTCCAAGGAGGATGGCAGCGGCATCGACATCCATGTGAAGCCGGGCACGAAAAATGAGAGCCTGCATATCCCGGTGGTCTTAAGCCAGAGCGGCCTGAAGGAGACGGTGTACAATGATTTCTACATCGGGGAGGACTGCGATGTGTTCATTGTGGCCGGGTGCGGCATCGATAACTGCGGAAACCAGGACTCTCAGCACGACGGCATTCACCGCTTTTTTGTGGGGAAAAATTCCAGGGTAAAATATGTGGAAAAGCACTATGGGGCCGGGAACGGCCAGGGAAAACGCATTTTGAATCCGGGTACTGAGGTGCATCTGGAGGAGAACAGTACCATGGAGATGGAGATGGTGCAGATTAAGGGTGTGGACTCCACGATTCGAGATACGAAGGCGGAACTGGCGGCGGGAGCCAAGCTGGTGGTGAGGGAACGCCTGATGACCCACGGCGCCCAGAAGGCAGTCAGCAATTATGAGGTGGCGCTGAATGGCCAGGATGCCAGCGCGGATGTGGTATCCCGTTCTGTGGCCAGAGACCAGTCCTACCAGAAATTCGATTCCAGGATCACCGGCAATGCGCCCTGCAGCGGCCATACCGAATGCGACGCCATTATCATGGACCAGGCCCGTATCCTGGCGATCCCCCAGCTGGAGGCCAACGATTTGGACGCGGCGCTGATTCATGAAGCGGCCATCGGAAAAATCGCCGGGGATCAGATCATCAAGCTGATGACGCTTGGCCTGACGGAGGAAGAGGCGGAGGAGCAGATTGTAAACGGGTTCCTGAAGTAAACAATTTTGAAGGAAATGCCACAGGAAAGGGCTGCCGCAAAATGGCAGCCCCTTTTTTATTTTTTCTTACTGCACTTCAGAATATCATGATAAAAGTCATCCACTTCCTTCCGCGAATGGAAGGTTGCCACGTACATCTGATTCCCCATCGCCCCGGACAGAACCTCCGGCACCCGCTCCATCATCCTGATCCGGGCGCCATATTTTTTCACAATATCCTCATGGTTCATAACGAAATCTTTTCCATCCCGCCGTCCGGCAAAGGCGCAGTAGGCGTGCTGGCCCACCGGCATGGTGGAACGGTCGAAGGCAATCATGTCTGCCCAGATTTTATACACATCTGTGCTGTGGGCGAAATCAATCATATCCGGAGTCACGCCGCCGCTGGGGCGCATATTGACCTCCAGTGCCACCAGATCTCCTTTTTTGCCCAGTCCTTCCTGATCCTTCAGCAAACGGAAAAATTCAAAATGTACGAAACGGCTTTTGACACCGAAGCTTTTCAGGGTGGCCCGGCCGGCGGCCCGGGTATCATCCGGCAGATCCTTCAGGATATAGAAGATGGAATTGTCGGATTTATTTACAATATCCATGATGGATATGGGGGTGATATTTCCTGTCTCAAACATGGGTTCCCCCGCGGAATCAATGATGGCATCGTAGGAATTTACCTCGCCGTTGACGAACTCCTCCATAATGTAGGTGGTGTTGGGCCATTTCAGCTCGAAGAAGCGTTTCAGCTCCGCCGCATTTTCCAGCTTGAAGGTGTGGGAGGCTCCCACGCCGCTGTCCGGCTTGGCCACTACGGGGTAGCCTACCTTCTTCGCGAAGGCCAGAGCCTTGTTCAGTGTGTCCACCATG
>CAMNQN010000076.1 GCA_946549155.1 uncultured Lachnospiraceae bacterium | reverse complement strand
CTGTGGCCCTGCGCGCCGCCTCTTCCTGCGTCCGGGTAATTAACAAAACACGAAGAACATTATCCCCGGACAGTAACGGGAGAGTGGGGCGGCATGTCTTTCATACAGAAAACAGTAGGATTCTCCATCCGCATTTGCTATAATAAAGGGCAAAGATTGCCTGGAAGAGCGCAGGTGAAAGACGGAGGTAGGATAAGAATGAAAATTCAGTGGACGACCTGCTGGCGGGTGGGAGTGAGCGCGTTTCTTTTGTTTTTGGCGGTGCATTACTGGTCGGGGGTGGCGGGACTTTTTACCCTTCTGGTGGGGGCGGCGCTTCCGCTTTTGGTGGGCTGCGCCATGGCCTATGTATTAAATATTCTGATGAGTTTTTATGAGAACTTCTATTTTCCGGGGACCGCGAAGCCGCTGTTGGCCAAAAGCCGGAGACCGGTATGTATGGTGGGAGCAGGGCTGACGCTGCTGGTGGTGGCGGCGCTGATGATCGGACTGGTGGTGCCGGAACTGGTTTCCTGTATTCAGGTGATTTTCTCCGATCTGCCCCGGGTTATGAAGGAGCTGGTGCAGCATGTGGCGGATTCTGAACTCCTTTCGGAGGAGATGGCCAAGGAGCTGCAGGCTGTCGACTGGCAGTCCAGGATCGGGCAGATTGTGAACGCGTTTACTTCCGGCCTGGGGAGTGCCATGGATGTGATTATAAAGACCTTCACCTCCGTTTTTTCCAGCGCTGTGACCATTTTTATGGGTGTGATTTTTTCTGTTTACCTGCTTATGGGGAAGGAGCGGCTGATGCATCAGGGAAAAAAGGTGATGCACCGGTATCTTTCCGATGGACTGTGCGTGAAAATTTTTTATGTGCTGGATGTGTTAAACGACTGTTTTCACCGCTATATTGTGGGGCAGTGTACGGAGGCTGTGATTCTGGGGCTGCTGTGCAGCCTGGGAATGCTGATTTTGCGGCTGCCCTACGCCACCATGGTGGGGGCCCTGGTGGGCTTTACCGCGCTGATTCCGGTGGCGGGCGCTTACATCGGGGCCGCTGTGGGGGTGTTTCTGATTGTCACGGTGTCCCCGTTAAAGGCGTTGATCTTTCTGATTTTTATTGCAGTATTACAGCAGGTGGAGGGGAATCTGATCTATCCCCGGGTGGTGGGCTCCTCTCTGGGGCTGCCGGGGCTGTGGGTGCTGGCGGCGGTGACTGTGGGCGGCGGTATCCTGGGGGTTCCCGGGATGCTGCTGGGCGTGCCCATCACTGCGGCGGCATATCGGATTGTGAGGGATGATGTCAATAGAAAAGATTGAAAAATAGGCCCGGATGAAGTATTATGATAGTAGCATGGATGTCCGGCATGCATATCCTGACGCGCCGCGCAGCCATGCCCGCATCTTGGGAATTGACAGAATAGAGTTTATAGAATCCGAGGAAAGGCGGTAAATAGGAGATGGATAAAAAGAGAATTTTGTTCGTGACCTCCGAGGCGGTGCCCTTTATCAAGACGGGCGGTCTGGCGGATGTTGCGGGAACTTTACCGAAGTATTTTGATAAGGAGACTCACGATGTGCGGGTGATTCTGCCGAAATACGCATGTATGAAATGGGAATGGAAAGAGAAGCTGGAGTATGTGACCCATTTTTATATGTCCTTCTGTGGAAGGAATACGTATGTGGGGGTGCTGCAGACCTCCATCGACGGCGTTCCCTTCTATTTTATTGACAATGAAGAGTATTTTTGCGGCGACAAGCCCTACAGTGATGATGTGAGATGGGATATCAAGAAATTCATTTTCTTTTCCCAGGCGGCCCTCAGCGCCCTGCCCAGCATCGGCTTCCGCCCGGAGATCATCCATTGCCATGACTGGCAGACCGGGTTAGTGCCCGTGTATTTGCATGATGCGTTCCAGGATAATGAATTTTACTGGAATATGCAATCTGTGATCACGATTCATAACCTGCGGTTTCAGGGTATTTATAATAAAAAGTATATCCAGGGTGTTTCCGGGCTTTCTTCCTATTATTTTGCCCCGGATAAGCTGGAGGCCTACGGTGATGCAAATATGCTCAAGGGCGGTATTGTGTATGCGGACCGTGTGACCACGGTGAGCAGCACCTACGCCAATGAAATCAAGACGCCCTTTTACGGGGAACGTCTGGACGGACTGATGAATGCCCGCTCCAACGTGCTTTGCGGCATCGTCAATGGCATCGATTACGAGGAGTTTAATCCGGAGACGGATGTTCATATCGCGCAGAATTATAACAAGAAAAATGTGTTTACCGAAAAGGTGAAAAATAAAGTGGCGCTGCAAAAGGAACTGGGCCTGACGGTGGATCCCAATGTGATGATGATCGGCATTGTTTCCCGGCTGACAGATCAGAAGGGGCTGGATCTGATTAACTGCGTACTGGATGAGCTGTGCCAGGACGCGATCCAGCTGGTGGTGCTTGGCACCGGCGAGGCGCGTTATGAAAATATGTTCCGTCATTTTGCCTGGAAGTATCAGGGCAAGGTTTCGGCCAATATCTATTATTCCGATGCGCTGTCCCACAAGATTTACGCGTCCTGTGACGGGTTTTTGATGCCCTCCCTGTTCGAGCCCTGCGGGCTGTCCCAGCTGATGAGCCTGCGTTACGGCACGGTGCCCATTGTCCGGGAGACCGGAGGACTGGTGGATACGGTGGAGCCCTACAATGAATTTGAGGGTACCGGCACCGGATTCCGGTTTGCCAATTACAATGCCCATGAGATGATGGCTGCTGTCCGCTATGCCGAAAAGGTGTTCTACGACGATAAGGAGGCCTGGAAAGGCCTGGTACAGCGGGGGATGAGCAGAGACTTCTCCTGGAAGGCTTCCGCGGAGAAATATCAGTGGATGTACGGAGAGATGCTGGGAAGATAAGAAAACCTTATTTATATAGAAGGAAAGGGGCTTCTGCATAATCGCAGAGGCCCCTTTTGGTTGCTGTCCAGAGAAGGGCACGGGAAATTTAGGCAAATTCTTTCCCGTGCCCAATTTTTGGGCACCTGCCTTTAAATGTCTCTTTTTCCATTCCGGTCCCTCTGGTATTTTATTGTTGTTTATAAAATAAGACAGAAAAGAGGAGCAGTAATGAAGAAATTTGGGAAAATCATTGTGAGGCTGCGGGTTCCAATCCTGATTATCAGTATTTTACTCCTGTTTCCTTCGGCCCTTGGTTATCTGAGAACAAGAGTAAACTATGATATTCTTTCCTACCTGCCCCAGGACATTGAGACGATGAAGGGCCAGGATATCCTGGTGGACCAGTTTGGAACGGGCGCGTTTTCCATGGTTGTGGTGGAAGGCATGGAATTTAAGGATGTGGCGAAGCTGAAGGCCAGGATGGAAGAGACGGACCACGTGAAAAAAGTTATCTGGTACGACAGTTTCGCGGATCTGTCCGTGCCGGTGGAGCTGCTTCCGGAAAAGATCCGGGATGTGTTTTTAAAGGATGACAGCACGCTGATGGCGGTTATTTTTGATACCACCATGTCCGCCGACGAAACCATGGAGGCCGTCATGAAGCTGCGGACGCTGGCGGAGCAGCAGTGCTTTGTCAGCGGTATGTCCGCAGTGGTGACGGATACGAAAACGCTGGCGGAACAGGAAACGCCCATTTATGTGTGCCTGGCGGTGGTGCTGTGCAGTCTTGTGCTGGCACTGACCATGGATTCCTTTCTGATACCGGTATTCTTCCTGCTGAGTATTGGCATGGCCATCGTCTATAACCTGGGCACCAATATATTTTTAGGGGAGATCTCTTATATCACAAAGGCGCTGAGCGCGGTGCTGCAGCTGGGAGTTACGCTGGATTACTCCATTTTTCTGTGGCATAGCTATCAGGAACAGCAGAAAGATTACCCGGGAGAAAAGAAGAAGGCCATGGAGGAGGCCATCGGGGCCACCTTAAGCTCCGTGGTCGGCAGCTCTGTGACCACTGTGGCGGGATTTATTGCTCTGTGCTTTATGAGCTTTACGCTGGGGATGGATCTGGGGGTGGTGATGGCCAAGGGGGTTGTGTTTGGCGTGATTGGCTGCGTAACGATACTGCCCTCCATGATCTTAATTTTTGACCGGGCGATTGAAAAAACCAGACACCGCCCGCTGCTGCCGAACTTTAAGCGGCTTCCAGCATTTGTGACAAAGTATTACCCGGTGATTCTGGTTCTCTTTGTGTTGATCTGGATTCCGGCGGTGAAGGGCTACAACAACACGGAGGTTTATTATGATCTGGCCAATACGCTGCCGGAGAAGCTGGATAGCATCCAGGCGAACCGGAAGCTGGAGGAGACCTTCCATATGAATAACATGCACATGCTTCTGGTGGACAGCTCCATTGCTCCGAAGGAGCTGGAAAAGATGACCGAGGAGATGCGGAAGGTGGACGGCGTAAAGGCGGTGATCGGCCTGGACGCGATGCTGGGGGCGGAAATTCCCAGGGAGTTGATTCCGGATAAGGCAAAGGAGATGCTGGAGAATGAAAACTATGAAATGATGATGGTCAGCAGTGAATACAAAACTGCGTCGGAGGAGGTTAACCGGCAGTGTACGGAGCTGAACGGGATCCTGAAGAAATATGATCCCCACGGGATGCTGGTGGGAGAGGCCCCCTGCACGAAGGATCTGATCGAGATCACGAACGAGGATTTCCAAACGGTAAATGCGGTGTCGGTGGGCGTGATCATGGTAATTATTTTGCTGGTGTTTCGTTCCGTCAGCCTTCCGGTGCTGCTGGTGCTGGTGATTGAATTTGCGATTTATATTAATATGGGCCTTCCCTATTACACCCACACGCAGATTCCGTTTATAGCGTCCATTGTGATCGGAACCATTCAGCTGGGCTCCACAGTGGACTACGCCATTTTGATGACCACCCGCTATAAGACGGAGCGGCATAGCGGAAGGTCCAGAAAAGAGGCGGTGCAGATTGCCCATGGAGCCTCTATCCAGTCTATTTTGGTGAGTGCGTTCAGTTTCTTTGCGGCTACCTTTGGCGTGGGCCTTTACTCGGAGATTGATATGATCAGCGCCCTATGCACGCTGATGGCCCGGGGGGCACTGATCAGTATGGTGGTGGTGATTTTTGTATTGCCCTCCATACTGCTGCTGTTTGACCGGGTAATCCTTTATACCGGAATCGGCTTCCGGCCGGGGAAAAGGAAGGGACAGACCGGCGGATGGGGACAGCAGCAAAAGGAAGGCGGAGCGGCAAAAGAGTGCTATGGTATGACAGAAGGAGGATTAAGATGAAGAGAGAGGTATTGTATAAAATTCTGGCGGCGGCGATTGGATCCGGATTGGTGCTTGGGCCTGTGATCTATGCCGGAGAGACGGATGCCGCCAACAGCGAAAGCTCCAAGGAGGAGACCGTGTATATTTTTACGGACGCATCCGGAAACCAGCAAAAGCTCCTGGTGAACGAATGGCTGAAAAATCCGGAAAATGCCGGCGCGATTTTGGATGCCACCGGGCTTTCTGACATTGTGAATGTGAAGGGCGACGAGACCTATGACCGGGAGGAGGGCGACAGGATTGTCTGGAACAGCAATGGGGACGACATTTATTATCAGGGTTCCACGGATAAGGAGGCGCCCATTGAGGTGAAGATCACCTACACGCTGAATGGAAGGGAAGTCGCGCCGGAGGAGCTGGCGGGAAAAAGCGGACGGGTGGTGATCCGGTATGAATATAAGAATAAGCAGACAGAAGTGGAACGTGTGGGGGATAAGACGGAGGAGGTTTTTGTTCCCTTCACGGTTTTGTCCGGAATGGTGTTCTCAGGCGGCTGCGCGAAGAATGTGGAGGTAAACACCGGAAAGGTGATCACGGAGGGAGATACCGTTATCGTGGCAGGGCTGGCCTTCCCGGGGCTGGAGGAGAGCCTGAAGCTGGATAAAGAGGAGAACCTGAATATAGAAATCCCGAATTATGTGGAGGTTTCCATGGATGCGGAGAACTTTGCCATGGATCTGTCCATGTCCCTGGTGATGAATGATGCTCTGAACCTGTTGGATGAGCTGGGCCTGGGAGAGAAGGAAGGGCTGGATGATCTGAAAAGCGATGTGGAAGAGCTGAAGGACGGCGCCAAGGAGTTGGTGAGCGGCACGGAGGAACTGGCGGATGGTATCGGAGAGCTGTACGATAAGGTGCCGGAGCTGACCGACGGTGTCCAGGAGCTGAAGGACGGCATTGTTTCCTATACGGACGGTGTGGCCGCGGCAGAGAGCGGAGTCGGCGAGCTGAAGAGCGGAAGCGGGCAGCTGGCGGACGGTGCGGCGACGCTGGTGGATGGCGCTGCCGATCTGGCGGCGGGAACCAGAAAATTAAAGAGCGGGGCCGATACTCTGGCAGGCGGAGCAAAGCAGCTGAATAAAGGGGCGGCCAGTGCAAAGAAGGGCTCAGCACAACTGAAAGCAGGCTATGAGGGAGAAAATGGCGCAGTGGCAGGCTCACAGGCCCTGGCAGAGGGCGCGGCGGCGCTGGATACGGGAATGGACAGTTTAACGGCCGGGGCAGCGGCGGCTTCCCAGGGAATCGAAAAGCTGGCTTCCGGTGCAGGTTCTGTGAAGGAAGGAGCGGATTCTGTAGACAGCGGTGTGGCAGGGCTGAAAGGCGGGGCGGATACGCTGAAGGCGGGAGCGGATACCCTGGCGGCTTCTGCCCCGGCTCTTGTCCGGGCACTGGAACAGGTCAGCGAAGGGCTGGCGCAGCTTAAGGACACGCTGGAGGGAGACGCGGAGGATCCTTACGGCAATCCGGGCCAGATGGCAGTGCTGGAAGCGGCTGTCAGACAACTGGAGGAGGCGGTGTGCAGCGAGACTGAAGGCTCGGTAAGCCTTCAGAATGTCACCGGGGCGCTGGAGGCAGATATCCAGGCGCTGAAGGAATATTATTTCAGTGCAGGAGGGGACGGCAGCTCCCTGGAGCAGACCGTTTTCGTGGCATCGGAGAGGGAAGACCCGCAGGAAAACGAGGCGGAAGGAAAGAGTGCTTCCGGGCAGACTGACGGGACGGATTTCTCCGCCCTGGAGAAATTGAAGGAATCCACGGAGGCGCAGAAGGTAGCGGCCAGAGAAGCTGCCGGCCAGGCATCCGCCGGACTTGAGGATGTGACTGACACGGTTGACAGTGCTCAGGCCGGAGTGGCTGAGGCGAATGCCCAGGTCAGCGCGGCAGGGGAGGCCAGAACTTCTGCGGACGGCACCTACGGCAGTGCGCTGGACGCCTATACGCCGCTTCTTTCGGATATCAGTTCTACGCTGGATAAAGCGGGCCTGTCCAGGTATGCAGGGTATGTAGGGGATGCAGAGAGTACGGCATCCGCCATTGTATCCGGCTACAGGTCCGCGGCGGATTGCTATCAGTCTGCGTCTTCTGCTTATCAGGGAGCGGCTTCGGAGTATGAAACCGTCCTTGGCACTTATCAGGATACGGTTGGTTCCTATGATGCCGCCATTGCTTCCTACGAGGAGACCATCGCCGGATATGAGCAGATGATCGGAGAATATCAGAAGCTGCTGCAGGACGTTCCGGCCGGGGAAACAGAGAGCAGAGCCGCAGAGAGCAAAGCCGCAGAGAGGGTGTCTGCTCAGGATGAGGCGGGCCCGGAGGCACTGTGGCAGAAGCTGACGGTGGATCTGTATAAGTTGACTGTGATTCAGAATGGAGCGGAAGGAACCGGGGGATTAAATGCCGGTATCCGTCAGTTAAGGGAAAGCCTTTTTGGTTCAGAGGAAGAGGAGCAGGATACCGGATCCATGGGCCGGCTTACGGCGGCTGTGGACCAGCTTTATGAGGGGGTGGGTACCATTGGAACCCAGGATACAGGAACGATCCTGGGCGGCATGAATGCGCTGAGTGCAGGCACCGCCCAGCTGTCGGAGGGAGCCGGAGCTCTGTCGGAAGGGGCCGGAATCCTGAAAAGCGGAACGGGAGCTTTGGCTGCCGGAGCCGCGGAGCTTTCCGGCGGAGCTGACACGCTGGCCGGGATGGCGCCCGCCCTGGCTGCCGGAGCCGGAAGCATAAAGAGCGGCAGCACCCAGCTGGCTGCCGGTTCTACGGCGCTGAATGCCGGTATTTTGCAGTTGGCGGCCGGCACCGAGAAGCTGGACGGCGGACTGGGAACCCTGGCGGCTGGAATGAAAGAGCTTTCCGGCGGGGCCGGGTCCCTTGTCTCAGGAGGAAAGACACTGGCTGCCGGAGCCGGGACCCTCGCTTCGGGAGCGAACACGCTGTCGGAGGGAGCCGGGAGCCTGGACAGCGGGGTATCCACGCTGCAGTCCGGGCTGGAGGAACTGGACAGTAATTCGTCTAAGCTGGTGGAGGGAGCCGGTACCCTGGCGGAGGGCTCCGGGGACCTGGCGGACGGTGTGGAACAGCTGAAGGACGGTTCCGAAGAGCTCAGGGACGGCATGAAAAAATTTAATGAAGAAGGAATCGAAAAGCTGACCGCGTTTTTTGAGGATGATCTGGAAACCCTGGCAGACCGGCTGCACGCAGTGAAGGATGCGGGGGAAGCCTATCAGTCCTTTGCCGGTATCTCCGACGGCATGAGCGGCAATGTAAAATTCATCATAAAGACGGAAAGTATCGCTGCCGAATAACTGTTTTGTATTGCAGAACTTACGGAAGCGCCTCCGGTATGCCGTTCAGGATCTCTATTTGCTCCTGGGTCAGCTGGTCGTTGACCCCGCCATTGTTCCCCCAGATATCGGAGGAAAGGTCGCTGCTTCCTGGATTTTGGGTATCCCCGCCGCTTGGCTCAGGGGTATTTCCGGGGGAAGCAGCGTTATCCCCGCCTCCCGGCAGAATTTCGATTACGCCGTCGGAGGTATCCTCCGGGCCGGGGGAGCCGTTTTCCCCGGAATTGGAAATGTTTGCTCCCCCATTTTCTCCGGTTCCCATATCCTCCAGTACATCGGGGTAAATAGTGGTCTGGTCGGAGTCATAAATGGTGATAGCCCCGGGGGCCAGATCCGATCCGCTTTCCGGCTGAAGCTCCACCGGGGATCCGCTGCCGTGCACGCTGCAGTATTCCTGGGGCTGGGTACCTGCGGCAAATTTTTCCGCATAGCTGTCACAGACGCCGGGCACGGCGGCCTGACCGGAGGTTTTGCAGATCGTCACGGTTACGATGTCGTCAGGGGTCCGGAAGGTGGTCACCCCCAGATTTTGGTGAATCCGATTCATGATGGAATTCCACAGTACCTTGTTGTAAACGTGGTAGATGCCGGAGTCTGGTAGGCTGTCATTGTTGTCGTAGCCGCCCCAGACACAGCAGGTATAGTAGGGGCTGTAGCCTGCGAACCAGATATCCTTGTAGCTGGAAGTGGTGCCTGTTTTTCCGGCCACGGGCATGTAGCCCAGGCTGATGTAGCCGTTGGCGGTGCCCTGGGGGTCAGATACCACATCTTTCATGGCATCCGTCAGCAGATAGGCGGTGCTGGCCTTCATGGCCGTGGAGGCAGCGGGATTGGAATTGTCCAGTACCACGTTTCCGTACTGGTCCAACACCTGCGTATAAAAGCGGGGCTTGATATACTGGCCCAGGTTGGCGATACAGGCATAAGCCCCGCACAATTCCAGATTGGTGACGCCTTCGGTGATACCGCCCAGCGCCAGAGGCTGAATGATATCCGTCAGCACCTCCGTGCCGGTATCGTAGCTCTCGTAGAGACTGGTGATTCCCATGGCCCTGGCATACTCATAGCCCAGCCGGGGGGTGATCTCTGTGATACATTTTACCGCTACCACATTGACGGAGCGGACGATGGCCTCCCGTATGGTGGTGGGGCCGGTGTAATTGTTCAGATCCCAGTTGCTGACTTTGGTACCGTCCTCGTAGAAGTATTCTTCATTCTCATAGGTGGTGGCCAGTGTTTTGCCCCGGGCGTCCAAGGCCGGAGCGTAGGCGGTGATGACTTTAAAGGTGGAGCCGGGCTGCCGCTTCGTGTAGGTGGCGCGGTTGAGGGTCAGGCTGGCCTCCTTTTCACCGCGGCCCCCCACAATAGCCTTCACATAGCCGGTGGACTGGTCGATAATCACCACGGAAGCCTGAGGCTGCGGGGTGATGGTAACACGCTCGCCCAGTATTTTGTCGTCACTCTCCATCACGGACAGCCGGAAGCCTTCCGCGCTGGCTTTCGCCTCCTCCGTACTGGAATACATCAGGTCGAAGGCGGGATCGGAGGTCTGGCGCACATAGGAGCGCAGCTCATCGTTCCCGTAATTCGTGATTTCTCCGTCCGGGCTCTCCAGGCTCAGGGCATAGTCGATACCCACCTCGGTGCCGTCAGGGAAATTGGCAGGATTTTCAAATTCCTCATCGCAGATTTGCTGGATGGCGTCGTCCTGGGCGGAAAAAATCCGAAGCCCGCCGGTATAAACCGCTTTGTAGGCCTGCTTGTAGGTATAGCCCTTTTCCTTCATCAGATCCTCCATTACCTGGTCGATCAGCGCGTCCTGGTAGAAGGTGTAAATGGAGGCGGCACTGTCTGTATTTTCCTCATTGGAATGGATGCGGGAATACACATCGTCCCCCAGGGCTTCGTCGTATTCAGTCTGGGAAATGTATTCCAGCTTCAGCATTTTGTTCAGCACTTCCCTGCGGCGGGCGGCGTTTTTTTCCGGGTAGATGATGGGATTGTAGGCCGTGGGATTCTGGGGAATGCCGGCGATTACCGTGCACTCGGACAGTGTAAGCTCCGATACGTTCTTGCCGAAATATTTGTAAGCTGCGGCCTGTACCCCGTAGCATCCGGCTCCCAGGTTAATGATGTTCAGATAATCCTCCAGAATCTGTTCCTTGGTCATCGTTTTTTCCAGCTGAAGGGCCAGATACTGTTCCTGAATCTTTCGCTTCACGCTGTCCAGGAAGGAAGATTCGCTCATCCAATCGGTGAAAACGCTGTTTTTTAACAGCTGCTGGGTGATTGTGCTGGCTCCCTCAGAAAAATGGAAGCCGGAGCGGACGCCGATGAGGAAGGCGCGCAGGATTCCTTTGGGATCAATCCCTTTGTGCTCATAAAATCGCTCGTCCTCAATGGCTACCACCGCGTGCTGCAAATATTCCGGAATGCGGTCCAGGGAAACTAAATCCCGGTTAGATTCCGGCAGAGTCAGCTTTTGTACCCGCTCTCCCGCCTGATTATAGATGTAGGTGGCCGCCTCTGTAGGGGATACCGCCACATTGGAGATATCCGGCGCATCCTGAATTAGAGTATGGACAAAGGAGTAGCCCCACAGGCCGCCGCCGATGAGCAGCACAAGAAGGCCAAGCAAAACCAGCCGCGCCAGCGTAAAAGAAATCTTTTTTTTCACCTTTTTTGAAGTCCTTGGAGCATTCTTTTTTGAAATGCTTGATTTTCCAAAATTCATCTGCTATCCTCCATATATAGAGTAAGTAAATAAGAGATCGGTTGACTCTTTCTGGGTTCTATTGTATAACTAAACTGCGAAAAAAGTATAGGGGTAGAATCTTAAATCTTTAAAAAGATAAGGGGAAGAAGCGTGAAGATTGTGTACAGCGGCGGGGAAGCCGAAATAATAGAAAAGAAATCCCGGTTTATCGCCACGGTAAAACCGGTGGATTCCGAGGAGGAGGCGCTGGAGTTTATCGCGGGCATGAAAAAGAAGTATTGGAATGCCACGCACAACTGCTCAGCTTTCGTGGTGGGAGCGCGCCAGGAGCTGCAGCGCTGCAGTGATGACGGGGAGCCCCAGGGAACGGCTGGGCGGCCTATGCTGGATGTGCTGCTGGGGGAGGAGGTCCATAATGCGGCGGTGGTGGTGACCCGGTATTTCGGAGGCACACTTTTAGGCACCGGCGGACTGGTGCGTGCCTACTCCAGGGCGGTGCAGGAGGGCCTGAAGAACAGCTGCATTTTGGAAAAAAGGACCGGATTCCTGCTGAAAATCAGAACAGATTACAATGGAATCGGAAAGATTCAGTATCTTCTGGGGCAGAGGGGGCTGCATATCACCGCTTCCGATTATGCGGAGGCGGTGACGGTGGAGACACTGGTTCCGGAGGAGGAGATCGGCACGCTGCGTGAGGCGGTGACGGAGGGCACCTGCGGCCGGGCGGAATTTCCGGAGCAGATTCCGGTGTGCTACGCGTTTCTGGAAGGCGAGCCCATTTTGTTTTAAAACCGCGTCAGGCAGGGCGGTGAGCCTGTTTTTGGAAGTCAGATGGAAAGCAGAGGACAGGCGGTTAAACTGGGCCGGAACGGGAGGATAAGGATGACGAAAGATATTTTAGTGAGCATAAAGGGGATGCAGGCCCTGGGGGAGAATCAGGAGGACGAGGTGGAAGTGATTATTCCCGGAAATTACTGCAAGCGGGGGGATATGCACTATGTCCAGTATGAGGAGGTAACCGAGGGGCTGGAGGGCAGTACCCGGAATCTGATTAAGATCCAGGACAAGTGCATGGAGGTGACAAAGAGGGGCCTGACCAACACCCACATGATTTTTGAGGAAGAGAAGAAGAATATGACCTACTATGAGACACCCTACGGAAATCTTCTGGTGGGAATCGCGGCTACCAATGTCACCATGAATGAGACGGAGGATGCCATTGACGTGAAGGTGGATTACGCCCTGGAGATCAATTATGAGCATCTGGCGGACTGCACCATTGATGTGAAGGTGCGCCCGAAGGGCTGCATGGAGCTGGGACTGTAAAAAGAGCGGAGAAAAGTTTTCCACGGAAATGAAGGGAATAATTATGGAAAAGAGGAATCTGCCGGTGGCGGTATTTGACTCCGGGGTGGGCGGCATCAGCGTGCTCCGGGAGATGGTGCGCCTGATGCCGGAGGAGGATTTTTATTTTTTTGGCGATTCGATTCATGCGCCTTATGGCACAAAGACCCTGGAGCAGGTGCGCAGGCTTACCCTGGACAATGTGGCGCGGATGGCAAAACGGGGCATTAAGGGCATTGTGATTGCCTGCAACACTGCCACCAGCGCAGCCATAAAGGATTTGCGGGAAATCTACACGGATATTCCGGTGGTGGGCATTGAGCCGGCATTAAAACCGGCGGCCATGGAAAAAAAGGGAGCGAAGGTGCTGGTGCTGGCCACGCCCATGACAGTGAAGGGCAGCAAATTCCGGGATCTGGTGTCCCGATATGAGGATCAGGCCTCCATCATACCGGTGGGCTGCCCTGGCCTGATGGAGTTTGTGGAAGAGGGCAGGCTGGAAGGGGAGGAGCTGGAGGCTTATCTGAAAAAGCTGCTTTATCCCTATTTGTCCGGAGGCATTGACGCGCTGGTGCTGGGCT
>CAMNQN010000075.1 GCA_946549155.1 uncultured Lachnospiraceae bacterium | reverse complement strand
AACGGCAGAACGCGGCCATGCTTCCCGGCCCGGCGTCCTATTCCGACAGAACGCAGCAGGGACGCACCGCAGACGCCCTTATATCCGTCAGCTCCAGTGCTCCGCTCTCCCTGCACAGCTTCAGCACGGTGAGCAGATCGGAGTCCTGGTTGGCCGCCACAAGATAATCCCCAAACAGCGCAAAATCCCTGGGTGTCCTGCCTCCGGTGCCAAAAATCCCCGTCCGCTTCAGGGTGCCGTCCTCCAAAATCCGGAACACCGCAATGCTGTCATGCCCCCGGTTACTGGCAAACAGCAGGTCCCCGGAACACTTAATGGCCGCCGCGGTGCTCTCCCCGGAAAACTCCTCCGGCAGGGCGGACAGGCTCTGCACCAGCTCATATCCTGTCCCCGTTTTCCGAAATGCCGCCACCTGGCTGGACAGCTCGCAGAGCACATACACCATGTCGGAATGCCCCGGGGCAAGCTCCAGATGGCGGGGTCCGCTTCCCGGCGGAAGCGTCAGGACGCCCTCCTGCAAAAGAGGCTGACCCCTGTAGAGAAACACCCGGTCCAGCCCCAAATCGCACACGAACAGTCGTCCCCCGTTTTCCTTCAGGAAATGCACATGGGCCCGCTCCTGCCGCTTAGCGTCCCTTCCCCTGCCCTCATGCTGCTTAAAGTCCGTCATCCCAACAGGAATGCCCTCTTCATCCAGTGCGACTGCCCCCAGGGACCCGCTGGTATAATTCGCCACATACAGCAGCTTCCCCGAAGAGGCCAGCATCAAATGGCAGGGATCCGCTCCCCGGGAGGACAGGGATCCCGCCTTCTCCAGGCCCTTTTTCCCAATCCGCAGCGCATGGATCCTTCCCTCCGGCACCTGCTCCTGCACAGCATACAGCATAGCCTTCTCCCGATGGATGCAAAGATAGGAGGGATGAACAATCCCCCCATACCCATATTCCTTTTCCAGCGTCCCTTCCCTGGTATCCAGACAAAAGCGCAGGATTCCTTCCTCCCCCGCTTCCCCGTAGGAGCCGGTATAGAATCCATATCTCATACTCCATCCTCCGCTTCCGGCCGTCCCCAGCCGGAAGCCCCGGCGCCGCTCTGCCCCGCGAAGCCCTCCGGCATCCCGGGCAAAATCAGGCCGCCGTCCACCCGCAGCGTCTCCCCGGTGATATAGGACGCCTTATCCGAAGCCAGAAACAATACCGCATTGGCGATATCCTCCGGCGTTCCGGCCCGGCCCAGAGGGATCAGTTCTCCCAGCTCGTCCCAGAAGTCCGAAATAATCTCCTTTGTTTTATCCTCATACTCCGCTCTCCAGTAATAATCGCTGACATCCCCGGCGGGCATGGCAGCCAGCTCCTCCTTCGTCCGGATTCTGGTGGCTCCCGGCGCCACATTATTGATCCGGATGCCATAGGCCGACACATCCAGCGCAAAAGCTTTCGTTGCATGAATCAGTCCCGCCTTCAGCCCGCAGTACACGCCGCACTCCGGATAAGCCCGCTGGCCTCTGGAAGAAACGATATTCACCACATTCCCCCTCACCCGGTGGTCAATCATGTACCGGGTGGCGTCCCGCATCAGCAGGACAAAGGAGCGGAAATCCAGATTCAGCAGATGATCCAGCTGCTCCTCCGTAATATTCTGAATGGCCTCACAGATGGTCAGCCCCGCGTTATTCACCAGCAGATCCAGTCCCCCCAGATCCGCCGCCGCCTTCTGAAACATCTCATGGGCTGCCTCAGGCTGTTCCAGGGATACCTGATAGAAGAAGCATCTCCTTTTATACTTCTCCTGCACCTCCTTCGCCGCCTGCACTGCCGCTTCCCGCTTCGAAGAATAGGTGAAGGCCACGTCATACCCTTCCCGCGCCAGCGCAAATACGATACCCTTGCCGATGCCCCTGCTGCCTCCTGTTACGATCGCTTTTTTCGCCATATCAATCACCCCTGCGCAATCTCCGCATGCTCCTGTTCTTTTTTTCTCCTACAGATACCGGAAGGGCTCGATAATCCCGTTGATGATCTCCATCTCCTCCGGCTGAATATCCCAGGTCATGGCATGCACATTTCCCTCCAGCTGCTTTAACGTGGAGGCGCCGCCGATAATGGAGGTGACCTCCTCCTTCTGACGCAGCCAGTTTACACAGATCTCATTCATGGGCCTGCCCATCTCCGCCGCAAAGGCCGCCAGCTTTTCGTAACCGCTGAAATATTTCTCATAGGTCTCCCCAAAGAATTTCGGGTTCTCGTTGCGGATATCCGTGGAGGAGAACTTTCTCTCCCGGGTAAAGCGCCCCGTCAGCAAGCCCTGCATATACGGACTGTAGGGCAAAAACGCCTGGCCGTACTTTTTCACTGTCACCAGCATCTCATCCTCTGTCTTGTACTCCAGGGGAATATTGTGATAGGAACTGGTGTTTCGCTCCAGCATATTGTACAGGCCCTGCTGGCAGTCCACCGGCACAATTTTCTCAAATTTCTCCACATCCGCCTGGGAAAAATTGCTCAGGCCCACATGGCGGATCTTGCCCGCCTCCTTGATTTCCAGCAGCGTCTGCGCCGTCTCCTCGATGGGCGTATTAGGATCCGGCCAATGCAGCTGATAGATATCAATGTAATCCACATCCAGCCTGGAAAGGCTGCCGTCGATCTCCTCCAGGATACTCTTTCTGGACAGATCGTTTCTGGTCTTGTGGTTTTCGTCCCACAGCAGACCGCACTTGGAAGCGATGGTCACCTTATCCCGCAGACCGCCCTTTAACGCCTTGCCCAAAACCTTCTCCGAATGGTACCAGCCGTACACCGGCGCCACATCAAAAAAATTCACCCCCAGGTCAATGGCCGCATGGATAATTTCCACCGACTTGTCATCATTGGAATTGTCCCAGTCGCCGCCAAAATTCCAGCACCCAACTCCCAAAGCGGAGATGGGCTGTTCAATTCGTTTCACTTTCTTGTTAATCATACCAGTTCCTCCATTCCTACGATCCTATTTAACCACCAGTCCCTTATGATCCTTGTCTGAATTCATAAAGATCGCCGCCAGCATCAGCGCGCCAAAGATTATCTGCTGCCACAGCCCGTCCACGCCGATAACATTCATGCCGTTCTGAATAATCGTAATCAGCAGAGCGCCCAGCAGCGTCATAAATACAGAACCTCTTCCTCCGGTCATCTGCACACCGCCCAGCACCGCCGCCGCGATGCCCAGCATATTGTACTGAACCCCCACCGTGGGGATTCTGCTTTTTAATTTTACCGCAAAGAAAATCCCCGCAATCGCCGCGCCCAGGCCGGACATCAGAAACGCCAGCATCTTTGCCAGCCGCACATTCTGTCCCATCAGCCAGGTGGCCCGCTCGTTGGAGCCCACAGCAAAGACCGTCTTTCCGATCCCGGTATATTTGCTGATAACTGTATAGGCCAGAAGCACGAGAAACGCCACCACAAACAACAGCGGAACGCATTCAAAAAAGCTTGCCTTGCCCCAGTTTACGTAGGGCCAGATATCCGGCAGCATCGCCAGCGGCTGGCCGCCGGAAAGCAGGTAAGCGCAGCTTTGCCAGATGGCCTGGGTGCTCAGCGTGGCGATAAAGGATGGAATCTGAAGATAGGTGTGAGCCACACCGTTAAACAATCCTGCAAAAACACCATATCCCAAAACCACCAGATAAGCAGCCGGCCCGATTTTTCCCAGCAGCACCGTCAGCATCACGGCAGCGCAGGAAGCGATACAACCTGTGGACAGGTCGATGGACCCCAGCATCAGAACGAATGCCTCACCGCAGGCCAGCATCAGCACCGGCGAAAGGTCCTTCAGAATGTTCAGCAGATTCCGGCGGCTTAAGAAGGCCGGGCTCATGACGCAGAACACGCACGAGATGACGATCACAGATACCAGAGAAAACAATTTTATCATGGTTTCCCGGTTAAACGCAAGCTTACTCCACATTGAATTTTCTTTCTGCATCTTTTTCACCTCACATCATGTATTTTACAATATCAACCTGTTCCGGCTTTTTCTCCGGCGGAGCGTCAAAAATCCGGGTCACCTCGCCATCCTTCATCACCACCACGCGGTTGCTCAGTCCAATGGATTCCTCCAGCGTATCGCCCAGCACGATCAGGCTCTTTCCCTGGTTGGCAATATCCCGGATAATGGAGTAAATCTCCGCCTTGGCCCCCACATCCACGCCCCGGGTGGGATGATCCAGAAGCAGCACCTCCGCGTCGGATGCCAGCACCCGGGCGAAAACCACCTTCTGCGCATTGCCTCCGCTTAAGTTCCCCACCTTCTGATCCACATTGGGAAGCTTGATGTCCAGTTCCTTCCGGTACTCCTCCGCCTGTTCCCTGGCAAGTTTCGGAGAAATAACCCCGTTTTTCTTCACCTTATCATAGTTACTCATATAAATATTCTCATAGGCGGAAAAATCAGAGATGATGCCGCCGGCCCGGCGCTCCCTGGGTACAGACAGAATGCCCTGTCGCAGCGCTGAATGGGGAGACGGCAGCTTACAGACCTTCCCGCCTATGACAATCTCACCGGAGGTGGGATCCTCATCCCCGCTGATCACCGCGCACAGCTCCTCTTTTCCGGAGCCGATCACACCGCAGATACCGATGATTTCTCCCCGGTGAAGCTGCAGGCTCACATCCGCGAAAAAGCCCCGCTTCGAAAGGTTTTTCAGCTCCAGCACCACCGTCTCCTCCGGCATCCGCTGCCTGCCCAGCTGATAATACTCATTGGAGGCGGTGCGCCCCACCATGGCCTCATACAGAACCGCCTCATTTACCTCCTCCGCCCGGTTCTCCATCTCCCGTACCAGACAGCCGTCCTTAAACACACAGATGCGGTCCGCGATCTCCATCACCTCGTCCAGCTTATGCGATACAAAAATCACCGCGTTACCGGCAGCGCACAGCCTGCGCACATGCTTAAAGAGCTGCCGAATCTCCTCCGCGTTCAGCACCGATGTGGGCTCGTCCAGCAGGATAACGGAGCCCTCCTTGGCTTCCCCATTCACCGCATCGAACACCTTGGCGATCTCCACCATCTGACGGGATGCAAAGTCCAGGCGGTTAACCCTGGTGGAAGCCTTGATCTGGGGGATTTCCATCTCCGCAAGGACCTTCGCCGCCGCCTCATTCATCGCCTTCCTGTCTACAAAGCCATGCCGGATAAACCGTTTCTCCCGGCCAATAAATATATTCTGTGCAACGCTTAGGTTCAGAATCAGGGACTGCTCCTGGAATACCATCCCCACACCCAGAGCATTGGCTTCGATGGGATTTTTCGGTGCATAATTCTTCCCGTGCATCCGCAGCTCCCCGCTGGTAGCCGTCTCCGCGCCGATCATAATTTTCATCAGCGTGGACTTTCCGGCCCCATTTTCACCAATCAGTCCCAGCACTTCCCCTGCATATATATCCATGCTGATATCATTGAGGGCCAATGTACCCGGATATTGTTTCACGATGTTTTTCATGGACATCAGTAATTTACGTTCCATCACATTTTCCCTCCTCTACTTTACAATCAGATTTTTGCCATGGGGAACCGACAGCGCCACCGCGCCGAGAATAATCAAGCCCTGCACCGCCTGCTGGATATAGGGGCTGACCCCCAAAAGTACCAGCGCATTATTAATGACGGTAACAATAAACGCTCCGATCAGCGTATGGACTACGCCGCCCTTCCCGCCGGAAAGGCTGGTGCCGCCCACTACCACCGAGGTGATGGCCGGAAATACCAGATCGCTTCCAATCCCCACGTCTCCCTGGCCCACACGGACAGCACCCATTACACCCACAATGCCGATGCACAGTCCAAGCCAGACAAATACCTTGAATTTTGTCCATTCAATGTTAATGCCAATATTTTTCGCAATGGCTTCGTTATCTCCAATCGCCATCACATAGCTGCCAAATCTCGTCCGGTTCTGTAAAATGTAAGCAATCACAAACGTCACAATCGCAATCCAGGTCAGATAAGGAATCCCAAGGAAATTTCCCTGGGCCATGACCGTAAAGAGCGGATCCCGAATACGGGCGGGCACCCCCCGGTAAGACAATACCGCAAAGCCGGACATAATACTGGAAACTCCGTAGGATACCATAAAAGACGGAAGCTTCCCTTTAATATGAAGCAGACCCGAAAGCATACTGACCCCGATGGATATCAGCACCACCAGAGGTATCGCAAACGCCCCCAGATTCATATCATTCTTGGAATTTAATACCATCAGCGCCACCACTGAACCGATAAAACCGCCCAGCCCCTCCGCGGACAGGTCCGTACTCCCCATCAGAATAACGAAAGTCAGACCAAGTGACATCACCAGAGGTATCGCTGCCTGATTCAGCAGGTTATAAAAATTATTGATGGAGAAAAAACCCTGGGCAGTCACTGAAAATATCACAATCAGCACCAGCAGTATGATCAGCGGGGCTAACGACATGAACCGTTCTTTCTGGCTTTGCTTTTTCATTTCCTGCGCAAATTCTTCTCCAACCCGGGAAGTATGTACCTGTTTATCCATGATTAAAAACTCCTCTTTTTCAAACGGGGCTGTTTAAAAACAGCCCCATCAGTCCGCATCTTACTCTTCAAACATCGGTCCGGCAATCGGATAATCCAGATCCGTAAAGTCATATTCCGGCTGACTGTCCACGAAGGTCGCCTTGTAATCCGCCAGGGTATCCGCGCTTACCAGATATCCATTGGTCAGGAACATGCGGTGCAGGTCATCCATGGTTTCCGTATCCAGCACGCCGGTCTTCGCCGCATAGGCATAAGCACAGCCGTAGCCTGCCTGAAGCCATCCGTTGTTGGCGATGGTGCAGGCCAGCTCCCCGTTCTCCACCATCTCGATTCCTGCTGAGGTTCCGTCTACGCCGGTTGAAAGGATCTTCCCGTTTAAGTTCTTTGCTGTCAGAGCCTGGACAACACCCACCGCCATGTCATCACATGCGCACCAGATGCCGTCAATGCCGTCCTCGCCGTACTTCGCCAGCCAGTTTTCTGTGATATTCAGGGCCTTTCCGGTATCCCAGTCGCCTGCCTGATCATCCAGCACCTCAATGCCGGGATACTCCTCCAGCGCCATATTGAGACCTTTCATACGATCCTCATTCGCGGTATTTGCCAGCATACCTTCCAGTACACAGATCTTTCCTTCTCCAGGCGTGGGCAGAGACTCAAACAGATTTACCGCGATATCATAGCCCTGCTTTACCGCGTCACAGGACTGGAAGTTTACCCAGTACTTATAGCTGGTGGGAAGAATACCCTCCGGAGCGTTCCATGCCGCACACCAGTACACGCCAGCTTCCTCACAGGCTTCTGCAATAGAGGTGATATTGGGAGCGTTGTTGGCGTCCACAAAGAGGATCATGTTATCTCCCTTGGAGGCAATCAGCGCGTTGATATCATTGATCTGCTTATCATCGTTTCCTTCGCAGGGAAGCATCTGAACCTCAGCAGTTCCTTCCGGCAGGCTTGCGGCGAACAATTCTGCGCCGGCCACATACTGCATGTGATATTCACTGGTGGTAGAACGCATGCTTACCGCAATCGTCAGGGGTTCCGCACTCTCCGCCATAACGGGCGCCGCGTTTACCAGCATTGCACATGCCGCGATGGACAACATAGCTGCTTTTTCTCTTCTCTTCATCTTATAACCCTCCATTTTCTTAGCTTCTCGATTTTCCTGTTCCATAAGTGTGATACCGGTTCCACTAAGTAGTAGCATACATCCTATGCTCCTTTTTGTCAATTTAATTTCGTTTTTTTCTATATTTTCATTCATTTTTACTAATTATTTATTCCGTATTTTGTTTATTATTCTTATATATAAACCTAATTTTTATTTATGTATATATTCTTGCAAGAATTATGGCATCGGTTCTACATCAAAAAAGAAGCATCCCACTCAAAAACGTTCCCAGCTGCTTTGCTTCTTACTGTTTCCCGGGCTGCGCTTCAAATTTCGGCAAAAATTCCTCCGTACCGGTATACGAGGCGATTTCCCTTAATTCCCTGTAAGTTTTTTCGTTGACAGGCACCCCTTCCCGCAAAACCCTCTCCCTGGCCTCAAATTCCTTCTCGCCATGAATATAGATCCGCCGATGTCCTTCTGCCTTCTCCGAATCCCGAATTTCCTGCAGATATGCAGAAAGCGCCTTCTCCATCTTCTCCCTTTCTCCGAAAATCCCATAATCCACCGCCATAAAAAACTGGCAGATCCCCGAAGCACCGGGGGTTTTATAAATATAATTGGAAGTCGTCCCTTCCGCCAAAATCGCAGTGCAGATCTCACACAGCATCGCAAAGCCATACCCCTTATATCCGGAAGTCCTCTCCCCCATTCCTCCAAGCGGCAAAATCCCGCCGCCTATCTTTCCGATAATATTCCCCAGCACCCGCTGCGCATCCGTACAGGGAAGTCCATTTTCATCCAGCGCCCAGCCCTCCGGGATTTTGCCGTCCCGTTTTGCATACACCTCCAGCTTTCCCCGGGGAACCACAGTAGTGGCCGCGTCGAAGGTAAATGGAACCGGGCTGGCCGGCATAGAGAATGCAATAGGATTCGTTCCCAGCATAGGCTGCCGTCCAAAGGTGGGCACCAGAATCGCCTCCGTATTCGTCATACACAGCCCCAAAAACCCTTCCCTGGCCGCCATCCTGGTATAATATCCCGCAATACCGTAATGATTGGAATTCCGCAGGGCTACCATTCCCACACCGGTCTTTCTCGCCTTTTCCACTGCCAGCTTCATGGCCCGGATTCCCAGAAGCTGCCCCATGCCATTATTTCCCTCAATCGTTGCGGAAACAGGCGTTTCCTTCACAATCTCCCCGGAGCTCTTTACATGAACCAGCCCTTCCGTAATCTCCCTGTGATAACGGATAAAACGCTGTACACCGTGAGATTCGATTCCGCTTAAATCCGCATCCAGGAGTACCTCCGCGATCTGAACGCTTTCCTCCCTTTCGAATCCATATCCCTCCAGTGCGCGAATGCAAAATCCCCTCAATTTTTCATAATCTATCCGCCCGTACTTCATACTCTCTCCTTTCAAAGCTATCGCTTTTTCAATTCCTTTCCTACTTCGAAATTGCGTTGTTTTTCTCAAACGAACGAAATCTTGTTTATATATATAAATAGTATTTATATATATAAACAAGATTATTATATCCCAGGACTATGAAAATTTATAGTGGTATAATAAACGTTTTTTCCCTGCCTCTTTCAGCTATTTTCTACAAAAAGCCGGGCTCCGGGCACTTTTCAACTTGACAATATGCTTGATTTTATCTTATGATTATATTTTATATGAAAGGAAGCTATATGAATAATACAGTGCAAAAAACCCACGAAATTCTGAAACTAATTGCAAAAAATAAAGACGGGCTGACCCTGGCTCAGATTGTAAAAGCCTTAGAACTTCCAAAAAGTACCGTGTTTAATATTGTCCGCTCTCTGGTTTCTCTGGAAATGCTAAGAGCCACGGAGGGTCCCTTTCCCGTATACCGACTGGGAATCGAGACATTCCGGATTGGGCTTTCCTACATCAATGGGACCTCCCTGGATTCCGCAGCCCGCCCCATCCTTTCCTCCCTTTGCCATGAAATTAATGAGACCGTATTCATGTCCATCCCCAGCGGCAAAACAGAGCTGGTATATATCATGAAATATCTTTCAGATTCCCAATACCAGACCATCAGCTCCGTGGGGACCGTGCGGCCCCTGCTGTCCATTGCCATGGGAAAAGCCATGCTGTCCGTGATGCCTGATGAGGAAATTATACAAACAATCCCGGAGGAAATGTTTACTGAATGTTCCGTCCCCTCCATCACGGACTACGATTCGCTTCTGGAATTTATCCACTGCGCCCGCCGTCAGGGGTATGTCTCAGAAAACACTGCAGAAAACCCCCAGTTTGCCAGTCCTGTTGCCGCGCCGGTGCTGGATATGAACAGTAAGCTGGTGGGGGCCATCTCCATCGTCATCATGCGGGATCCAAACAATCCGGAGCGCATCCGGGAGCTGGGCCGGCGGGTGAATGCTGCCGCCCTGGCGATTTCCCGGGAGATGGGGTATTTGAAGGAAGACCTATTTTACGCTTTCCGTCAATAAATATGTATAACAGCGAAAGGGGCTGTCGTAAAATAGCAGGTCTTCTATCATTTTTCTCTCTGTCTGCGTCTGAACGCCTCCAGAACCATAAGCATACCGGCGCCGCAAAGGCTAAACCAAAGCGCCAGATTTGTGTCATCTCCTGTTTTCGGAGAATCCTTGGCAGATGTCTCCCGCTCCGGACGTTCTGACGCAGGAACCTTCGTATCGGAAGCCTCCGTCTCCCTCGGAGCCGTGGGCCTGTCCGTCTCCTTCGGGGCCGCGGGCCTGTCCGTTTCATCCGGTTCTTTCGGTTCCTCACCGCCGTCCCTTCGATTGTTGAACAGAGCCATTGCCGTGGTGTCTTTACGGATCGTTCCGATATCTCCGGTTTTGGAAGTGCTGTACCCCTCCTGATCTGCCTCCTCCTCAACTACCACGTATTCTGTACCGGCAGGAAGGCCTGCCGCAGTTTTTGTCTCTCCGTGTTTCAGGGCAAAGACCGCCTTACCATCGGCAAAGGTCATATCCCCAAAGGTGCCGCTGATCGGCGTATGGGCCGCGGAATACGTAAGCGTTACAGTGAAATGAAACTCCGCATCCGTTTCCGCCGCGTTTCCGTCCACCATCCCGCAGACTGCCAGGCCGCCAACCTGCGTCATTTCCTTCCAGTTGGCCACAAAGCTCAGATTCCCCACCGTTCCCGGCTCCACCGTAAGTGCCGCAAAGCCAGTCCCGCCGTCCTTCTCCGTTGTGTCAGAACCCAGGCTCCAATGGGAGAACTGGTACCATCTGCCCTCCTCATACACCTGGGCCGAGTTTACTGCGGTAAATGTATCCTTCGTAGTATACCGCGTCGGATTTTTATCCCTGTCGCTTTCGCTCAGCCTTTTTGTCACATAGTAAACGCTGTAATCAAACCGCTCCGCGCTGACCGCCGTCCATCTGGCGGCAACGTGCTGGTCGGCCGTAATCGCCTTGTCAAAATCAAAGGCTTTTTGCGGCGTTTTCACAGTTCCGTTTTCGTCCGCCTCATACCATCCGGACAGGGTATAACCATCTCTGAGAGGACGCGGGACGGAGCCGCTGGCGGAATACCGGGTATTCGCAGGAATCTTCACCTCAATCTGTTCCCGGTTCACTGTGCCGCCGTTCAGATGGAACGTCACCGTATAGGAGGGTGTCTCCCAGATCGCATAGAGCCGCAGGTTGCCCGTCATCGCAAAGGCGCCTCCGGCCTGCCCCTGGGTTTCCCCATTCTCCGGCATGTTCCACTGCATATTAAGGCCGGCAGGACCAAGGCCCCAGCCCGCAAACCTCCACTGGGCCTTACCGTCCGGGGCACGGTCCGGGCAGACGCTGACGCACTTTGGGGCAGCCGTCCACGGATACTTTTTCGCTCCGTCCTCCTCCGCCTGGTTGGTATCCGTATAATCCAGAGCAAAGCCATACTTCTCCTGGGTCACCAGCGCGCCGTAGGGCAGCAGGATCGTCCCAAGCGTCTCCTCCGTGTCCTGATTGTTCACCGCATTGACCGGAACCATATAGGTGATGGTATACCAGTCTCTGTCATAATAGAAGTAAAGATCATAGGGTTCCTCCGCAGTGCCGACCCGCGGCCCGCGTGGGCCGCCGTCCCCATCACCATATCGCGCAGAATGATCCGGATTCCCATTCACCCTTGTCAGGTGCTGCCGGGCGCTGGGGGCCTGTTTGCTGATTATGTTGGTGGATACGGCGGTAACCTGCCGGGCCACAGCATAATATTTTTTCCCGCCATCCTTTCTATACTCACGCACCGCATAAAATGTGCCCTCCGGGTCATCGTAGATGATCTGTCCGTCTTTGTAAGACATCTTCATCAGGTCATGAAACTCATATTGAGCGAGGGCGGCATTATTCATGGGCACCAGATACAGAACGTTTTTCGGATCAGATGTATCACCATTGTAAATGCTGACCTTCTGTATCCCGGCAGTGTCCAGCCCCGGCACCTCATAGCAGTGGGTGAAACGGTAATAGCTTCTGGCACTGTTGTAACACCAGTAGGCCACCAGATGGTGTGTGGTATCTGGATCCTCCGGCTTCGCGATAATCTCCGAGCCCATGGCTCCGTAGGCTCCCATGATCGTATATTCATTCGGATGGCTGCTGCCCGGGACCGCCGCCTCCGTACGGTATTGGCCGTCGGTGACCGCCCAGGAGATAAACGCTGCTTCTTCCCCCTCTGCCATCACATGCTCCTCCGGCCTGGCTACCGGCCAGACATCGCGCAGATCTGCACCGTACTTGGCCCTGATGGTGATGGTCTTGGGAACCGGCATCTCCCCATGACTCTTTACATCCGCCGCTTTCTTTTCATTGCCATTTCCGTTATACGCAAAGTTAAGCTCTCCGCCCACCACACACGCATCCGCCCCGGCTGTGCTGTACCCATTGGTTTTAGTGGAAACATAGAAGTCACTGCCCCATCTGGGCGGGTCGCCTGGCCCCCACATGGATCCGTAATAATGGAACTTAAGCGTATAAATATTCCGCGTAAAATAAACATAGATCATCGTCTTGCCATCACCGGAAGCTGTGGCGGCTGTATAATCCGTTTTCCCCTCCGCTTCATGAAGGATCTCAAAGGCATTCTGGGTATAGAACTGATCCACGTCAATGCCGTTTACCTTGCCCATGGCTACTTTAAACCGCTCTGTCACCTGCTCCTGAATCTCAGCCAGCAGTGCCCCGTCCTTATCCGGCTCCAGCAGGGCCGAATCCGTATCTGTCTCCACTGTGAAGCTGCCCATATTGCTGTAGTACGGATCGCTGGTCCCCAGCACAGGTTCATGGGTCCTCGGCTGGTCCTGATAATTTCCATACTTTTGCATATAATAGGCGCTGTTTCCGTCTGCCCCGGCCCCTCTGCCGGTACAGCCGCCTCTGTCTGTTCCAGTCTCCCTACCATCACACCCGCTTCCGTCTGCCGCGGCGCCTCTGTGGCAAAAGCCCCCATTATGTTCGTGACAGCCAGTGCCGCGCAAAGCACTGCGCCGACAATTCTTTGCCGCATCTTCCAAATATCCATAACGCCTCATTCCCCCTAAATTTGCTTCCGTCCCATACTGCCGGCCATTTCATTCAGGTATGTTGTTATGCTAATTCAAGAAATTTTGCGCTAATTTTCCATCTGAAAGCGAACAGACGCAAAAAAATTTTGAAAAATATACAAAATGTCTGAAAGTGACTGATTTTTTACTCTTTATTATAATTTATCTGCTGAAAAAAGTCTACCTTTTCATACTGCTCTATTCGTGTTTAATTAACTACAGGACGCAGGAAAAGACGGGGGGGGGGGGGGGGGGGAATTTGAAAAAAAAAAAAAAGAAAAACAAAAAGAAAAGATATTGTAGTGTGGGGGCAAGCCCAAGGGGGAAGGCA
>CAMNQN010000074.1 GCA_946549155.1 uncultured Lachnospiraceae bacterium | reverse complement strand
GTTTCTTGTATCCGGAGCAGTTTTCCAGAGGCATCTGCCCGCCCGGCCCCGTCTTCTCCTGCGTCCTGCTACTTAACCAAACACGAATTTACTGCTCTACTCTGTGTATTTCAGGGCGATCTGCTGCATAGTCCCCCATTTGGCCTCCATATCTGCCACCAGCTTGAACTGCGTGCGGCACCGGTCCAGGTTATGCTCCGGGCGGTGTATTTTAAAGTAAGTGTCCCCCTGGAGGTAATCGGTCAGGAAGCGCATCCCGCACTCGTAGGTCATAACCTTCGCCCCCATGGGCAGCAATTCAATCTCCCGGCCCGTCAGCTTGCCGCCGCAGCCCTCCAGGAACCCTTTTGTGTAGGTCTCGAACAGCCCCATATCACAGCTTACTTTGTTCAGATCCTTCTCATCCTCCGCCGCTGTGCTGGCGCCGAACCGGATGGAATCCCCGAAGTCATTCATGGCAAGCCCCGGCATAACCGTATCCAGATCAATCACGCAGATTCCCTTTCTGGTTTTATCGTCGATCATGATATTATTCAGCTTCGTGTCATTATGGGTCACCCGCAATGGAAGCTCTCCCCTATCCAATAGTTCGGAAAAGCAGTTGGCCACGTCCTCCCGGTCCAGTACAAACTGAATCTCCTCCCGCACCTGGTTTGCCCGGCCCATGATGTCCTCCTTCACCGCCTTTTGAAAGACAGCGAACCGGGCTCTGGTATCATGAAAGCCCGCAATCGTCTCGTGAAGGGTCTTGGCCGGATACTCCGCCAGCAGATTTTGAAACCGTCCGAAGGAATAGGCGCTCTCATAGAAATCCCGGGGTGTCTCCACCTTGTCGTAGCAGGTGGCCTCCGTGATAAAAAAGTAGGACCGCCAGAAGTCGCCCTCCTCATCCTGATAATAGGCTTTTTGATCCAGCGCCGGCACCACATTCAGCGTTTCCCGCCAGGGATCCCCGCCGTTCTCACGGATCTTCTGATTCAGGTACCGGGTCACATTCACGATATTCTCCATAACCTCCTCCGGTCTGGGAAATACATGGCGGTTAATCCGCTGAAGAATCATCTTTTTGTTTCCCGCTTCTGTTTTCAGCTCCAGCAAAAAAGTATCATTAATGTGACCATTTCCATAGGGACTAATCTGAACCGCCTCTCCGTCATACCGGAACTGTCCCACCACTGTTTCCAGACGCTCTCTCGTAATCTCTGACATACTGCTGACCTCCTGTATTCTCCCATTTTCATTTGCGCCCTAAAGCTCCTACAGCTCAGTATACCATTTTATCTCATTCGCCGCCATATGAAGTTCAAAGCTGCTTCCGTCTCCCCGGTACACCACCGTATCCTGGGGCTCGTAGGTATTGTTGACCACACAGTATTTTCCGTTCTTCACGTAAGCGTGTACTTCCACATTGAAATTCGTGGAAAACCACCGGTGCAGCTCCTCCTCCCCATGGGCACTCCACAAAATACTGCGGTAGAGGATGCGGCTGTTCTCAAAGCTGTAGGGCAGGCCGCTGATATAGACCGTCCGGCCCTCTCCGAAGGAATGCACCGCCATCTGCACCTCCTGATCCCGCTGCACTAAAACCTCCGTCCCCGGGTAGGCGTACATGCTCTTTTTGCCCTCCCCGAAGTCCACCGGCCCGGTGATATCCGCCAGAATAAAGTGTGCTGGATGCTCCTCCCAGTTATACTTATCGTAATTCAGGGTAAAGCCCGTCTCCTTCTCCACGCCAAACAGGGTGGCAAGCTGGAGATAGTGCCCCTGGTACGGATGCCCGGAGGGCTCCCCCACACCGATCAGGCCGCCGCCGCGATAAACGAACTCCCGCACTGCCGCGGCAATCCTGGGATTCTCCCAGACCGCGCCGCCGGTGTGAGCCGTATCCCCGTCGCCCACATTGATCAGCACATCCACATCCTTCAAAATCTCCCTGTTTTCCAGGATATCGTCAAAGGAGAGAAAGGTTACGTCAAAGGGAGCGCCGCTTAACGCCTCGATAATGCCCGCATAGCTGTAATTCTGTTTCTGATACAGCGCATGGTGCACCATATGGCAGCCCCAGCTGCGGGCCCGTCCCCAGCTGTTGAGCACCGCCACCCGCTTTACGCAGTGGGGTGTGGTTCCCTTGGCATTCTCGTACAGCTCCCGAAATTCATTGCAGACGCTCTCCACATAATCGATAAATTCCGGAAATTCCAGCGCCAGCTTCAGATAGCCGCCGTAGCCGATACGGTCCACCGGCTTTCGCAGAATGGCGCGTCTGGCCGTCACCCAGTTTTCCTTCGCCTCCCGGACGGGATCGCCCCCCTCATGGAAGGTATCCGGGAAGAAATAGGGCAGGAAGCGGCCCTCCGTATATTTCACCCCCGGAATATCAGAGATCAGGCGAAGCGTGCTTCCATTGCCCACACTTCCCACCACGGCGTCCAGCCCGATGGAGGCAAATTCCGGCATAAAAGGCTCCGTGCCGATCCAGTGATCCCCCAGAAACATCATGGCCTCCTTGCCGCACTCGTGGGTGATATCCACCAGCTCCTTGGCCAGCTTCGCCACCTCCCTGCGCTGAAACGCCTGGAAATCCAGAAATTCCCTGCTGGGTACCCGGTACTGATTGTTATAATACCCCTGGTCTATGATATACTCTGCCCGGAAGGGATAGCCTGCCTCCCGTTCAAACTGCTCCAGAATATAGGGGCTGACGGAAGCGGAATAACCGTACCAGTCCACGTATTTCTCCCGTTTCAGCTCGTCAAACACCAGCGTAAACTGATGAAAAAAGGTGGTGTAGCGGATTACATTCACATAAGGGTGCTCTGCGCAGAAGCGGCGCAGCCGTTCCTTGGCGTGCTCTCTTGTCTTGGGCTGGCGCACGTCAAAGGTGATCTGATGTTCAAAATCCTTCCAGTCATTGGTTACCGCGTTGTACATATGTACCGGGTCCCAGATCAGATAGGCCAGAAAGCTGACCGTATACTCATGGAAAGGCTCCGCCCCCTTAATCACCACACAGCCGCTCTCTTCCTGATACTCCCACTGCGTTGTGGGAACTACCCGGCCGCTGGAACGGTCCACCACCTCCCACCAGCGCTTCCTGTCATCCCGGGTATTCACCTGCATCAGCTCCGTGGAAATCCCCTTCATCAGAGGAATAGACAACGTATCCTCCACCGCAGGATAAAATCCGGTCATGATGTAGCACTGCTGCACCTCCTCCGGATTGGCCTTCGCCCATGCGTTATCCTTCCGGGTTGTATAATAAGTCGAATAAATTTTAGCGCCCACCCTGGTCAGTTCCTCCGGGAATTCCGTTCCGTCACAATCACGGATGGCATCTGCGCCCCAGCGTTTTAAAACTTCAATCGTCTCAGGTACAATATCCACATTGGTTGGAATGGTCACACGCCCTGTCATCATTTTAACATCCTTTCTGCTCTCACCAGGCTGCCTTCTTTTTCTTTATTTACAGCCTTGCCTATTTCTTCCCCTTAGGATTCTCAAAGGGCTTATTATAGATCGCCAGGGCCGCCAGCAGCAGCACCAGCCCCAGCAGCATCCAGCCCAGCCCGGCCAACTGCCCGGTCATCCTCCAGCCTCCGATGATCAGCCCCAGGCCAACCGCAAACAGAACCGCCATCAATGCCACCCGCAGCTTTCCATGTTCTTTCCAAAATTCCATTCTGTTCACCTATCCTTTCAGACCGCCCATGGTCATTCCCTGCGTCAACTGGTTCTGCACACAGATATACAGGATCAGCGTGGGCAGCATCACCAGCACCAGCCCTGCGTACATGATTCCGTACTGAGCCGCGGACTGCTGCGCCTGCATCAGATTAAGCAGGCCCACCGGCAGGGTCTTGGGGCCCTTGGCGGAGCTCATCAGCGTCATGGAAATGATATACTCATTCCAGAAGGACAAAAAGTTAAACAGAATCACCGTGATAATGGAAGGCTTCGCCATGGGGAAAATAATCCGCCACATGGTGGTGCGGTATCCCGCCCCGTCGATGTAGGCCGCCTCCTCATAATCGTGGGCCAGCGTCTGAAAATAGCCGGACAGCAGGTAGATGGTGAAGGGCAGCGCTGTAGCCGCATACACCACCGCCAGCATCACCAGGTTGTTTAACAGGAAGCCTCCGCCAAATACCTTTTTCAGCCATACGTCCCCGTCCCGAAGCATCAGGAAAATGGGTACCACAATGTAGTTTACATTGATAAACAATCCCGCCATAAAGCAGGTATTCAAAAACTTCCGTCCCTTAAATTTGAACCGGGACAGGCAGTAGGAGGCCGGCAGCGCAATCAGCAGCAGCAAAACCAGCGCCAGCGCCGTCACCAGCACGGAATTAAGCATATAGCTGCCCATGTTGGCCGCATTCCAGGCCTCCACAAAATTTTGCCAGTAAAGGCCCCTGGGAAGCGCCCAGGGATTTCCATAAAACTCACTGTTCTCCTTGATGGAGGCCATAAATACCCAGGCCACCGGCACAAGGATGGTAACGGCCAGAAGAATCAGCATCACATAAATAAAAAACTTGTACAGACGGTCCCCGCCCTGTCTTTTCACATCCATGCTTCCACCTCCCTAAAATTCCAGCGGTTCCCGCTCCGTCACCCTGTTTACCAGCGCGGAAAGAGCAAAGGAAAACAGGAAGATGATCACGCCGATGGCCATGCTGTAGCCATACAGGCCCGCGTCCTTCTGGCTGTACATGTAACTTAGCGTCACCTCGGAGGTATGATTAGGACCGCCGGAGGTCATGGCCTTAACAAACAGGAACGCCATATTAATCGTAGAAAGAATAAAGAAGGTCAGGGTGGTGCGGATATTCGTCCATACCAGCGGTATCGTAATCTGGAAAAACTGGGCGATCCGGCCCGCGCCGTCCAGGCTGGCGCTCTCGTAGAGGCTCTGGGGCACACTGGACATGGAAGCCATGTACATCACCATATAATAGCCAATGGCCTGCCATACCATGGCAATAATCAGGCTGACCATCACCAGCTTTTCCCCCTTCCAGAGAATGGGGTCGGACATATCGCGAAACAGCCCGATGATGCTGTTAAGCATTCCGTTCTCCGGCTTGTACACGGCGGAGAAAATACCGGAAATTACCACCACAGAGAGAATATTCGGAATGTAAAACACGATCCGGAAAAAATTCTGGCCTCTGATTTTCTCTCTGGTAAGAATAGCCGCGAATACCAGCGCAAAGGCGAAGGTGATGATGGTCACCACCACGATCAGCAGAATGGTATTCTGCATGGACCGGATAAAATTCGCATCCGCCAAAAGCGTCCGGAAATTTTTCAACCCCACAAAGGTCTCTGTGGGGGCGTAGGCTCCCTTCTCAAACAGAGACATCCGGAATACGTTCAGCGTAGGCAGAATCATAAAGATAAAAAACAGAATCACGGCCGGCGCGATGCAGGAAACTAAAAAGGCGCTGCGCCCTTTTGATCTTTTCATGCTCTCTTTTCCTTTCTAAAGAAATGGGGCTGCCGCGTACCGCGCCAGCCCCGTAAAACCGTTGCCTTTTACTTCAGGTTTGCTCTCATCTGATCGCTGGCGGAAATAATGCCCGCGATCCAGTCCTCTTCTGTCATATCGCCGGAAACCAGAGAGTTCACCGGGTCAAAGAATACCGGACGGATCTCCACGCCGGGAATGGCCTCGAATGCGGCAAAGTTGCCCATGGCAGCCTTCGCTCCGTCGTCATAGATGGAGTAGAACATCACATTGTCGCCCTCCAGCTTATCCGCAATGCCAAGCACCGGCTGAACTGCACCGGAGGCTGCGAAAATCTCGCAGGCAGTATCACTGTAGAGGAAGGACAGGAACAGCTTGGCCGCGTCCACATGCTCCGCGCCTGCCGGAATCCATGCCTGCTCAAACCAGGTGTAGCTGTAGCGGTCTCCGCCCTCTGCCACTGCCGGCAGAGCGGTCATGCCCCACTCAAAGCCGTCCGCACGGGGAGCTTCCGCCATCTCGCCCACAATCCAGGTTCCGTTTGGCATGAAGATCGCCTTGTTGTCCAGCACCAGCTGCTGGTTCTGGGTGAAGTCCTGATCATTGGCCTGGGCCGGAGTGATGGGATTCGTGTAGGAAGCCAGCTTGGTTACGATGTCGAAGCAGGTCTTAGCCTCCTCAGTCTCCCAGATTCCTTCTTCGTAGGTGGTAGCCTTGTCAAAGAACTCTGCGCCGCCTACAGAGTACAGCAGCGCGTAGAAGAACGCATCAAAATATCCTGTGGTGGGATAGGTGAACAGATAAATTCCCTCTTCCTGGGCCTTATCGCCCAGCTCCCACATCTCGTCCCAGGTGACAGGCACTTCCCAGCCCTTTTCCTCCAGCAGGCCCTTATTGTAGAACAGGCCGCAGGGAGAGTAGAACATGGGAGCCAGATAGGTCTTGCCATCGCCGTAGGGATTGGTCAGGGAGGTTTCTGTGAAGCCGCCCGCAATCTTATCGGATACCAGAGCCTCCTCGCCCGGCACCGTCATGGACAGTACATCAGTGATATCCGCAATCAGGTTTCCTTTAATAAACTGCTCCGTCAGAGCCGCTTCCCGGCCGGTAGCCAGATGAATCACATCCGGATATTCGCCGCCCTGCATGGACGGTCCGATCACATCCTCCAGATTCTTATCCGTGATCAAATCCACCCCAATTCCAGTCAGTTCCGTAAACGCCTCACACACCTGTACCCACATGTCGGAGCCGTAAGCAGTCTCGATGGCTGCCACGCTGATGGTAGTACCCGCATAATCCGCGTAAGCATCCTCTGCGAAAACGGTGGTGCCGCAGGTTCCCACTACCATAGAAGCCGCAAGAACTGCACTCATGATTTTCTTCATTTCCATATGTTTTCCCTCCATTAATTTTGCGAAATCTCGCCTTGTTTTCAAGCTACTTCCAGTATACCGGAATGCCTGCGCAAAACAACCCCCTTGTTGCTGTCATTTTTATATATCTTGCTCTTTTTCTTTTTTTTAGATAATTTATATAAATACAGGGGCCTCGTTTTGTGCAGACCTTACAATCCCAGTTTTTCCCTGTTTTGTTGCAATATTTCCATTTATTCCAAAAATAAGATAATTCCTGCATTTTCTTGATTTTCGGATTATTTCTGCTATACTATAAATATCTTGTTTCTATTTCATCGAATATTACGCAATAATTATAAACTATATTTTATGTCAGGCTCGGGACAATTATAAAAAATAGCCGCAGGCGGGTTTTCCAGGACATTTCCAGCCGCCGTGCACCACCAGGAGGGATTTTATGAGTACAAACCGCTACGATTTTACGATCCATGAAAATTCCGGCATCCGGAATGCAGCAAAATTGCTGTATGTAAGTTCTGCCAGATATGGCGGCGACTGGCACAGCACCCCGCACACCCATAGCTGCACCGAGCTTTTCTATGTAACCGGAGGTTCCGGCCAGTTTTACATCGAAAATCAGATTTATCCCGTAAGCACCCACGATCTGGTCATTGTGAATCCCCAGGTGGAGCACACGGAGCTGAGCCTGAATACCTCGCCGCTGGAATATATCGTGCTGGGCATCGAGGGGCTGGAGCTCTCCATCGCAGACGGCTCCGGCAATCAGTTCTACATCGTAAATTTCCGAAGCATCAAGGACACGCTGCTGTTTTACCTGCAGAATATGCTGCGGGAGGTGGCGGCAAAAACACCGGGACATGAGGTTATCTGCCAGAATCTCATGGAGATTCTGGTGGTGCATCTGACCCGCCAGACCAACTATTCCGCCACCCTGACCCCCATCAAAAGCAAAACCAGCCGCTTAGGGCTCTCCGTCCACCGCTATATTGACGCTCATTTCAAGGAAAATATAAATCTCGATTTGCTGGCGGAGATTAATCATGTGAGCAAATATTATATGGTGCATGCCTTCACGGAGGAATACGGCATCTCCCCCATCAACTATATGATTGCCTGCCGGATCCGGGAAGCACGTCTGCTTTTAAAAACCACGGATTACTCCCAGTCCGTTATCAGCCGGAGCCTCGGCTTCTCCTCCCCCAGCTATTTCTCCCAGGCGTTTCGGAAGATAGAAAAGATGAGCCCTACAGAATACCGGAAAGAAGCCCGGAGAAAGGACAGACCGGAAGAAGAAAAACAGCCCTACACAAAAGAGGCTGTCGCAAAATGACAGTGGCTGTCACAAAATCGCAAAGGAGCGTTCCTGATATCCTGTGTACACCTGGATATTCAGGAACGCTCCTCTGCGATTTCACGGCAGCTCCTTCAGCCTATTCCCTTAAAAAAGCTCTACCGGATCGCCACCACTTCGTAATCCTGGGCCTCCACCGCACTCTTCAGCACTGCATCCTCCACCGGGGCGTTCAGCTTCACCACAGCGGTTCCCTCCTCATGGCTTACGGCAGCCTCATCCACCTGGGGCAGGGCCTCCAGGCATTTTTTCACTCTGGCGGAACAGTGCCCGCACATCATTCCCTTGATCTCCATTGTCTTTTCCATCCTTATTTTCTCCTTTTCTTTATTATGGAACTGTTCCTTTTCCCCCGCTTCCCGGATAGGAAGGACAGTTGTCCTCTCTGAAGCCTTGGATTCCCCGGCTGTCCCGCCGTTTGTCCGCAGCGAATTTTTTCTGCGCTTATCCCCGGAAGCATCGTACATCCTGAAGAAGTTCAGGCGCAGCGCGTTGGTTACCACGCAGAAGCTGGACAGGCTCATGGCCGCCGCCCCGAACATGGGATTCAGCTTCCAGCCAAAAATCGGGATCCACAGGCCCGCTGCCAGCGGAATACCCACTGTATTGTAGAAAAACGCCCAGAATAAATTCTCGTGAATATTGCGCAGTGTGGCTCTGCTCAGCCGGATAGCCGCGGGTACATCCCGAAGCCTGCTCTTCATCAATACCACATCCGCCGCATCGATGGCAATGTCGGTGCCTGCGCCGATGGCAATGCCGATATCCGCCCGGGTCAGAGCAGGGGCGTCATTGATGCCGTCTCCCACCATAGCCACCTTCCCTTTCTCCTTCAGGGACCGAATCACGCTTTCCTTTCCATCCGGCAATACCCCGGCGATCACCTCGTCCACACCTGCCTGCCGGCCGATGGCCCGGGCTGTGCGCTCATTATCCCCGGTAAGCATCACCACATGGATACCCATATCCTGAAGCTCCTGCACCGCTCTGGCGCCATCCTCCTTGATCACATCCGCCACAGCGATAATGCCGGTGAGCCGTCCGTCCCGGCTGAAAAACAGGGGGGTTTTGCCCTCCTCCGCCAGCGCTTCCGCCTTCCGTTTCATTGTATCATTCACCTGGGCCTTCGCGGCAATAAATTTCAGATTACCGCCGGATAAGACCGCACCCTTTAACACTGCGGACAGTCCGTTTCCCGGCAGCGCCTGGAAATCGCTGACCTCCTCCGGCACTGCTCCCAGCTCCTCCCCCTTCTGCAAAATCGCCCGGGCCAGGGGATGCTCGCTCCTTCGTTCCAGCGCATAGGCCATTCCAAGCAGTTCTTCCTCCGAAATACCCTCCGCCGGTATCATATCCGTCACCCTGGGTTCTCCGCTGGTGATGGTTCCCGTTTTATCCAGGGCCACGATCTGTACCTTTCCGGCCTCCTCCAGGGAAACCGCCGTCTTAAACATAATACCGTGCTTTGCGCCCATTCCGTTGCCCACCATGATGGCCACCGGAGTCGCCAGCCCCAGCGCACAGGGACAGCTGATCACCAGCACGGAAATCGCCCGGGCCAGCGAAAAGCCCACACTCTCCCCCGCCAGCAGCCAGATCACCAGCGTCACCAGGGCAATGCCGATCACCGCCGGCACAAATACACCGGACACCCTGTCCGCCACCTTGGCAATAGGGGCCTTGGTAGCCGCCGCATCACTGACCATCTGAATGATCTGGGACAGAGTCGTATCCTCCCCCACCCGGGTGGCCTGGCAACGAATGAAACCGGACTGATTCACAGTGGCAGCAGACACCTTATCGCCCTCCGCCTTGTCCACCGGGATACTCTCCCCGGTGAGCGCCGCCTCATTCACCGCGCTGCTTCCCTCCAGCACAACACCATCCACCGGTATATTCTCCCCGGGACGGACCACGAAAATATCTCCCTTGCCCACCTGTTCAATGGGAACCTCCACCTCCGCCCCATCCCGGACCAGCACCGCCGTTTTGGGTGCCAGCTTCATCAGGCTTTTCAGCGCATCTGTGGTTCTGCCTTTGGAACGGGCCTCCAGCATTTTCCCCACCGTGATCAGGGTCAAAATCATGGCCGCCGACTCGAAATAGAACTCATTCATACAGGCCATAACTCCCGCCATATCTCCCCGCGCCTGGGCATCGGTCATGGCAAACAGAGCATACACACTGTAGACAAAGGATGCGCCGGAGCCCAGCGCCACCAGCGTGTCCATATTCGGGGCCCGGTGAAGCAGGCCCTTAAAGCCGCTGATAAAAAATTTCTGGTTAATCACCATAATGATCACGGTAAGCAGCAGCTGCAGCAGTCCCATCGCCACATGATTTGTCTGGAAGAAAGCCGGCACCGGCCATCCCCACATCATATGCCCCATGGAAAAGTACATAAGCACCACCAGAAATCCCAGCGAAGCCCAAAGCCGCCGCTTCAGTACCGGAGTATCCCGGTCCTTCAAAAGCTCCTCCCCGGCGCCACTGCCAAAGCCTGCACTCTGTACCGCCGCTTTGCTGCCCTTCCCGCCTTTGAGAGCTGCGCCATATCCCGCATTCTCCACCGCCGCAATAATCTCCTGATCGGAAGCATCTCCCTCCACTCCCATGGAATTTGTCAGCAGACTGACCGAACAGGAGGTCACCCCCGGCACCTTGGAAACCGCCTTTTCCACCCGGGCGCTGCAGGCCGCGCAGCTCATGCCGGTAACCGTATATTGCTCCATGCAAATCACTCCTTCCGTTTACTTCATCAATTTCTGAAGAACCTTCACCAGTTCCTCCACCGTCCCGTCCTTCCCACTCCGGATATCCTCCGACACACAGGTACGGATATGGTTGGCCAGGAGCACCTTGTTAAAGCTGTTCAGCGCCGCGTTCACCGCCGACACCTGCATCAGAATATCCGTGCAGTAAGCATCCTGCTCCACCATCCTGCGAATCCCCCTCACCTGTCCCTCGATCCGGCTCAAGCGGTTCACAAGATCCCTGTATTCCTTCTCTGAGCGCTCCTTCGTCTTATGAGAACAGTATTCGCACTTCCCGCCCGGTTCATCCCAGGTTTCCTCCGGGATTCTTTCATCTTCCGCTTGTACGGTGGATTCTGACGGTTCCATGGTTTCTGAATTACCTGTATATTCTACTCCCACAATTTTCTCCTCCTTCCAATGAGGCGATTTCTGTCGAAACCATCTATCACTCACAGCTTTTATTATTATACCCCTACCGGGTATTTTAGCTTCATATAGATTATATACCCTTATGGGGTATATTGCAAGTGTTTCTTCACAAAAATATCAGCCTGCCGTAAAACGACAAGCTGACGTGTTACTAATCATTATACATTTACAAATAACGTATCTCTTTTCCTATCCAGAATACCCTAATTATATCTGATTTTCAACCAAAATCCAATCAGTTTCCCAACGTCCCGTGGATGCATTAAACAGTCGCTTATACAAACGCCCATTTATAACCTTATATCTCCATTCCTTAATATCCGTTCTTGGCTGCACTTCCTGAGTATCTGTCGAAGCATAAGCAATCTCCTGTGCCATTATTGCTGGAGATCCGAAAGTCAAAAACGCCATCACAATCAAACTGCTTACTACTGTTTTTCTTTTCATTTAAGTTCCTCCTCAATAACTGGTATGTTATAAAATTCTTCTGGAATATCGGAAAACAAAGCCGTATACGTATCTGCAATATATAATTCATATTCAGAATCTCTTTTTATAAAATATGCATTTTCTTCTGATACATTAAAAGTTTCTTCCTGCTCTGCTTCTGCAATTTCATATGCTTCCGGCACAAATGTAAAAGAGGCTACCATTACCAAAGAAATTATTCCGTAACATACAATCTCTGATATTTTGCTTCTCTTTGAAGTATTATGCCTTCTCTCCGTAATATACTCTATTCTTACTTTCAAATTTGATTTTTTATTTTTCGCAAAGGCAATTCCGCACAAGTCCTCTTTTTCTTCTCCTAATTTACCCGAAAGATCAATCAGGCAATCGGCATATTCCAAGCATTCCTCCTCGCTACAGTCTTTTAAGATTAAACTATCATCAGTCAATTCAAAAGCCAACGTTAATTCCTTATTCAACAAATAAACAACCGGATTAAACCATTGAACACAAGTTACTAAATTCACAATCAGCTTTAACCATAAATCATGTTTTCTATAATGCTCCACCTCGTGACGGCATATGTAATACAATTCCCTCTCTGTAAAATCAAAATTCGGCAATACCAGCACCGGTTTTCTCAATCCGGAAATACATGGCGAAATTCTCATGGGAACAATACACACAGAAAAATTTGGAGCTCCGCTTTCCTCCAAAGCTTTTAAAATTTTAGGATATCGACTTATATCCTGAACACGAAAAACTTCTAAATAATTCCGCACACTTATCTCTGTAACAAGCAGGCGAATCAACTTCCAAATTGTCACAATTCCCCATATTCCCAAAAATATCTCTGCCATACCGACATGAGTATCGCCGATATATCCAAACAACACCCGGCTTATCACAGGCAATATCTTTACGGAACTAATGGTTATTGTAAACGGAAAATTAACTGGTATCAGCATTCTAAGTAAAATCAACCCAATTGCACAAAAGGCAAATTTCATTCCGCTATATAACACATCTTTTTTAACATGAATTATAAAATAGATGTATGTCGTTAAAAACATCACCGTACAGAAACATACTAAAAATGATCCCAATGAAGTCGACATATCATTCTCCCTCTTCCAATTCTCGTTTTCTCTTTTGTATCATAGCTTCCAATTCGTCTAATACATCTGTATTTTCTGCATTTCCGATAAAGCTAGCCATCACTAGAGAAGAGGAAGAAAGCTCTGTTAACTTTTGGCAGGAAAATTTCAAATACTCCTCCCGGGTAACCATAGGTATATAGCTCCGGGATAAAACTGTTCCGCTGTATACAATCTGCCCTACTTCAATATATTTTTTCGAAATGAGGCTTCGCAGTGAAGCCTGCACCGTATTAATCTGTAACCCCTTAGACGCGTTTACAATTTCTGAGGCGGTCATTCCTTTTTCTGCATTCCACAAAATCTCCATAACCTCCAGTTGTCGGGGGCTTAGTGCCTTTCTGTTCATAGAAAACCTCCTTAATAGCAACTACCATCTTTTTTCCATGTATATTGTACACTAAAAGAGAGATTTTTTCCGCAAAAAAATATAATTTTTTCTCATACATAGATGAATATAACACATTTTTAAGGAAACGTCAATATATTAATGATACATTAATATATTAATTTATTACCTTAATTTATCATTTTTACTCTTCAGACATCAGTTTTCTTATTCGTGTTTTGTTGATTACCCGGACGCAGGATGAGGCGGAACGGCAGGGATAAGGATATATTGTACCGATGATATCGGAACAATATATCCTTGTGTCCCTGTGGTTTCATAATGTCCATACCGTATTAACGGATTT
>CAMNQN010000073.1 GCA_946549155.1 uncultured Lachnospiraceae bacterium | reverse complement strand
GCAGTTTTTCAGAGGCATCTGCCCGCCCGGCCCCGTCTTTTCCTGCGTCCTGCTAATTAACAAAACCCTATATTTGGGGCATGAGTTGTGAATTTAAGAAAACATTTAGATTTATTTTGTTTTGGACTATTGATTTATGGAAAACGTATCCTTATAATAAGGAATACATGATCGCTTTCCAGGGTGGACTATGCCCTGAGATCGTGGATGCGGCGGCCTGGGATGCAGGAACCGGTCGCTTATGAGGAGGAAAAGATGGATAACAATCAACGAAATAACGGCAGAGATCCCGGAAATAACGGGAACGGCGGCCCCGGCAATGGAAATAAAAATCATTCCACGATTTTGATTTTCCTGGTGGTGACGCTGATCACTCTGGTGGTTATGAGCTTTTTTAACAACATGGTGAAGGATACCACCTCCAAGGAGATTACCTACGATGAATTTCTGGAGATGGTGGATAAAGGGTTGGTTGAGGAGGTGACGCTGGACGAGGATACGATCACGATTGTACCTAAGGTACAGCCGTTTTCTTCCGGCGGCCTGGAGATTTCTTATTATACCGGGCGGATTTACAGCGACACAGAGCTGGTGAGCCGTCTGGAGAAGGCGGGGATTCGTTTTAATGAGGAGATCCCTGATACCACCACAAATTTGATTCTGAATGTGGTGCTTTCCTTTGCTCCCCTGATTCTGATCTGGATTCTGCTGGGCGTTCTGATGAGACGCATGAGCGGCGGTGGCGGTATGATGGGCGTGGGAAAGAGCCGGGCCAAGGTTTATGTTCAGAAGGAGACGGGCGTGCTCTTTAAGGATGTGGCCGGCCAGGACGAGGCCAAGGAGTCCCTGCAGGAGGTGGTGGATTTCCTGGAGAATCCCGGAAAATACACGAAGATCGGAGCCAAGCTGCCCAAGGGCGCGCTGCTGGTGGGCCCTCCCGGAACAGGTAAGACCCTTTTAGCCAAGGCGGTGGCGGGGGAGGCCAAGTGCCCCTTCTTTTCCCTGACTGGTTCGGACTTTGTGGAGATGTTCGTAGGCGTGGGCGCATCCCGTGTCCGGGATCTGTTTGAGGAGGCGAAGAAGAATGCCCCCTGCATTATTTTTATTGATGAGATTGATGCCATCGGCAAGAGCCGTGACAGCCATTACGGCGGAGGAAATGACGAGCGGGAGCAGACGCTGAACCAGCTCCTCTCGGAGATGGATGGCTTTGATACCTCCAAGGGTTTGCTGGTGCTGGCGGCTACTAACCGTCCGGAGGTGCTGGATCAGGCGCTGCTGCGTCCGGGCCGGTTTGACCGGAGAGTGATTGTGGATAAGCCGGATCTGAAGGGCCGTGTTGACGTACTGAAGGTACATGCGAAGAATGTGCGCATGGATGAGACGGTGGATCTGGAAGCCATCGCGTTGGCCACCTCCGGAGCTGTGGGTTCCGATCTGGCGAATATGATCAACGAGGCGGCGATTTTGGCGGTGAAGAAGGGCCGGACCATGGTTTCCCAGTCTGATCTTTTTGAGGCTGTGGAGGTGGTTCTGGTGGGCAAGGAGAAGAAGGACCGTATCCTCAGCAAGGAGGAGCGCCGGATTGTTTCTTACCATGAGGTGGGCCATGCGCTGGTCAGCGCACTGCAGAAGGATTCGGAGCCGGTACAGAAGATTACCATCGTTCCCAGAACCATGGGAGCGCTGGGGTATGTGATGAACGTTCCGGAGGAAGAGAAGTTCCTGAATACGGAGAAGGAAATCCGGGCTATGCTGGTGGAATTTGTGGCCGGACGTGCTGCGGAGGAGCTGGTATTTGATACGGTGACCACGGGAGCGGCCAACGATATTGAGAAGGCTACGAAGGTGGCCCGGGCCATGATCACCCAGTATGGCATGTCGGAAAAATTCGGACTGATGGGCCTGGAGAGCGCGGCGAATCAGTATCTGGAGGGACGTACGGTCTTAAACTGTAGCGATGTGACTGCAGCGGAGGTGGACAAGGAAGTGATGCGGGTTCTGAAGGAGTCCTATGAGGAGGCCAAGCGTCTGCTGAGAGAACACAGACATACCCTGGATCAGATTGCGGCCTTTCTGATTGAAAAGGAGACCATCACCGGCAAGGAATTTATGGAGATCTTCCATCAGGTGGAGGGTACCGCCGGGGAAGCGCAGAGCCATAGCGAGACGCGCATCCAGGAGAAGGCTGTGGAGACGGAAGCGCCTGTGCAGAAGGAAATCGTGGCGCCGGCCGCGGAACTGTCAGCTGAGGGATCTGCGGATACGAAGGAGCCGTCAGCTGAGGCATCTGTGGATAAGGAGGAACCGTAAGCAGAAATATTGGCGGATATGAAAGAACCGTCAGCGGAAGTCCCGATGGATATGGAAAACAGTTGACAGAGGTATCGGCGGACAGGAAAACGCTTAGTTGAAAGAAGGGAAAAATAGAGGGGAGAAAGGAACGGCAGGGAAACGCTGCCGGGAAACGAAATAAGGGAGAGAATTTTCTGCCGGGGGCACCCCCGGCACGCATCCCGAATGGGGAACAGTCACGAAAAAATCCGGGAAAGCCGGGGAAAATTCGGAGTTATGCTGATTGAAATTGTGGGGAAACATGCTAAAATATTCGATTGAAAGAGGCTGAGAAACTTTAGAAGGAAAAGCGGAGCCGTGATGATACTGCGGGCTGTTTGGCAGTCACAGGTGAATTTTTAGATTGCGGGATAGGTAATGGGGAGATAACAGGAAAGCAATGAAAAAGTTTTATGACAATTATAAGCATGGCTTGTGGATTATTATTTATATGATGTTTTATCTGCTGGGATTTTTTATTCTGGAGAACGCTGAGCACCGCCATTATCATGTGATACACAGCTGGCTGGATGACCAGATTCCGTTCTGTGAATATTTCGTTATTCCGTATTTGCTGTGGTTTGTTTATATGGTAGTGGGTGTGTGCTGGTTTATTTTTCGCAGCAGGGATAAGCGGGAATACTATCAGCTGATTTCCGTCCTGGCGATTGGAATGACGATCTTTCTGGTGGTGAGCTGTATTTACCCGAACAGGCAGGATCTTCGGCCTGCCGTATTTGCCCGCCACAATATTTTTACGCAGATGGTTCAGATGCTGTACGCTGCGGATACACCTACCAATGTGCTGCCCAGCATCCATGTGTTTAACTCGCTGGTGATGTTTTATGCGATTAATGGCAGTCCCCAGTTTAAGGAGCGCAGGGGTGTCCGGGCCTTTAGCGGGGTGCTGAGCGTATCCATCGTGCTTTCCACGATGTTTTTGAAGCAGCATTCGGTGGTGGATGTGTCATTGGGAATTTTACTGAGTGTGGCTGTACAGATGTTTTGTGAGCATATTTTCCAGAAGCAGGCGGAAGGGTACCGCAAAGAGAATCTTCGGAGAATTTATTAGAGAGTAGTTAGACGAAAGGGGCCGCCGCAAAATGTGTGAAGGAGAGTTCCTGATATCCGGTTAAGATACCGGATGTAGGGGAAGCGTTCTTTCATATATTTCGCGGCGGTCTCTGTGTGTTTTACTGTCTTGGCAGAAGGGATGAGAGGAAAAGATGAAGGAGTTATTTACAAAGAAAGAATTGAAAGCATTAATTATTCCGCTGGTCATTGAGCAGATTTTGGCGATGACGGTGGGAATCGCGGATACGATGATGATTTCCTATGCGGGGGAGGCGGCCATTTCGGGAGTTTCCCTGGTGGATATGATTAATAATGTGCTGATCAGTATTTTTGCGGCCATTGCTACCGGGGGTGCGGTGATTATTTCCCAGTATCTGGGCAGCAGAAACCGGCCCGGCGCCTGTGAGGCCGCTGGCCAGCTTTTGACCATAACGGCTCTCATTTCCCTGGGCATTATGGCTCTGACCCTGATCTTCCGGCGGCCCATGCTGACGGCGCTGTTTGGCTCCATTGAGCCGGAGGTGATGGAGAGTGCCATGACGTATCTGATTTTGTCTGCCTTTTCCTATCCCTTTCTGGCGGTTTACAATTCCGGGGCGGCTATGTACCGTTCCATGGGAAATTCCAGCGCGCCCATGTACATATCCGCAGGTATGAATGTAATTAATATCGTGGGAAACGCGCTTCTGATTTTTGGCTTCGGTATGGGCGTGGCGGGGGCTGCGCTGGCGACGCTGGCGGCCAGGGCCACGGCGGCTGTGGTACAGATGCTGCTGGTGATGAACCGGAAAAACCAGGTGTATATTGAGAGGGCTACGGTGTTCCATTGGAACGGAAGCATGATGAAGAGAATCCTGAGTATCGCTCTGCCTAACGGTGTGGAGAACGGCATTTTCCAGGGCGGAAGAGTGGTGGTGGTGAGCATTATCGCCGGTTTCGGCACGGCTCAGATTGCGGCCAATGCGGTGGCCAACAGCTTGGATTCCATGGGGATTCTGGGCGGTTCGGCCATGAATCTGGCTATGATCACGGTGATTGGCCAGTGTATCGGCACCGGAGATACCAATCAGGCTATTGCCTACACAAAGCGGCTGCTGAAAATTACTTATGGGATTATCGGGGCTACCTGCATTACGCTGCTTCTGCTTTTGAATCCGATTTTGAACCTTTATACTCTTTCGGAGGAGACACGCCGTCTTTCTATGATTTTGATCTGGCTTCATGATGGGCTGGCCATTTTTTTCTGGCCGATCTCCTTTACGCTGCCCTTTGCGCTGCGTGCCGCGGGAGATATCAGATATACGATGGCGGTGTCCATTTTTTCCATGGTGGCGTTCCGTATTGCATTCAGCGTAATTCTGGGGGTATACCTGGGGCTGGGAGCCATCGGTGTGTGGGTGGCGATGATTATTGACTGGCTGTTTCGCTGCGTCTGCTTTATACTGCGGTTTCGGGGCGGGAAATGGAAGAATTTTCACTTAATTTAGACTGGAGGCAGGTTTATGGAATTTAGCTTTAACATCGAGGAAGAATTGAAAAAACTGCCGGCCCGGCCCGGCGTCTATATCATGCACGATGAAAATGATGCCATCATTTATGTGGGAAAGGCCATCAGCCTGAAAAACCGGGTGCGCCAGTATTTCCAGAGCAGTCGGAACAAGGGGCCAAAGATCGAACAGATGGTGACGAGAATCCGCCGGTTTGAGTATATTGTGACGGATTCGGAGCTGGAGGCGCTGGTACTGGAGTGTAATCTGATCAAGGAGCACCGCCCCAAGTACAACACCATGCTGAAGGACGATAAAACGTATCCCTTCATTAAGGTGACCATGGGGGAGGAGTATCCACGGGTGCTGTTTTCCCGCACGATGAAAAAGGATAAGTCCAAATATTTCGGCCCCTACACCAGTGCCGGGGCGGTGAAGGATACCATTGACCTGATTCGGAAGCTGTATAAGCTGCGCAGCTGCAACCGCAGCCTGCCTAAGGAGATCGGCAGTGACAGGCCCTGCCTGAATTACCATATCAAGCAGTGCAACGCACCCTGCCAGGGTTATATCAGCAAGGAGGAATACCGTAAATCCGTGGATGAGGCGCTGGACTTTTTAAATGGCCACTATGCGCCGGTGTTAAATATGCTGGAAGAAAAGATGCAGAAGGCTGCGGAGGAGATGGAATTTGAGGAGGCCATCACCTACCGGGAGCTGATAAACAGTGTGAAGCAGGTGGCCCAGAAGCAAAAGATCACCAACGGCGACGGGGAGGATAAGGACGTGCTTGCCCTGGCGGCGGAGGATACCGATGCGGTGGTGCAGGTATTCTTTATCCGGGGAGGGCGGCTGATCGGCCGGGATCATTTTTTTGTGAAGATCGGTCTGTATGACCGGAAGGCTACTATTTTAAACAGCTTTATCAAGCAGTTTTATTCCGGCACCCCCTTTATTCCGCGGGAGCTGATGCTGGAGGTGGAGGTGGAGGAGCGGGAGCTGCTGGAGCAGTGGCTCACCGGAAAACGGGGCCAGCGGGTATCCCTGCGGGTGCCGAAAAAGGGAACGAAGGAAAAACTGGTGGAGCTGGCGAGACAGAATGCGGAGATTGTGCTGCATCAGGACCGGGAGCGGATCAAACGGGAAGAGGGCCGTACCATCGGGGCGATGAAGGAGGTGGCGCAGCTTCTGGGGATGGATAGGATCAACCGGGTGGAGGCCTACGATATTTCCAATATCAGCGGATTTCAGTCGGTGGGTTCCATGGTGGTTTTTGAGAAGGGCAAGCCAAAGCGCAGCGATTACCGGAAGTTTCGCATCAAGAGCGTGCAGGGGCCCGATGATTACGCCAGCCTGGAGGAGGTGCTTACCAGACGGTTTTCCCACGGTTTGCAGGAGCAGCGGGAGATGAAGGAAAAGAATCTGGAGCAGGAGCTGGGCGGATTTTCCAGCTTTCCGGATCTGATCATGATGGACGGAGGCAGGGGCCAGGTGAACGTGGCGCTGCGGGTTATGGAGAAGCTGGGGCTGTCCATTCCCATTTGCGGTATGGTGAAGGATGATTTTCACCGGACCAGGGGACTGTATTATCAGAATGTGGAGCTGCCCATCGACCAGTGCTCGGAGGGGTTTAAGCTGATCACCCGGATTCAGGACGAGGCCCACCGGTTTGCCATCGAGTACCACCGCAGCCTGCGCACGAAGGGACAGGTGCATTCCATTCTGGACGATATCGAGGGGGTGGGGCCGGCCAGGAGAAAGGCCCTGATGAAGGCCTTCCAGTCCCTGGAGGCCATCCGGATGGCCGGGGTGGAGGAGCTGGCCAAAGTGCCCTCCATGAACATGGCCAGCGCCCGTCAGGTCTACAATTTTTTTCACGGAGAAAAAAGTGCTTCGGTGGACAAATTGCCAAAAGAGTGATACCATAGATTTATTAGACAGAAAATAAGGAGAACAGGTATGAGCAATAGTGTGGCATTGTCCAAGCTGGTGGAGAGGATGAAACTGGAAAATCTGACGCCAGAAATTGAAATATCCTCAAAGAGGATCAACACTACAGAGGTGAACCGTCCGGCGCTGCAGCTGACCGGTTATTTTGACCATTTTGACGCGGAGCGTGTGCAGATCATCGGCTATGTGGAGTACAGCTATCTGGAACACCTGTCCAGGGAGCAGAAGCTGCCGGTGTACGAGCAGCTTCTGGCCTGCAAGATTCCCTGCCTGATCTATACCACCATGACCCACCCGGATGACGATATGCTGGAGCTGGCGAAAAAATATGAGATCCCGATTCTGGTGACAAAGCGGGCCACCTCCCCCTTTATGGCGGAGCTGATTCGCTGGCTGGGCGTGGAGCTGGCACCCTGCATTTCCATTCACGGCGTACTGGTGGATGTTTACGGCGAAGGTATCCTGATTATGGGTGAGAGCGGTATCGGTAAGAGTGAGGCTGCGTTGGAGCTGATTAAGCGGGGACACCGGCTGATCACCGACGATGTGGTGGAGATCCGCAAGGTCAGCGACGCGACACTGGTGGGTACCGCGCCGGATATCACGCGGCACTTTATCGAGCTGCGGGGCATCGGTATCATTGATGTAAAGACGCTATTTGGTGTGGAGAGTGTAAAGAACACGGGAAATATCGACCTGGTGATCAAGCTGGAGGAGTGGGACCGGGATAAGGAGTACGACCGTCTGGGCCTGGAGGAGGAGTACATTGAATTCCTGGGCAATAAGGTGGTCTGCCATTCCCTTCCGATTCGTCCGGGACGAAATCTGGCGGTGATCGTGGAGTCGGCGGCGGTGAACCACCGTCAGAAGAAGATGGGGTATAATGCGGCCAAGGAGCTGTATAACCGTGTGCAGAACAGCCTGATGAAAAGCAGGGAGCAGGAAAAATAAAATACATGGGAGGATGAGATGAAAAACTATTGTTTTGGTATCGATGTGGGCGGCACCACGGTAAAATGCGGGTTATTCAGTACGGTGGGAGAGGTCCTGGACAAGTGGGAGATTCCCTCCAGAACCGAGGATGGAGGAAAAAATATTCTTCCGGATGTGGCAGAGGCGATTTTGTCTAAGATTCAGGAGAGGGGCCTGGACAAGGAGGAGATCGCGGGTGTGGGCATCGGAGTGCCCGGCCCGGTGGATGACGACGGTGTGATTGCCTGCGCGGTGAATCTGCATTGGGGCAGGATTGATATTGTGAAGGAGATGGAAGCGCTGACCGGCCTGATGGTGAAGGCGGGGAATGACGCCAATGTGGCGGCTCTGGGCGAGCTCTGGAAGGGCGGCGGCATGGGGTATCACAATATGGTGATGCTGACCCTGGGCACCGGCGTGGGCGGCGGCATTATTGTAAATGACAGAATTTTCGCAGGCTCCCAGGGAGCGGCGGGGGAGCTGGGGCATGTGCATGTGGAGGATGCCATCACGGATCCCTGCAACTGCGGCAACTGCGGCTGTCTCGAGCAGGTGGCTTCCGCCACGGGTATCGTTCGCCTGGCCAGGGAGGAGCTGGAGGCCTCCGATGAGCCTTCCCTGCTTCGGGACGGCGAGGTGTCGGCAAAGACTGTTTTTGATGCGGTGAAGCAGGGCGATCCGCTGGCGATCCGCGTGGCGGAGCGCTTCGGAGCGTACCTGGGCAAGGCCATGGCCTCCTTTGCCGCAGTGCTGGATCCGGAGGTGTTCGTGATCGGCGGCGGCGTGTCAAAGGCCGGCTCCATCCTGTATGACTACATAAAGAAAAATTATCTTCACTATGCGTTCCCCACAGCGAGGAACGTGGCCTTCAAGCTGGCGAAGCTGGGCAATGACGCAGGGATTTACGGCGCGGCGAAGATGGTGCTGTAAGGCCGTGGGCGGAATCTGGTATTTGGTAAATAGGTGAGCACATGAACATACTGCTGACTGCGGTGAACGCGAAATATATTCATTCTAATCTGGCGGTGCACAGCCTCAGGGCTTACGCCGCCGCTTATGGAGATTCAGGGTATAAGGATCAGATTGAGGTGGCAGAGTTTACGATCAACCAGTACGAAGCTGTGATTTTGCAGGAGATTTACAGGAAAAAGCCGGATATTCTGGCTTTTTCCTGTTATATCTGGAATATGCGCCTGGTGCTGGAGCTCATAGAGGATGTGCGCCTGGTACTGCCGGAGACAAAAATCTGGCTGGGCGGTCCGGAGGCTTCCTATGATGGGGAGGCTCTGCTGAGGTCTCATCCGGAGGTTGACTTGATCCTGGTGGGGGAGGGCGAGCGCACCTTCCTGCGCCTGATGGATTATTATTTGGGCGGCCGGGGCGCGCTGGAGCAGATACCGGGTATTTTGTGGCGGGAGACTGCGGAGGGCCGGCGGGAAGCGGAGGCGGCGGTCGGCGCCCTCCCGGGTGTGATTCGGCAAAACCGGGAGCTGGCGGAATATCTTCCCATGGATGAGCTGCCCTTTGTGTATGAACGCCCGGAGGATTTTACGAACAAGATTCTTTATTATGAGAGCAGCCGGGGCTGCCCCTTCTCCTGCAGCTATTGTCTTTCTTCCATTGATAAGCGGGTGCGTTTTCGCAGTCCAGAGCTGGTGAAGCGGGAGCTGCAGGTATTTTTGGATCACCGGGTGCCCCAGGTGAAGTTTGTGGACCGCACCTTTAACTGTGATCATCGCCACGCGATGGAGATATGGCGCTACATCCTGGAGCATGACAATGGCGTTACCAATTTTCATTTTGAGATTGAGGCGGATCTTCTGCGTCCGGAGGAGCTGGAGCTTTTAGGCAGGATGCGGCCCGGCCTGGTTCAGCTGGAGATCGGAGTGCAGTCCGCCAACGAGCAGACGCTGGAGGCGGTGCACCGCAGGACGGATTTCGGGAAAATTGCGGAGGTGGTAAAGCAGATTTCTGCCCGCCATAATATTCACCAGCATTTGGATCTGATCGCGGGACTTCCCTATGAGGCCTATGAGAGCTTCCGGCGTTCCTTTGATATGGTGTACAGCCTGCATCCGCAGGAGCTGCAGCTGGGCTTTTTGAAGGTATTGAAAGGCTCTTTGATGGAGGCGGATGCGGAGCAGTATGGCATTGTATACAGTCTCCGGCCGGTGTATGAGGTGCTGCGCACCCGCTGGCTTTCCTACGGGGAGGTACTGCGGTTAAAGGCGGTGGAGGAAATGCTGGAGGTCTATTACAACAGCCAGCAGTTTTCCCACACCATCCGGGCCCTGGAGGAGGTATTTCCCTCGCCCTTCGCCCTGTACGAAGCTCTGGCGGATTTTTATGAACGGAAGGGGACGCCGGGCAGCGCCTACTCCCGGGCCCAGCGGCTGGAGTATCTGCGGGAGTTTGCCCATGAGGCGGATCCAAAACGAGGGCAATGGTATGATGAGCAGCTGATTCTGGATCTGTACCTGCGGGAAAACGCCAAGACCCGCCCGGAATGGGCGGAGGATCCGGCCCTTTACAGGGAGGAGCGGGCGGCCTTCTACCGCCGGGAGGAGGAAGAGCGGCGCTATCTGAAGGACTATGAGGGGTATAATTGGAAGCAGTTAGGGAAGATGACCCATCTGGAGCATTTTTCCCTGCGGAATGGAGAAGCGGGCGGGCATTGGATCCTGTTTGACTACAGGAACCGGGATCCGCTGACGAAGGATGCCTCTGCCCGGGAAGTAAACATAAACAGGTGAAATCTTAAATCTTTCTTTATTTTGCGTATTTACTTGACATTTTGGGAGAAAATGGTCACAATATTTCGGAAGGGAGTGAAGCATATTATGATGAATTGGAATAAATCAAAGAAAACCAGAATCATTGCGGCGGCGATTGTGATTGTGATCGTTCTGGCTATGGTGGCATCCACCTTGTTGAGTGCATTTATGTAAATAGTTCGTAGAAATATTCTGCAGGCCGGCGGCGCCGGGAGGCTGTGAAGGAGCGGCTGTCACTGCGGGATATAACGGGAGTCTGAATATGAGAAACAGAGGTTTTGGAAGCAAAAGATTGGCCCTGCTGCTGACCAGTTTTTTTGTGCTGGCGTTTTCCGGTATGGCGTCTGCCCATGAGGAGGAGATGACGATCAGCGAGGGGATTTTGATCGGCGGCATTGATGTGGGAGGCATGACGGCCAGCGAAGCATCCCAGGCGGTGAAGGATAAGGTGAAAAAGCTGGGGGAAGCCACGGTTACACTGATGATGGGGGATACGCCCATTACCGCGACGCTGAACAGCCTGGGGCTGGAGTGGGAAAATAAGGAGATCATCGACGAGATTAAAAATCTGGGCACCACGGGAAATATTGTCCAGAGATATAAGGATCAGCGGGATCTGGAGCATCAGAATAAGGAATATGAGATCGAATTTACCGTGGACGAGGCGAAGGCCCAGGGCTTTGTGGAGGGCTGCAGCGTTTACAATTCCGAGCCGGTCAACGGCACGGTTTATACTCAGGATGACGGTACGCCCGGCGTGGAGGGAGGCACGGATGGCCTTACGCTGAAGGTGGAGGAGTCCGTTGCCCTGGTGCAGAAGGCCTTTGAAGCCTGGGAGGGCGGGGACCTCACGATCGATCTGGCGGTGGACCGGGTGTCTCCGGCCATCACCCAGGAAGAACTGAGTAAGGTGAAGGATGTGCTGGGCACTGCCACCACGAACTATTCCTCCTCCACCTGGGAGCGGGCCACGAATATCGAAAACGGCTGTTCCAAAATCAGCGGTACGCTGCTGATGCCCGGGGATTATTTTTCCGTGACAGACATGGTGACGCCGTTTTCGGCGGAGAACGGTTATCAGCCGGCCCCCTCCTATGAGGAAAATCGGGTGGTTGATTCCTACGGCGGCGGTATCTGCCAGGTATCCACCACGCTGTACAATGCGGTTCTGAAGGCGGAGCTGGAGGTGACGGCCCGCTCGAACCATACGATGATCGTGACCTATGTGGATCCTTCCAAGGACGCGGCCATCGCGGAGGGCGTTATGGATCTGGCCTTTGTGAATAACCTAAATACCCCGATTTATATCGTGGGCTCCGCATACGGAGGGGTGCTGAACTTCACGATTTACGGCGAGGAGACCCGTCCGGCAAACCGCAGCATTGAGTTTGTCAGCAATGTGACCAGCACCACAGAGCCCAGCGGCGTGAAGCTGACGGCCAATGCCGGCCAGAATGTGGGCTACCTTCAGCAGACCCAGTCCCCTCACACGGGATACACAGCGGAGCTGTGGAAAAATATTTATGAGGACGGCGTACTGGTGGACAGCGTTCAGGTGAACAACAGTACCTACCAGGCGGTGGGCACTGCCTACGATGTGGGTGTGGCCTCCGGAAATACCGCGCTGACGCAGGCCATGTACACGGCCATTGCCACCGGCGACCTGAATCAGGTGCAGGCGGTGATCAGCAATGCGGCGTCCTATACCGCCCAGACAGAAACCACCGCTCCGGAGACCCCGCCGGACCAGGGACAGGTGACCGTGGAGGGGGATACCGGCACTGGGGGCAATGCAGGCACGGGAGAAGGAACCATTGAGATTGTGGATCCCCCGGAGTATGGATACGAGTATTAATATATGGAATCAACAGGGTCGCCGTAACATGCGCCGGGAGTTATCCTTACGCAAATTACGGCGGCTTCTGACTGTGAGTGAAGGAGAGCTTGAATGAAAACAGGAAAGGTTTCACAGGCGGTGCTGGACCGGTCCGTGCTGCGTCCCCTGCGCAGGGCAGGAGCGCTGACGGAGCCTGGGCTGGACTGCGGATTTTTGGACGGAGAGTTACAGAATATCCAGGGAAGGAAGCACAGCGGAAAAGAGGATGGGGCAGAGGGATGCGGCCCCTTGGCGGAAACAGAGGCCGGGCATGCCGTCAGTGCCTGCGCCTGCGGCACCCTTGGGGGCGTGTGCGACCGGAGTGTGGAGATGCTTCTGGCTGCCATTGTGAATAATCTGGCGGTTTGGGGAGCAGAGACGAAAAGCGTGATGCTGAGCGTTTTGTTTCCTACGGATCAGGACGAGAAGGAACTGAAACGTATGATGGAGCAGGCCGGAGCGTGGTGCGCTGCACGGCGCATCCGGGTGGCCGGAGGCCACTCGGAGGTCAGCCGTGCCGTCAGCCGTCCGATGCTTACGGTGACCGGGTTTGGAAATGCTCCCCGGCAGGAACGCGGGGAGGCCAGGCTCAGGCCGGGACAGGCGCTGGTTATGACTGGCTGGGCCGGCATGGCCGGAACTGCCATCCTGGCAAAAAACAGGGAGCGCAAGCTGCTGACACGCTACCCCTATTCCATTATAGACGCAGCCCGGGGGCTGGAGGAGCAAATCCTGGTGACGGAAGCAGCCCGGGAGGGAAGGACATTTTGCATGCCAGTGATGCACGATGTCTCCCAGGGCGGCGTTTTCGGGGCTCTCTGGGAAATGGCGCAGCAGGGAGGCGTGGGTCTGGAAGTGGACCTGAAAAAAATCCCCATCCGTCAGGAAACGGTGGAAATTTGCGAATTTTTTGATCTGAATCCCTATCAGCTGTATGGTCAGGGCGCGCTATTGATCGGCACATCCCGGGGCGAGGCGCTGGCGGAGCACTTGAATGGACGGGGCATTTTAGCGGTGGTAATTGGCCACACCACCGACGGGAATGCCAGAATTCTCCGTAACGGAGAAGAGGTCCGCTATCTGGAGCGCCCGGTTCAGGATGCCCTGTGGGCGCTGGAAGAGCGGGCTGCCGAATAAAACTGGTCGTGATTTGTTAATTAGCAGGACGCAGGAAAAGGCGGGGCCGGGCGGACAGATGCCTCTGGAAAACTGCTCCGGATACAAGAAACACTAGGATGGAGCCGCCCTCCGCTTTCGGGCACCGGGGCAGTTCGCCAGGAAATCC
>CAMNQN010000072.1 GCA_946549155.1 uncultured Lachnospiraceae bacterium | reverse complement strand
GCGGACAGCTGTCGGAAGGACTAGGTGAACATCGGATATCAGGGAACCTGGCCCTGGCTTCTCCTGACGGCCCCTTTCTGCGCGTCCTGCTTACAACAAATTAAGAAAACCTCTTAGAAAGCCCCACCAGCAGCTCCTTCGGCATCATAATATGATACCCTGCCGGATTCAGCATAAATCCCTTCGCATCCTTCACCAGCAGCTTGGACAGATCCGCATAGGGCACGCCGATGGCCTTAAGATTTTTCCCTTTGGCAAATTTCTGAAACTCCACCGGATCGGTAAAGATGGGCTGAAGCACATCCCCGTTTTTATTTTTCAGGATTGGAAGCTTATACTTCTTATTCTTCAGCTTCTCCGCATCGCTCTCCGGCCCCTCGTTCAGTTCGATGCCCACCAGGTATTTGCCCTTTACCATGTTGGCCGCCAGTTCTTCCTCCAGATCCTTTAAGTTTTCCTTCTCCTCATTGGGAACCGGCCGGGCCGCCTCCTGCATAAAGTAAAGCCCCGTTAACTGCAGCTCCGGATTCATGATCGGAACCTGTTCCTTTTTCAGCTTGGAATAATCCGGACGTTTTACCAGGCCGTCCAGCTCGATGGTGGTGGTGGCCCCCTCGTCTACAAATACCAGCTCATTCACTCCCATGGTGAACAGAGAGGAGAAAAACGTAAGAAATTGCTGATTCTTATACTGGACGCCTCTCAGCAGAACCTTGCGCTCCGTATATTTTTTCGCGAACTCCTGCAGCAGCGCCTCCGTCTCAAAAATCCACACCTGATCGTTAAAGGTCTCCGGGTCGCAGACCACCAGCGGCATACCGGTAAATCCGCAGTACGCCACAATCATGGTCTCTCTTTTCTGTATCTTTTTAATTAAAAAGCTTTTATCTACTGTCATGCTTCCTCTCCTTCTTTCCATAAAACTGATTACTCTAACTCTTCCACCGAAATGGATTCTCCATCCCGCCAGATCCGCTCCAGATCATAAAACAGCCGGTTCTCCCGGTCAAACACATGGACAATAATATCCCCGTAATCCATCAGAATCCAGTTAGCAGTCTGATAACCCTCCACCTGCCTGGAAGGATAACCCATCTTGTGCAGCGTCTCGTCCACATTGTCCGCCATGGCCTGCACCTGATTCTTATTCATTCCGGAGGCAATCAGAAAATAGTCTGCCAGCACGCTGACCTTTTCGATATTGATTACCCGGATATCCTCCGCCTTCTTGTCCTCCAACGCCCGGTAGGCCAGTCTAGCCATCTCTTTTGCTTTCTTATCCGCCATATACCTTTTCTCCTGTCCCGGCCTGCCATTACAGGCCATATTCTATTTTTTTTCCTGTTCTAATATACTGACTCATTCCACGAATGGCTTGCCTATTTCTCCGATTGCACATGGCAAAAAGCCTCGGCATCGCCCGCTTCTGACTCCCCGCATAACTTCGCATAATACCGGTAAGCGTTCCTGGTCATCTCATCCACCTCTCCGCTGCCCTTTTCCAGATACTCCAGCGTATCCCGCAGCGTCATATAGACCGCCCGGTCCAGATTCTGAAAGGCCATCCGGCGGATCTCCTCCAGATTGGAGGCTTTCCAGCGCATGGGCTCAATGTAATCCGCCAGAAACACGATCTTTTCCAGCAGGCTCATCTCCGGCTTACCGGTGGTGTGCCAGACAATCGCCTCCAGGATCTCCTCGTCCTCCACCTCATATTTGGTTCTGGCCAGATAAGCCCCCAGCTTAGAATGCAGAAGAAAGGGCGCCCCCTGTTCCACCCGGCTGATCGGGATCTGATGCTTCTGGCACAGACGGATTTTCTTTTCATTTGGAATACATTTCGCACAGTCATGCAGCAGTCCTGCTGTCTGCGCTTTCTCCAGATCGGCCCCGTAGCACATCGCCAGCGCCGCGCTGGTGTACATAACTCCCAGAGTATGCCGGTAGCGGTCCTCATCCAGTTCCTTTTTCAGCTTTCTTTGCAGCTTTGGGATATTGTACTGATTCATTCGTTTTCACCACCGTAAATCTTTCTTTCCTCTATATATTCGATCACCGTCTCCGGGACATAATAGCGGCAGCTCCTTCCCTCCGCCACCCAGGAACGGATGGTGCGGGAAGAAATATCAATATTCAGGCTCTCCAGCTTCCGGATATCCGCCTGATATTTTTCCCTCAATTCCGCAATCTTTTGATCCAGCTCCGGCAGCGGCATATGATTTCTCACCGCTGCCACCAGAATACACTGATCGCAGATTTCCTGGGGACCGTTCCAGAATTCAAAATTCAGCAGGGAATCGGCTCCCATAATAAAATAGTAATCCGTATCGGGGTGAACCGCTCTCAGCCTCCGCAGCGTCTCCTTGGTGTAAATGTAGCCCTGCTCGTGCATTTCCTCCAGAGACAATGCAAAATGCCCGTTGGAGGCAATCGCCCTGCGTACCATCTCCACCCGCTCCTCATTGGAAGCGCCATTCCTGTTCTTCTTATGGGGCGGATTACCTGAGGGCATGAACAGAACCTTCTCCAGAGAAAACTGGTGATAGGCGCTTTCACCCAGAATCAAATGTCCCACATGGATCGGGTCAAAGGTGCCGCCCATAATGCCTACTCTTCTGCGTACCATCTCTCCGCTCCTTTATTTCGGCAGAACGATTTTCTTTTTCTCGTCCTTCCCTTCTTTGTACAGCACGATTTTTTTACCGATCACCTGCACCACCTGGGATCTGGTCCGCTCTGCCGCCATCTGAGCCAGTTCCGACGGATCGTCCATGCAGTTTTGCAGCACGCTGACCTTAATTAATTCCCTGGCTTCCAGAGCCTCCGCGATAGCCGCCGTATTTTCCGGTGTCAGGCTGCTCTTTCCAATCTGAAAGATCGGATCCAGATTCATCGCCAGCCCCTTGAGATAAGCCCTCTGTTTACTTGTCATCGTTTGTTTCTTCCTCCCTGTTTCCACCGTGCATATCTGCCCGTTTCCGGAAATCCTTATTCTGCAGAAGCTCCCGGTCCGGCAGAGTGCCATATCTTTTTTAGTATACCATGTAATTTTCCATTTCACAACAAATCTTTTCCGGCCCATCAAAGCAGCACAGCGCGCTCCAGCTCTCCCATCCAGCTATTGCCGTTTTTTCGCTCCATGGAAAGGGAATTGATGATCACCCGGCGCACGGTCAGTACCTCCTCCTCCGAGGCTCCCGGCGCTTTCATGGAGCTGGCTGCGCTGAGTACATAATACTCTCCCTCCGCTTTTCCCAGATAAAACATGATGTGGCCGGGAAAATACAGGATATCCCCCGGAGAAAGCAGATCTAAAATCTCCTCCCGCCCGGCCCGTTCCATGGTGGAGGGGAAGGTAAGGCGGCTTAACGGAACCTGCTGCTGCTGCTTCGCATCCCTGGGCATCCGGATGCCAAATACGCTGAGCACGTCCTGAATCAAACCGGAGCAATCCACCGATTCATGGCTGTTTCCCCAGCCGTAAGCATTGCCCAAAAATAAAAACATCTGTTCCAGCAGAGCCTCTCTGTTAAGCTTCCGGTATCCCCGGACGACCCCCGCGGACAGGGGGATCGTCTCATAGCGCGGCTGATACATGCCTTCCTCTGTTCTGCCTGCCAGCTCCACCACATAACAGCCGATGGAGCTGCCCGGTTTGCCCAAATTTTCCGCCTCCTCCCGGTCCAGCAGCCGCATGGTAGTACCCATGGTCAAAAGCTCTCCGGTAAGCTCCAGGCGAAGGCGGGGAACTGTCACTGTGAGAATGGGCGCCTGCCCTGCGGCAGTTCCATCAGGGAAAAATTCCGCCCAGCCGCTGCGAGCCAAAACCTGTTCCCACTGACTTACATCCTGACATAGGGCCACGTCACCTGCCCTGGCCCATCCCTGATAATCGTAGCTGATCACATGATAATAGGCCCCGTCCTCCGTCTGCCCATCCACCAGAACCGGCGCATTGGTTCTTGCGGTGGTCAGCAGATTTTCATCAAAATAGGGATCATCCCCTGTGGGCTCTGCCTGGGGAAGCGCCTTGATTTCCGTTCTGCCAACGCAGATGCCAAAGCCATAATTTTCCTCCCCTAATTCGCTCCGGAAGGTACTTCGAAATTCTTCACTGAAAATATTGTAGGTCAGGCTCTCATCCATAAGAATCTTCTTATTCAGCTGCCCAATCTCCTCCTCCGTCATCAGAGGTTCCTTTGGATCACCGCAGGAGGCCAGCCAGTAATCCGGCTCATACATGCCAGCGGTAACTCCCGGGGCGAAGCTCACCACATCACTCCCGCTCATGGTTTTCACGAAACCGCTGTCCGACCACTGCACTGATCCGCCCCCGGCTGTTTTCGCGGAATCACACTCCATCACAGGCGCACTGGCCGGGGCCGCCTGCTCCTCTTCTGCCGGATCAGCCTCTGGCTTTGCGGACTGCACCCTCGCCCGGTCATTTCTTTCTTCCCCCTCCGGAAGCTGCCACGCCTGCGCAAAAAGAAAGGGCAAAACCAAAACTGCCATACATAAGCTTATCCATCTGCCTGCCTGCTTTTTCATCGCACTCTCCAATCTCTCCGTTATCGTTGTTCCTATTATGCCCCATTTCCCTGAATTATTTTCGAACCTGAGAGACTGCTTTTTTTCTATTATTCTGCCTCGATTCCATGTATAAAAATACCGCTGCGCAGCTTCGGCTCAAACCAGGTGGATTTCGGGGGCATCAGACGACCCGCATCCGCCACAGCAAACAGCTCCCCGATGGAGGTGGGATACATAGAAAAAGCTGCCGCGCAGTCTTCCTTTACCCGGCGCTCCAGCTCCTCAAGGCCCCGGACGCCCCCGACAAAATCAATGCGGGGATCGGTTTTAGGGTCTTTGATTCTTAAGACAGGCTCCAGAAGCTCCCTCTGAAGGAAAGACACATCCAGTCCCTCCACCGGATCTTCCCGAAGCAATTCCGGCTTCGCCGTGAGAAGATACCACTGGTTTTCCAGGTACAGACCCATCTGGCCCTTGCCTCCCGGTCTGACGGCTTCTGCGGAGGGTTCTATCTCACATTTTTCAGAGACCTTTTCCAGAAACTGCGTTTTCGTCAGTCCGTTTAAGTCCCGCACCAGCCGGTTATAGTCCATAATCAGAAGTTCCTCTGCCGGAAACAGCACGGACAGAAAATAATTGAACTCCTCCGTGCCGCTGTAATCCGGATGGGCTTTTCTTCGCATCTGCCCCACCTTCACTGCGGAGGCGGCCCGGTGATGGCCGTCGGCTATGTAAATCGGGCCGATCTTTTCATAAGCGCTCCTGATTTTTCCGATCTCTGCCGCATCGAAGATGCTCCAGCCCCGATGAATCACACCGTCCCGGGAGGTGAAAGAAAAAAACGGGGGCCGCCTTTTCACCTGATCCACCAGGTTTCCCAACCCTTCGTCCCGGCGGTGAGCCAGAAACACCGGACCTGTCTGGGCATGGCAGACATCCACATGGCGGGTGCGGTCCGCCTCCTTGTCCGCCCGGGTGTTCTCATGCTTTCTGATCACACCGTTTTGATAATCATCGATGGAAGCGCAGGCTACGATTCCTGTCTGGGAACGGCCCTCTCTTGTCAGCTCATACAGGTAATAACCCGGCTGCCGCTCCTGGATCAGCTTTCCCTCCCGGACCATCCCCCAGAGCAAATCGTGGGCCCTCTGGTATACCTCCGGCGCATACATATCGTGCCCCTCCTCAAACTGCGTCTCCGCCCGGTCAATGTTCAAAAAGGAAAGCGGCTCTCCTGCCGCTTCCCTTCTTGCCTCCGCGCGATTATACACATCATAGGGCAGCGCCGCTATCCGTTCCACCAGGCCCCGGGCCGGATGGATACACTGAAATGGTTTTATAATCGCCATAAATAATCCTCTCTATCTAATCACCCGTACACGGATTACACCTTCCACTGCCTCCAGCCGCTTCAGGGTATCCTGGGAAATTTTGTCCTCCAGATCCAGCATCGTGTAGGCGTAGGAGCCCCGGCTGCTGTTGCTCATATTTGTGATGTTGGTATCAGACAGCAGCAATGTAAACTGGCTGATCATCTTCTTGATATTTCTATGGTAAATCGCTACCCGGCAAACAGACTCGCAGACACCCAGGTTACAGCTTGGATAGTTCACGGAATTTTTGATATTTCCGTTCTCCAGGAAATCCTTCAGCTCATTTACCGCCATCATGGCGCAATTATCCTCGGACTCCTCGGTGGAAGCGCCCAGATGGGGAATCACAATTACCCCCTTCTTGCCCACGGTTTTGGGATTGGGAAAATCGGAAACGTATTTGCGAATCCTTCCAGCCTCCAGCGCCTCCAGAATCGCGTCCTCATCCACCAGCAGATCCCTGGCAAAGTTCAAAATCACCGCATTGGGCTTCATCAGCTCCAGCGCCGCCTGATTGATCATGCCCTTCGTGCTCTCCATCAGCGGCACATGGATGGTAATATAATCGCACTGCCGGTAAATATCATTCACATCGCTGATGTGCTTGATGCTTCTGGACAGGTTCCAGGCCGCATCCACAGAAATATAAGGGTCGTATCCGTACACCTCCATGCCAAGATGGGTGGCCGCATTCGCCACCTGTACACCGATGGCGCCCAGACCGATGATGCCCAGCTTTTTCCCCAGCAGCTCACTGCCGGAAAACTGTTTTTTCACTTTCTCCGTATCCTTCGCCACATTTTCATTTCCGCTCTGCGTGCTGACCCAGTTAATGCCGCCCACCACGTCTCTGGCCGCCAGCAGCATACCGGCAAACACCAGTTCCTTCACACCGTTGGCGTTGGCTCCCGGCGTATTAAACACCACAATTCCCTTCTCGGCGCACTCCTCCAGGGGAATATTGTTCACACCGGCGCCGGCCCTGGAGATGGCCAGCACATTCTCCGGCAGCTCCATCTCATGCATGTTGGCGCTGCGCACCAGCACCGCGTCGGCCTGGCTCAGCTCCTCCGTCCTCTCATATCCCTTTGTAAAGCATCCCAGCCCCATGGCGGAAATCGCATTTAAGCAAGTATAACGAAACATTTATCTGTTCTCCTTTTCAAAGTCCTTCATAAACTCCACCAGCTTCTCCACACCCTCAATGGGCATAGCATTGTAAATGCTGGCCCTCATGCCGCCCACACTCCGGTGTCCCTTCAGATTCACAAACCCGGCTTCGGCAGCGGCAGCCACAAATTTTGCATCCATCTCCTTATCCCCGGTCACAAAGGGCACATTCATCAAGGAACGGTCCTCCCTGCGGACAGTGCCCTGAAACAGCTGGCTTTCGTCAAGGAAGTTGTAAAGGAGAGCCGCCTTCTTTTCGTTGCGCTCCTTCATGGCCTCCAGGCCGCCCATGGATTTCAGCCACTTAAATACCTTGCCGCAGATGTATATGCAGTAGCAGTTGGGCGTATTATACATGGAACGGTTCTCCGCATGGGTCTTAAACTGCATCATGGTGGGGGTACCAGGCAGAACATCCTCCGTAATCAGATCCTCCCGCACAATGGAGATCACCATTCCGGCGGGACCTATGTTTTTCTGTACGCCGCCGTACACAATGCCGTACTTCGTCACATCCATAGGCTCCGACAAAAAGCAGGAGGAAACGTCGGAGACCAAAAGCTTTCCCTTGGTATTGGGAAGCTTTTTATATTTCGTACCGTAAATCGTATTATTTTCGCAGATGTACACATAATCCGCATCAGGGCTGATGGGCAGATCGGAACAGTCCGGAATATAGGAAAAGGTCTCATCCTCGCTGGATGCAATCTTGTTGGCCCTGCCATATTTCTGGGCCTCCTGATAAGCCTTCTTTGCCCATTGTCCTGTCACAATATAGTCCGCCACGCGGTTTTTCATCAGATTCATGGGAATCATGGCAAACTGCAGCGAAGCTCCCCCCTGCAAAAACAGGACCTTATAATTGTCCGGAATATGCAGAAGCTCCCTGAAATCCGCCGCCGTCTCGTCGATCAGGTCATCGAACACCCTGGAACGATGGCTCATCTCCATCACAGACATGCCGCACCCTTTGTAGTCCAGCATCTCCTCTGCCGCCTCCCGCAGCACCTGCTCCGGCAAAACTGCCGGGCCCGCGGAAAAATTGTACACTCTGCTCATTTTTCATATCCTCCTCATATTGCTATTTTTTATTTAAATCATCCTGGTCAAAGGCCTCGTCAATGGCGTGGCCCGCCGGCACCATGGGGAATACCTTGTCATCCTGATCGATGATACAGTCAATCACCACCGGACGGCCCATGGCAATGGCCCTTTGCAGCGCGGGCGCAAAATCCTCTTTTCTTTCCACCCGGATTCCCACAGCGCCCATGGCTTCCGCCAGCTTCACAAAATCCACCGCATCCTTCAAAATGGTCTGGGCATAACGCTCCCCGTAAAACAGGGTCTGCCACTGACGCACCATCCCCAGCACATGATTATTGATCACCACCTGCACAATGGGAATATTGTAACGCACCGCTGTGGCAATCTCATTCATATTCATGCGGAAGCATCCGTCTCCCGCGATGTTGATCACCGTCTTTTCGGGGCGTCCCACCTTGGCCCCCAGGCTGGCTCCCAGGCCGTAGCCCATGGTGCCCAGGCCGCCGGAGGTCAGCAGGGTGTGGGGTCTGGAATATTTATAAAACTGTGCAGCCCACATCTGATGCTGCCCCACCTCGGTCACGATCAGCGCATCGCCCTTCGTTTCCCTGTAGATTTCCTCCACAATGTAAGGTCCGGTCAGCACCGTTTCATCATATTTCAGCGGATGCTTTTCTTTAAGGTCCAGAATGTACCCGATCCATTCCTTATGGTCATGGACTTCCAGACGGGCATTCAGCCGCTTCAGCACTTCCTTTACATCGCCGATGATACTGGCATCCACCACAATATTCTTATTAATCTCCGCCGGATCCACATCGATCTGCACGATCTTTGCGTGCTTCGCGAAGTGCCTGGTATTTCCCGTCACACGGTCACTGAACCGTGCGCCCACCGTAATCAGCAGATCACACTGGGAAACGCCGTAGTTCGCCGCCTTGGTACCGTGCATTCCCAGCATACCGCAGTAAAGCCTGCTGGTACCGTCAAAAGCGCCTTTGCCCATGAGGGAATCTGTCACCGGCGCATCCACCTTCTCCACAAATTCCTTCAGTTCCTGATCAGCGTCGGCGATCACTGCGCCGCCGCCCACAAAAATGAAAGGCTTTTTGCTCCTGTTAATCAGCTTCACTGCCTGATCCAGATCGTCCTCTCTTATGTACTCTGTGCTGGGCTCCACCGGTTCCGGTGTATGGGGGGTATACTCCGCCAGATCCGCCGTGGCATTTTTCGTGATATCAATCAGCACCGGGCCGGGCCGGCCCTCCCTGGCAATACGGAAGGCGTTGCGCACCGTGTCCGCCAGCTGGCTTACATCCTTCACTATATAATTATGCTTTGTGATGGGCATGGTGATACCCGCAATGTCAATCTCCTGAAAGCTGTCCCGGCCCAGCAGGGCTACTCCCACGTTCGCCGTGATGGCAACAATGGGAACGGAATCCATGTAGGCAGTGGCGATTCCGGTCACCAGGTTGGTGGCTCCCGGTCCGGAGGTGGCCAGACAGACACCTACCTTGCCGGTGGCTCTGGCATAACCGTCCGCCGCATGGGACGCACCCTGTTCGTGGGACGTCAGTATATGGGTAATCTCATGGCTGTGCTTATACAGCTCATCATAAATATTTAAAATGGCTCCTCCTGGATAACCGAACACAGTATCTACGCCCTGCTCTTTGAGACATTCGATTAAAATTTGAGAACCTGTTAATTTCATCCGTTATCTGCTCCTCTCCTTTTTATAACCACTCTGCAGCTTTCCGGCGCCCAAAATTTCCGGGCCCCTCCGATCCTCCTCGGCAATTTCCGGCTTTATCTGGGGATCTCCAGCACCGCACCCCGGTTTCCTGAAGTCACCATGGAGGCATAGCGCGCCAGATATCCGGTGGTAATCTTCGGCTGTCTGGGTCTCCATGCCGCCCGGCGTCTCGCCAGCTCTTCGTCACTGACCTTCAGCTCCAGCTTCAGCTGCGGAATATCGATTCGGATGATATCTCCCTCTTCCACCAACGCAATGGGACCGCCCACCGCTGCTTCCGGGGATACATGACCAATGGAGGCGCCTCTGGAGGCACCGCTGAACCGTCCGTCTGTGATCAGCGCCACGGAGGAGCCCAGGCCCATGCCTGCGATGGCGGAGGTGGGGTTGAGCATCTCTCTCATGCCCGGGCCGCCTTTGGGGCCCTCATAGCGGATCACCACCACGTCACCGGCCACAATCCTGCCCCCAAGAATCGCCTCAATGGCATCTTCCTCACAGTCAAAGACTCTGGCGGGACCCTCATGTACCATCATCTCCGGTACCACAGCGGAACGCTTCACGATACCGGAATCCGGAGCCAGATTTCCCTTAAGGGCCGCCAGTCCGCCGGTCTCGCTGTAGGGGTTCTCTACGGGACGAATCACCTCGGGATTTAAGTTCACACTGTTTTCAATATTTTCCCCCACTGTCTTTCCGGTAACGGTCATGCAGTCCAGATTCAGCAGGTTTTTCTTCGTCAGCTCCTTCATCACCGCATACACGCCGCCGGCTTCGTTCAGATCCTCCATATAAGTGGGGCCTGCCGGGGCCAGATGGCACAGATTCGGCGTGCGGGCGCTGACCTCATTGGCAATATCCACATTCAGCTCCACGCCGGCCTCATGGGCAATGGCCGGAAGATGAAGCATACTGTTGGTGGAGCAGCCCAGGGCCATATCCACCGTCAGAGCATTCATAAAGGCGTCTTCCGTCATAATATCCCTGGGGCGGATATTCTTCCTGAGAAGTTCCATGATCTGCATGCCCGCATGCTTCGCCAGCTTAATCCGATCGGAGTACACGGCAGGGATGGTGCCGTTCCCGCGAAGCCCCATACCCAGCACCTCCGTCAGACAGTTCATGCTGTTGGCGGTATACATGCCAGAGCAGGAACCGCAGGTGGGGCAAACCTTGTTTTCGTACTCTTCCACATCCGCGTCGCTCATTTTGCCTGCGGCATGCTCCCCCACCGCCTCAAACATGGAGGACAGGCTTCTCTTCTTCCCCTTCAGATGTCCGGCCATCATGGGGCCTCCGCTGACGAAGATGGTGGGAATATTCAGTCTGGCCGCCGCCATCAGAAGTCCCGGCACGTTTTTATCACAGTTGGGGATCATCACCAGCGCATCAAACTGATGGGCTCTGGCCATACACTCAGTAGAATCGGCAATCAAATCTCTGGTAACCAGGGAATACTTCATCCCCTCATGTCCCATGGCAATGCCGTCGCACACGGCAATTGCCGGAAATTCTCTTGGAACGCCGCCGGCCATGGCCACGCCCAGCTTCACGGCTTCTGTAATTTTATCCAGGTTCATATGACCCGGCACAATCTCATTATAAGAATTTACAATTCCAATCAGAGGTTTATCCATTTCCTCTTTTGTCAGGCCCAGCGCGTTAAACAGGGATCTGTGAGGGGCCTGCTGAATCCCCTTTTTCACTGCGTCACTTTTCATCTTATACCTCCTGACCGGATCCTGCTCCAAGTCCGGTTTTTTTATTTTCTTCTATCTGTTATCTGTCTTCTATACCCGCTCCGCAATCAGATCCCCCATCTGAATGGTACCCACCTTCATGCAGCCTTCAGACCAAATATCCGCAGTGCGGTAACCGTCAGCCAGCACCTTGCGCACCGCAGCTTCCACTGCGTCTGCCGCCTCATCCAGATCCAGAGAATAGCGCAGCATCATGGCTGCGGAAAGGATCGTGGCGATGGGGTTGGCGATATTCTGTCCCGCAATATCCGGTGCGGAACCGTGACTGGGCTCGTAGAGGCCGAATTTCGTCTCATTCAGGGAGGCGGAGGAGAGCATTCCGATGGAGCCGGTCACCATGCTGGCTTCGTCGGAAAGAATATCTCCAAACATATTTTCCGTCAGAATCACATCAAACTGGGCCGGATCCTTCACCAGCTGCATGGCACAGTTATCCACCAGCATATGAGACAGCTCCACATCCGGGTAATCCCTGGCCACTTCCTCCACCACAGCTCTCCACAGCCTGGAGGAATCCAGCACGTTGGCTTTATCCACGCTGCAGACCTTGTGACGGCGCTTTCTGGCAATATCAAAGCCTTTCACCGCAATCCTGCGGATCTCATTTTCATTGTATTCCAGGGTGTCCACCGCTTTGCGCAGGCCGTTCTCCGTCACGGTATGCCGCTCTCCGAAATAAAGCCCCCCGGTGAGCTCCCGCATAATCAGCATATCAAATCCGGCCGCACTGATATCCTCCCGCAGGGGGCAGGCCGCTCTCAGTTCCTCGTAGAGATAAGCCGGCCTTAAATTGGCAAAAAGGTTCAGGGCCTTCCGAATCCCCAGCAGCCCTGCCTCCGGCCTCCGGTTTGGAGGCAGCTGATACCAGGGGGAGGTTTTGGCGTCCCCGCCGATGGAGCCCATCAGCACTGCCTCACCACTCTTTGCCGTCTCGATGGCCTCGTCTGTCAGCGGCACACCGTGCACGTCGATAGAGGCCCCTCCCATCAAAATCTCTGTGTAATCCAATTCAAAATCATATTTCTTTCCCGCAGCATCCAGAACCTTCTGCGCCTCTCTTACGATTTCCGGACCAATTCCGTCTCCCGGAATGACTCCAATCCTGTGTTTCATTCTGATCATCCTTTCCAAATCGCTAAAATTTAGCCAAATCACGCCTGAAAACTGGTATCTCAAACGCTTTGTCCTCTATCTTAATGTATTTTTTACGATATTTCAACCCAAACTGTCGAAAATGTGTTATACTGATGATAATTATTTTGAAATGAGGTCATGGCTATGGATAATTTAGACTATCAGATTTTAAATGAGCTGAAAAAAAACGCTCGTCAAACAGCTTCTGATATCAGCAAAAACATTCATCTTTCCGTCTCTACAGTCATTGAGCGGATCAAAAAAATGGAAAAATCAGGACTGATACAGTATTACACTGTCATCACTGACGATGCAAAGCTGGGAAATGACATTACCGTACTGATGGAAATCAATATGGAACATCCCCGTTACAATGAGGATTTCATCCAGCAGGTAAATTCCCACCCAAACATCATCGCCTGCTATTATCTCACCGGAGAGTTTGATTTTCTTCTGAAGATCTGCTGTAAATCACCAGACCATCTGGAGCAGATTCACAAGCACATCAAGGACTGCCCGGGCGTACGGCTGACGCGGACCCATTATGTGCTTCGGACGGTGAAGAATATCCATTCGTCGCCCGCGGAACCAGATGAAGGATAAACACATTGGCAGTACATAATGAAAAAGGAAAGGGCTGTCACATAATGGTAGGATATCAGTAACACTCCCTTGCCATTATACAACAGCCCCCTTTTTCTGTTTCCCGGCCTGCCATTTATCCTGATTTCCGGATCATGTTCTGCTTTTTCCAGGCAAGCGCTTATTTTTTGGTTTCCGCAGCCTCCACAGCGCCTTCATTCGCCTTCTCCACCTCTGCGATTGCAGCCTTTCTCATAGGAATACGGCAATTTTTATTATTGCCGAACTCTACAATACAGTCATCATCCTGAATGGAAATCACGATTCCATAAAATCCGCTGGTGGTCACCACCACGTCGCCCACTTCCATGGATGCCAAAAGAGCGGTCATCCGTTTCTGCTCTTTCTTCTGCGGCCGGATCGCGAAGAAGTACATAGCTCCTCCGATGATCACGATATAGACCAGCATCAGCGTTAATCCGCCGCCTGCGCCAGCCGCCGCGCTTTCTGTCAACAAGTTCATCATTCCGTTTTTCCTCCTGAACTACGATTCCCGCACCGCCGGGCGCGGGTGTTTCGTTACTGATTTGCCATTTTTTTGGCATCTCTATCATCATACACAATTTTGAAGCGTTCATCAAGTGTTTTTATAAAGAACTTATCAGGAATTTAACGAAACCACTGCTATTCAGATGTTGATGCTCTTCGTGTTTTGTTAACTACCCGGACGCAGGAAAAGACGGGGCCGGGCGGACAGATGCCTCTGGAAAACTGCTCCGG
>CAMNQN010000071.1 GCA_946549155.1 uncultured Lachnospiraceae bacterium | reverse complement strand
CGCCCGGCCCCGTCTTTTCCTGCGTCCTGCCAATTAACAAAACACGAAGAACATTGCCATTGGACTGCAGCGTGAATGAAATTAAAAATGTCATATAAACAAAAAGTGACTATGAATTTAAAATATAAAATAAAAATTATTGAAATTAATGATAAAATGAGATATAATTCAGATAAGCATAATTTTCTACAGGCGAAAGCTGTCAAGAGATCTATTTACATTTCTATTTATCAAATACAGAAAATCCATGCTTGAAATCAAAAAAGAAACAGGCAGGGGATTTTCAAAAGCTCCTGCCAGACAGGAGGCAGAATGGAAAATGTAACGTTAAGACGCAGCTATAAGGATGTTTTATTTCGCAGAGTTTTCAGCGATAAGGAAAGTCTGCTGGAGCTCTATAATGCGGTGAACGGAACGAATTATGCGGATCCGGAGGAGCTGACGGTGGTTACTCTGGAGGATGCGATTTATATGAATGTGAAAAATGATATTGCCTTTCTTGTGGGGGCCTATTTGAACTTATATGAGCATCAATCCACCGTAAATCCGAATATGCCGCTACGGTGCCTGTTTTACATAACCAGGGAATATGAGAAGCTGATGGATAAGACATCCCTGTATTCTTCTAAACTACAGGAAATTCCCACTCCCCGATTCCTTGTTTTTTATAACGGGAAGCGGGGACAGCCGGAACGGCAGACACTGCAGCTATCCGCCGCGTTTCGGATGGAGGAGGAGAATCCGGAGCTGGAGCTGCGGGTCACGGTGCTGAATATTAATTATGGAAAGAATAAAGGATTGCTGAAGCAGTGCAAAAAGCTGGAGGAGTATGCGTTATTTGTGGACATGCTCCGGAGAAACGCGTTAAAATACAGTATAGAAGAGGCTGCCCATCGGACGGTGGAGGAGTGTATTCGTCAGGATATTCTCCGGGAGCTGCTGCGGGAGCAAAGAGCAGAGGTGATTGCCATGTCGATCTTTTATTACGATGAGGAAAAGGAATTGGAACTGATCCGGAGGGATGAGTATGATCTGGGACATGAGGCTGGAAAGCAAGAAGGAATGGAGGAAGGGAAGCGAGAAGGAATAGCGGAAGGGAGACTGCAAGGGGTAGTTTCCTCGATTATGGCGCTTCTGGCTGATTTGGGAAAGATACCGGAGTATGTACATGACAGGCTTTTAGAGGAAACCAGGGAGGATCAGATGAACAGGTGGCTCAGGCTGGCGGCGAAGGCAGGCAGTATAGAGGAATTTTCGAAGGAATTTGATCAGACGCTATATTAGTATACGGTACTGGAGCTTCTGGAATCTCCATATGAGAGACACGGATGACCTGACATGATTCGCGGTGATGCGGATCCTGTCAGGTTTTTGTTTTCTTTTTGGTCAGAAAGAAGAAGTTATTTCTGAAATGAGGAGTGCCCCGGTATTACTACCGGGGCTATTATGAAAAAATTTATCAATATGTGTTATGATATTCATAAACACATAATTTCGAGAATTCCTTCTCAAGAACTGTTATCACTATAACAGTAAAATGTGTCTAAAATATGAACAAAAAATAAAAACATAATAAAATAAACAAATGAAAGAATAAATATTAAAAATAATTGTTAATTATAGACATATAGGAAAAGGAAGGTGGAAAATGATTCTGATAATTATATCCAAAAAAACAGAAATATGATAAACTGATCTGGAGGAAACCGGCGTCCTGTATTATAATGAGAAAAAAAGTGAAGCTTACGGTATGGGGCGTTTTATTTTGGGGCATAAACATTAGAAATGAAAAATATTGTGGCAGAAAAGGAGAATAATATGGGTGTTAAGAGAGTATTTGTGATTGTTTTGGACAGCTATGGAATCGGATATCTTCCGGACGCGGATAAATTTGGTGATGTTGGGGCGAATACGCTGGCTTCCATTGTGAAGTCGGAGAAATATGATACGCCTAATATGAAGAAAATGGGGCTATTTAACATTGACGGCGTGACCTGCAGGGAGGGTGTGGATGCCCCCATCGCTTCCTACGGACGGATGACGGAGGCCTCAATGGGCAAGGATACCACGATTGGCCACTGGGAGATTGCGGGCATGATTTCGCCCAATCCCCTGCCCACGTATCCGAATGGCTTCCCCCAGGAGGTGCTGGAGCCCTTTTCGGAGCGGACTGGCCGGGGCGTGCTCTGCAATAAGCCTTATTCCGGGACGGACGTGATCCGGGATTATGGCGAGGAGCATTTAAAGACAGGGGATTTGATTGTATATACTTCCGCGGATTCGGTATTCCAGATCGCGGCCAACGAGGCGTTGGTTCCTCTGGAGGAGCTGTATAAGGACTGCCGGATTGCCCGGGAGATTTTACAGGGCAGGCACGGCGTGGGCCGGGTGATTGCCCGCCCCTTTGTGGGCGATAAGTCCGATAATTTTACCAGGACCAGGAACCGCCACGACTTTTCCCTGATTCCGCCGAAGAAAACCATGCTGGTGAGCCTGAAGGAGCACGGGCTGGACACCTACGGCGTGGGGAAGATTTATGATATTTTCGCGGGGCAGGCGGTGGACCACACGGTGTCCATCACCAGCAACGAGGATGGAATGGAAAAAACGCTGGCCTGGATGGAGGAGGATTTCAACGGGCTTTGCTTTGTAAATCTGGTGGATTTCGATATGATGTACGGACACCGGAACGATATCGATGGCTATGCCAACGCGGCCACCGTGTTTGACCGCCAGCTGGGCCAGTTTATGGAGAAGATGAGGCAGGACGATGTGCTGATTATCACGGCGGATCATGGCTGTGATCCGGGCTTCAAGGGGACGGATCATTCCAGAGAGTATACGCCGATGCTGATTTACGGCGCGCCGGTAAAGCCGGGGGTGTCCATCGGTACCCGAAAGACCTTCGCGGATATCGCGGCTACGGTTCTGGAGATGCTGGGTGTGGAGGAACGTCTGGACGGCACCAGCTATTGGAACGAAGTGAAGGCATAATAGTTCCTTGTTGTGAACGGAGCGGACGGTAATAAATGGCAGCCCGGAGCATACATTGGCGGGAACGGGGCTGCCTTGGCATAGAGGAGAGAGAAATGGCGGAGGAAAGCAGGGAAGCGGAGCAGTATTTGAAGAAGGACAATAAGAAGAGAACGGTTTGCATCGTAGGGCATAAAAATCCGGATACAGATTCCATCTGTTCCGCTATTTCTTACGCCTGGTTAAAGAATAAAACGGATGAAAGCTGCAGATATGTGGCGGCCAGGGCGGGGGAGGTGTCGGCAGAGACGCAGTATGTGCTGGAGCATTTCGGCATGGATCACCCCGTTTATCTGGACAATATCGGTACCCGGGTGAAGGATATGGAGATCCGGGAGGTGCCGGGCGTCCGCAGCGACATTTCGATTAAATATGCCTGGACACTGATGCGGGGGCAGAATGTATTTACGCTCCCCATCACCGATGAGAAAAACCGCCTGCATGGTCTGATTACCATCAATGATATTGCCAAATCCTATATGGAGGAGTACGACAGCGCCATTGTATCCGTGGCGCGGACGCCCTACAGGAATATTCTGGAGACACTGGATGCGCAGATGATTGTGGGGGATGAGAAGGGTTATTTTGATAAGGGCAAGGTGGTGATTGCGGCGGCCAATCCCGACGTGATGGAAAATTATATCGATGAAAACGATATGGTGATTCTGGGGAACCGCTACGAATCCCAGCTCTGCGCGATTGAGATGAACGCCGGATGTATTGTGGTGTGCCTGGGAGCTCCGGTCTCCCGCACGATTCAGCGGCTGGCCCGGGAACGGGGCTGCAATATTATCGTGACGCCGTTGGACACCTACGCGGTGGCCCGCCTGATTAACCAGAGTATGCCGGTGGATTTCTTTATGAAAAAAGAAAATCTGGTGGCGTTTCACCTGAATGATTATACGGACGAGATTAAAGAGATTATGTCCAAAAAGCGTTACCGGGACTTCCCGATTCTGGACAAGAAGGGGCGCTACATCGGTATGATTTCCCGCCGGAACTTGCTGGGTGTTACCAAGCGGGCCATTATCCTGGTGGATCACAATGAGATTTCCCAGGCGGTGGATAATGTGCAGGACGCGGAGATTCTGGAAATTATTGATCACCACAGGCTGGGATCACTGGAAACCATGACACCGGTGTACTTTCGCAATCAGCCGGTGGGCTGTACCGCCACGATTGTATATCAGATGTATCGGGAAAAACAGGTGGAGATTCCGGCCTCCATTGCGGGGCTTCTCTGCAGCGCGATCCTGTCGGATACGCTGATGTTCCGGTCACCTACCTGCACCGGTGTGGATAAACTGGCGGCGGTGGATCTGGCGGCCATCGCTGGGATTTCCTGTGAAGCCTTTGCCAAGGATATGTTCGCGGCGGGCAGTGACCTGAGAAATAAGACTCCGGAGGAGATTTTTTACCAGGATTTTAAAAAGTTCGAGTTTGGGGATAAAAAGCTGGGAATCGGGCAGATTACTTCTATGAGTCAGCGGGAACTTGACGAGATCAAGGCCCGGATGGTTCCCTTCCTGCAGAAGGCTTACAAGGAGCATGATCTGGATATGATGATTTTCATGCTTACCAATATCATTGAAGAGTGCACGGAGATGCTCTGCTACGGGGAAAATTCCAGCGAGCTGGTGGAGATGGCATTCTCAGTGAAAGTGGCGGACAACGAGGCCACGGTTCCCGGGGTGGTATCGCGGAAAAAGCAGGTGGTGCCGGCGCTGATGTCGGCCATTAACCGGGGAGGTGAGGAATAGTCCATGGGAAGAGAAGTGTGGAGGGCCGGAAATATGCTTTATCCGGTGCCCGCGGTGATGGTCAGCTGTGCCCGTCCCGCGGAAAAGCCGAACATTATCACGGTGGCCTGGGCGGGGACGGTCTGCAGCTCGCCGGCTATGGTATCCATTTCCGTTCGCCCGGAGCGGTATTCCTACGATATTATAAAGGAAACAGGAGAATTTGTGATCAATCTGACCACGGACAAGCTGACCCGGGCTGCGGATTACTGCGGAGTCCGGTCCGGACGGGATGTGGATAAGTTTCGGGAGATGCGTCTGACAGCGGGAAAATCCTCCAGGGTGGAAGCACCCCTTATTGAGGAGAGCCCGGTGAATATTGAGTGCCAGGTCCGTCAGATTCTGCCGCTGGGGAGCCACCACATGTTTGTGTCGGAGGTTGTGGCAGTTGACGTGGATGACCGGTATCTGAATGAAAAGGGTAAGTTTGAATTGAACAAGGCGGGGCTGATGGTGTATTCCCACGGAGAGTATTATGCCTTGGGAAAACTTTTGGGGACCTTCGGCTATAGTGTAAAACGCCGGAAAAGTTAATTTTTATTTACAAATTCTTAATATGTGTTATAATATATCTTGACATTTTTTGTAGAAGCATATGAGGGGAATAAAGTATAAATAAAATTTACAGAGGTGTCCTATGGAACAATATATTATTAAGGGCGGGAATCCGTTGGTAGGCGAGGTGGATATCAGTGGAGCGAAGAACGCTGCTCTGGGTATTCTGGCTGCCGCTATTATGACGGATGACACCGTATTAATAGAAAATCTGCCGGACGTAAGGGATATAAACGTATTGTTGGACGCCATGTCGGAGATCGGTGTAAAGGTGGAGCGCATCACACGCCATGCGGTGATGTTGAACGGTTCCGGTATTGGCGGTGTCAGTGTAGATTATGAATTGATTAAAAAGATTCGGGCATCCTACTATCTTTTGGGTGCTCTGCTCGGTAAGTATAAAAAGGCGGAGGTTCCGCTGCCGGGCGGCTGCAATATCGGCAGCAGGCCCATAGACCTTCATCTGAAGGGCTTTAAAGCGCTGGGCGCGAAGGTGACGATTCGCAATGGTTCCATCTGTGCGGAGGCGGAGCATCTGAGGGGAAGCCATATTTATCTGGACACGGTGTCTGTGGGCGCTACCATCAATATCATGATGGCTGCTTCCATGGCGGAGGGCCGCACCATCATCGAGAACTGCGCCAGAGAGCCCCATGTGGTGGATGTGGCCAACTTCTTAAACAGTATGGGCGCGAATATCAAGGGCGCCGGTACGGATGTGATTCGCATCTGGGGTGTGGAAAAGTTCCATGCCACGGAGTATTCTATCATTCCGGATCAGATCGAGGCGGGCACCTTTATGTTTGCCGCTGCGGCGACGAAGGGTGATGTGATGGTGAAGAACGTCATTCCGAAGCATCTGGAATCCACTGCGGCAAAGCTGCTGGAGATCGGATGCGAGGTGGAGGAGTTTGACAGCGCAGTCCGCGTGGTGGCATCCAAACGTCTCACCAGCACGAATGTCAAGACGCAGCCCTATCCCGGATATCCCACCGACATGCAGCCGCAGATCGGTGTGACGCTGGCGCTGGCTTCCGGCACCAGTATTGTGACAGAGAGTATTTTTGAGAACCGTTTCAAATATATGGACGAGCTGGCCAGGATGGGCGCAGTGGTGAAGGTGGAGGGAAATACTGCCATTATCACCGGTGTGGACGGACTGACCGGTGCCCGTGTCAGCGCTCCAGACTTAAGAGCCGGAGCGGCGCTGGTGATCGCGGGGCTGGCAGCGGAGGGTATCACGATTGTGGACGATATTGTGTATATCCAGAGAGGCTATGAGAACTTTGAGACGAAGCTGCAGGCTCTTGGCGCGGAGATCCAGAGAATTAACAGTGAGAAAGAGGCGCAGAAGTTCCGCCTGCGGATTGGCTGAATACGAACAGAAAAAGGGGTATTTCAATGTGAAGGAAAGAAGTTCTTTTATATTGGAATGCCCTTTTTTTAATAAATGGGTTACGGCTTAGGTGTAATGTTCTTCTTGTTTAATTGATTACCCGGACGCAGGATGAGTCGGGGCAGCATGGTCATATCCATCTGGAAAATAACTCCGGATACCAAGAAAAACTAAGATGCAGACAGGCCCAAATTTCGGGCACCGAGGCAGTTCGCCGGGAAATCCTGATGATTTCCCAGCTCAGTGCCTCTGAGCCGTCAGCCTTGAGGGCTGTCGGCTCTCCCGAAATTTTAACCTGCCTCCATCCAAGTTTTTCTACGGTATCCTCCGAATTATTTCCCAGAGGTATATGGCCCTGCGGCCCCGCCTCTTCCTGCGTCCTCCTAATTAACAAAACACGATCTTCATCTTGCATTATGGGAGAGAAAATTTTATAATAGGAGAAACGCGCAAGCAGGTACAGGAGGAAAAGATGATGATTAAATTATATGACGGAGGCGTGTATCTGGTAAATGGCACGGATATCGTGGAAGACGGCCAGGACGCGGCGGCTGTGTTAAACAGCAGGACCGGAAGCGCACCCTCCAAAGAAGAGGCGGCGAAGCAAACCATGGCGTATTCCATTCTGGAGGCCCACAATACCTCCGGAAATATGGAGAAGCTGAAAATTAAATTTGATAAATTGACCTCCCACGATATTACCTTCGTGGGTATTATTCAGACGGCCCGGGCTTCTGGACTGGAGAAGTTTCCGATGCCCTATGTGCTGACCAACTGCCACAATTCCCTCTGTGCGGTGGGCGGCACCATCAATGAGGATGATCACATGTTTGGCTTAAGCTGTGCGAAAAAGTACGGCGGCGTGTATGTGCCCCCTCATCAGGCGGTGATCCACCAGTATGCCAGGGAGATGCTGGCCGGCGGAGGAAAGATGATTCTGGGCTCGGATTCCCACACCCGCTATGGCGCCCTGGGTACGATGGCCATGGGGGAGGGCGGCCCGGAACTGGTAAAGCAGCTTCTGTCCCAGACCTATGATATCAATATGCCCGGCGTCATCGGCATTTATCTTACCGGCTCTCCGGTGAAGGGGGTGGGCCCCCAGGACGTGGCGCTGGCTATCATTGGAGCGGTGTTTGGCAATGGCTATGTGAATAATAAGGTGATGGAATTTGTGGGCCCCGGTGTGGAAAACCTGAGTGCGGATTTCCGTATCGGTGTGGATGTGATGACCACGGAGACCACCTGCCTGTCCTCCATTTGGAAAACGGACGGCAAGATCAAAGAGTTTTATGAGATTCACGGCAGAGCCGGGGACTATAAGGAGCTGAAGCCCGGCCCGGTGGCTTACTATGACGGTATGGTTTATGTGGATCTGAGTGAGATTCGCCCCATGATTGCCATGCCCTTCCACCCCAGCAACACCTACACGATCCAGGAGCTGCAGGAGAATCTGATGGACATTCTGGAGGATGTGGAGCAGCGGGCCAGGGTGAGCCTGGATGGGGCAGTGGATTTCACACTGAAAAATAAGGTACACGACGGAAGGCTGTATGTGGACCAGGGAATCATCGCGGGCTGCGCCGGCGGCGGATTTGAGAATATCTGTGATGCGGCGGACATTCTCAGAGGCCGGTTTATCGGAAATGATGAATTTACGCTCAGCGTGTATCCGGCCAGTATGCCTATTTATATGGAGCTGGCGAAGAACGGAAGGCTGGCGGACCTGATTCAGTCCGGCGCGGTGGTAAAGACTGCCTTCTGCGGCCCCTGCTTCGGTGCGGGCGATACCCCGGCCAATAATGCCTTCAGTATCCGCCATTCCACCAGAAACTTCCCGAACCGGGAGGGCTCCAAGCTGCAGAGCGGCCAGATCGCTTCCGTGGCACTGATGGACGCCCGTTCCATCGCGGCCACCGCAGCCAACAAAGGCTTCCTGACGGCGGCCACGGAGCTGGATGTGGAGTTCACCGGTCCGAAGTATTTCTTTGACAGCACCATCTACGAGAATCGTGTCTTTGACAGCAAGGGCGTGGCGGATCCTAGCGTGGAGATCAAGCTGGGACCCAACATCAAGGACTGGCCGGCCATGTGCCAGCTGCCGGAGAATCTGATTCTGAAGGTGGTATCGGAGATTCACGATCCGGTGACCACCACGGACGAGCTGATCCCCTCCGGCGAGACCTCCTCCTACCGTTCCAATCCGCTGGGCCTGGCGGAGTTTACCCTGTCCCGGAAGGATCCGGCCTACGTGGGCCTGGCGAAGGAGGTACAGGTTGCCCAGAAGGCGATAGAGGCCGGAAATTGCCCGGCGGAGGCGTTCCCGGAATTGAAGCCGGTATTCAAGGCGATCAACGGGCAGTATCCTGACATTGATAAGACCAATGTGGGCGTAGGCTCCACGATCTTCGCGGTGAAGCCCGGCGACGGTTCCGCCAGAGAGCAGGCGGCTTCCTGCCAGAAGGTGCTGGGCGGCTGGGCCAACATTGCCAACAGCTATGCCACCAAGCGATACCGCTCGAATCTGATCAACTGGGGCATGCTTCCCTTCTTAATTGAAGAGGGCGAGCTTCCCTTTAAGAATAAGGATTATCTGTTTGTCCCGGGGATCCGCAGAGCCGTGGAGGAGAAGGCCACGGAGGTTCCGGCCTATGTGGTGAAGGACGGAGAGCTGAAGGCGTTTACGCTGAGTCTGGGAGAGATGACAGATGATGAGAGACAGATTATCCTGGATGGATGCCTGATTAATTACAACCGTGTAAAATAAGAATTTCAGAAAACAGCGCGAAAGAGGGCGCTGTAACCCGCAAAGGGGCCGTTGAAAAAGGAGTCGGATAAGCGTTTCAATGGCCCTTTTTACCGGATATGGGAATGGGCAATGTGAGTCTGTGAGATTCCGAATAAAAAACTAAAATTTTTTAAGGAAAAGAGTATCGTGTGACCAAAATGTTACTTCCGTAGTATATACTATGGATGAATAAAGGGAAACACGCTGAAAAACTGCGAAAATCTTGAAAAGGGTTGAAGTCCAGATGGTAAGAAATTATAATTCAGACAGACAGACAGACAGACAGACAGACAGACGTAATCTGTCTTTTTTGGGTGCCCCGGTTTTTCGGAGACAGTGCAAGTTTACCCGGAAGGATAATCAAAAAAACAGCCAAAAGTGGCAGAACCAGATGAGTTCTGCGGTTTTTGGCTGTTTTTTGCTGTATAGAATATGTGGTGAAATGACAGAAAGGGGAAGGACACATGAAAAAAAACACATTTATTCTGGAAGTATATGACACGCAGAATCAGAGCTGGCAGGGAAAAGTAGAGTGGGTACAGGGCCAGAAAAAAGAAGGCTTCCGAAGTGTGATGGAACTGCTCCGCCTGATTGATTCCGTGGTGGGCGAAGAGGAAAAGCCCGGTTTTCTGGAAGATGTGAAGTAGCCGAAGAGGGGAAAGATGGAAAAAATAAAAATGCAGCTGTTCGGAAGCTTTTCCCTGACCTGCGGAGAACGGGTCCTGGGGGAAAAACAGATCCGATCCAATAAATTGACAAGGCTTTTGGTATATATCCTGATGAACAGAAACTGCGTGCTGTCCCATCAGAAATTAATTGAGGTATTCTGGGAGGATGAATCCCGAAACCCGGAAGGGGCGCTGAAAAACGCCGTATACCGGCTGAGAAATATTCTGAAGGCGCTGGGGGAGGAAAATTATATCAGTACCCTCCAGGATGCGTATCAATGGAATCCGGAGATCTGCGTGGAGAGCGATTACGAAAAATTTGAGGCTCTGAACAAAGGTCTGAGGGAGACCGATGAGGAAGGAAAAAAGAAAGTTTTCTGCAGAGAGCTGATCGATTGCTACGGGGGCAACGTATCCGCCAAGCTTGCGATTGAGGAGTGGATGATGCCGAAGGTGATCTGGTATCAATCCATATATATGGACGCGATAAAAATGTACTGTAAAATCCTGGAGCAGGAAAAGCAGTGGAGCGAGCTGGAGATGAACTGCAACCGGGCGCTACTGGAGGATCCGGTGGACGAGGACGTCCATTGCTGGCTGCTAACCAGTTTACATAAGCAGAAAAAATACGATCAGGTGATCACGCAGTACGAAAATTCGAAGAAAATTTTTTATAGAAATATCGGAATTTCCTTTCCGAAAAGAATCAGCGAACGATTTCAAAAGATATTGTCGGAGGAGGGGGAAGGAACCGCCGGCCTTGACGAGCTGGTGGATAACCTCCGGGAGGCAGAAAAGCCCACAGGCACCTTCTTCTGCGATTATCAGATTTTCCGGCAGATGTACCGGATCGAGGCGAGACGGTCGGAGCGGCTGGGGGTGGCGGAGCATCTGCTGCTGCTGACCCTCCGGAAAAAGGATTTCTTCTTATCCGAAAAGCAGCCCAAGAGTGTGACGCAGGATGAGATGGATATTCTGGAGGAGTGCATCCGCTCCTGTCTGCGGACCGGAGATGTGGCCACCCGCTACAGTGCGGCGCAGTTTCTTATCCTGCTGTCCATGTGTTCCTACGAATCGGGACTGAAGGTGGCAGAGCGGATCCGGGAAGGTTTTCGGAAGAGAGTGGGAAAAAATGGTGTGGAGATTGTGTATGAGCTGACAGATCTGTCCGCCGGCATTTGAGAGGGTGAGAGGAAAAGATGGAGAATATCAAAAAGCGGGGGTTTCCCCCCAACGCGATTCGGCTATGTATCGATGAGTACGACGGAGAGCTTCAGGGCCGCATCTACAGCCGGATGAATGAAAAACCGCTTCCCTTCGGAAGCTGCGGCGACCTGCTGGTCCGGGTGGATAAACTGTTTGACCAATGCGGTTATCCTCAGGCCTTTGAGGATAAGAAGGATTTTAAAGGCAGACAGGTGATGGGACACTACCTGCCGCCCAACCTGGTTATCGGGGATGAGGAGATCTACCGGAATGAAGGGAAGATTCAAACCGTGGATATATTTGTCCGGAGCCGGAGAAACGCCAGCTGGCAGGGAAGTATCCTGTACGGGGACGGTTCCCCACCGGAACGGTTTAACAGTGAGATGGAATTGCTGGAATGTGTGGTAAAGGGCCTTGCGGCCAACCGAAAAAAAGAAATTACCTTAAATCAAAATAAAAATCTGGAGATTAAGGAGGAAAAGATTTATGGGAGAGAAGAGTAAGATCAGAGGCCATTATCCGCTGAAGATGCGGGCGCTGGCTTTGATGCTGTCTCTGATGATGGTGCTGACCACGTCGGGCTTCCAGACCTTCGCGGAGGAAGTGGGCGCCAGCGCGCAGCAGACATCCGCAGATCAGGCGGCCAAGGATAAGGCTGAAGCCGAGGCAGCGGCAGCCAGGAGAGCGGCAGAGGAAGAGGCCAGAAGAGCGGCGGAGGCAGCTGCAGCAGAAGCAGCAGCTAAAGCAGCGGCGGAAGAGGCGGCCAGAAAGGCAGCCGAGGAGAAAGCGGCAGCGGAAAAGGCAGCAGCAGAGAGCGAAGCGGCGGCCAAGGCAGCAGCGGAGAGCGAAGCGGCAGCCAAGGCAGCAGCGGAGAAGGAAGCGGCCGAAAAGGCGGCGGCGGAGCAGGCAGCAGCCGAAAAGGCAGCGGCGGAGCAGGCGGCAGCCCAGAAGGCGACGGAAGAGAGCGAAGCGGCGGCTAAGGCGGCAGCGGATTCCGACGAGAAGAAGGATGCGGCCGATGACGGGGCGCAGAAGGCAGAGAGCGAAGCAGCAAAAGAGCAGCCTTCCGCTGACACCGGAAAAGAGCCGGCATCGGATAAGAAGGAAGAGAACAAGAAGCAGGATAATGGCAAGGAACAGACGGTTACCTACCGGGTTTCCTTCGATGGGAAGGCTGCGGAGCACGGAACGATCCGTGTGGAGAACCAGGAAGCAGCAGTTTCTACCTATTATAAAGAGGTAAAGGAAAACGGTAAATTCACCTTCACTGTGACACCGGCAGAGGGCTGGAAGGTAGATACGGTAAAGGTCGAGGATAATAACGTTCCTAAGACGGCTAATGCTAATGAGTATGAGATCGCGGCGGTGACTAAGGATGCTGTGATTAAGGTAACGTATCAGGAGCTTCCGAAGGAGTCTGACGGTGCAGAGAAGGATGCAGGCGTGGATAACGAGGCTGAGGATGCGAACACGGAAGAGACCGCTGGCGGAGAGACAGCCGAAGAGGAAGAACCCGAGGCGGATGAGGAGAATAAGGAAGCTGAGGAAGATACCGCGGTGAAGAATGCGGTGACCTTCAAGGCGGGCGTAGGCGTGACGATCCTTTCTGACGGTGCGGATGTAACCAACGGAACTGGCACTGCAAAGAATGGAAAGATCCTGTTTACGGTAGTTCCCACGGAAGGGTATGAGATTACTTCTGTGCTGGTGGATGGTGAGAAGGAGGCCAGAGGCACAGAGAATGCAAATGAGTATATCATTGAGAATATACAGACAGATAATACTATTGTCAGCGTTAGCGCGGAGTGGGTTGGCGCTGAGAGAGAGGAAGAGGCTGATCAGGACAATCTTTCGGATTTTAGTGCTGTAACTTCGGTATTAGATGAGATTGAAGATACTGATGAAGAAGAAAAGGCAATCTACACGGTGACAGTTAACCGGGTAGAGGGAAATGAGGTTACAAGAATTTCTTCCACGCAGTTTGAGGAAGGAGATACTTACCGTGTGCAGGTTCCGGTAATTGACGGTTATACGGTAGAAGTGCAGGATGCAGATGGAAATGTACTGGCTGTGACGGATGGTTATGTGACCGGAACTGTGGCCGGAGATCTTACGATCAATATGGTGTTGACAGCAGGTACCGTAAATTATGTAGTAAAGCACTTTCTTCAGAATACGGGTGGAACGGCTTATGAGGATCCTACAGGAGAGTATTATGAAGTTAAGGAAGGAACTACCGACAGCGAGACGGATGCGGAGATAAAAACTATTACCGGTTTTACTCCTCAGGCCTTTGTCCAGAAAACCATTGCTGGAGATGGAAGTACGGTGGTGGAGATTTATTATAACCGTAATCAGGTTTCCTTAAGCTATGCTTCTGAGGGTGGCAGTTATGTGGACAGACAATTTGCTCTTTACGGTTCACAGGTAACAGTTTCTTCGGAAGTACCTATCAAAGCTGGATATATCTTTGACGGCTGGTATGATGGAGAGACGAAAGTGGATGGCGGAAGTAGTCTTACATTGCTGGAAAATAAGACACTGACTGCAAAATGGAAGGGAACGACGGTAGAATATCAAATCGTATATTTTAAGGAGCAAAATGATGGTTCCTATGTCGCTGCAGATACAAAGACTTTGAGCGGAACGGCAGGGGCAACAGTTGCGATAACTAAGGGAAGTACAAAT
>CAMNQN010000070.1 GCA_946549155.1 uncultured Lachnospiraceae bacterium | reverse complement strand
AATACGGCTGTCCTCCCGATACTCCAGAAACCCCTTGATGTAAGCGGCCAGAGACACGCTCATGCCCTTGCTGTTCACAATCAAAATCACAGGGGTATCGGTGACCGCCGCCAGGTCATAGGCGCTGGCTTTCGTGGTGGTTGCTCCCGCCCCGTCGTAATAGCCCATAACCCCCTCCATCACCGCGATCCCGCACCCGGAGGCATTTTTTTCCAACAGATACCGGGTGACCTCCGGCGATGTGAAAAAGGTATCCAGATTGGCCGACTGCGTACCGATCACCCGGCTGTGAAACATCGGATCAATATAATCCGGCCCGCACTTAAAGGAAGCCACCTTGATTCCCCGGTTCACCAGTACCTGCAGAAGCCCGCAGGTAATCAGCGTTTTCCCGCTTCCGCTGGCCCCCGCCGCCAACAAGATCCTTGGAATTCTCATAGCCTTTCCTCCTCATTCCGGAAATGAATCCTGATTCCCGGTTTCCGGTCCCTGCAGGGTAATCACATAGATAGGATTCTCCCCCATCATCATATGATACCTTCCCAGCTCCCTGGACCGGGCCACGCCCATCTGCACAATCTGAGTCTCCCGGAATGGAAGCTCTCTGGCAGTCTCCAGCGCCTCCGTCACCGTTTCCAGAGTAATGCAGTTGATCACTATGCGCACCTGCGCATTTTTCTTAAGAAGCGCCTGCACAATCTGTTTCAAATTGCCGGAGGAGCCTCCGATAAATGCGTGGGTGGGGGCCGGAAGGGGCCCCAGCGCATCCGGAGCCTCCCCCCGGATAATCTCCAGGTGATCCACCCCGAATTTTCTCTTATTTTCCTCAATCAAATACGCGGCCGAAGCCTTCTTCTCGATGGCGTACACTCTTCCCTGATGAGCCCGAAGCGCCATCTCCACCGCCACGGAACCGGTCCCGGCCCCCACATCATAGCAGATGGAATCCTCCTTCAGCCTCAGCTTTGCCAGCGAAACGGCGCGCACCTCCTCCTTGGTCATGGGCGCGCTGCCCCGCAGGAATTCCTCATCGCCGATCCCATGGGTAGCATTGTAGGGCTTCGCCGCCCCATTGCAGGCACAGACCACACTCAGCGTATCCCCCTGATAATCCGTCAATTCTCTGGCAGGCTTTACAAATATTTTTTCATTTTTGTAGGAAAGATTCTCCCCCACATACAGCAGCACCTCCCCCATCCCATAGTATTCCAGCTTTCGGGACAGCTTTGCCACATCGGCTCCGGAGCCCAAAATAGAAAATACCTTCGGATACTGACGGATCAGGGAAATCAAATTGTGCTGCCGTCCGTGGGCGCTGGCCAGCCGGGCATCGTCCCAGGACAACCCGATTTTCGACATAAAATAAACCGCCGAGGAAATCCCGCAGATCACCCTGACGTCCCCCTTCAGCCGTTCCAGCAGCCCTTTCGCCCCGCTGTAAAAGCCCACGTCCCCGGACAGCAGAATCACAATATTCTCATACTCCGGATGGGCCTCAATATACTCCGCAATATTCTCCCTGCGGTACTCCCGCAGCACGTCTGCCGGAAGCGTCCCATAACAGGTTCCCGCCGCCGTCCCGGCCCCTCTGCCCTCCACGGAGGAAACGTCTTGCCCGCTTCCGCCGCCGGAGCCCTTTTTCTGAAGCCCCTGGGAATACCAGCTCTGTACCGCCTCCACCATGCGTCCGGCGCCGATCAGCAGATCTGCCTGGGCCACAGCCTCTGCCCCCTCCAGGGTAGCCGTCTCCAGGCTGCCCATACCGATTCCCACCAGCGTTATCCGGGGCTTTGCCAAAAAGCCGAACCGGTCCATCAGGTCTTTTTTGCATTCCCGCAGAGAAAGGCCCTGCTCCCTCAGGGGCCGTCCAATCACCACAGGAATCACCCCGCACTCCATGGCCGCGTCCATCTTTTCCTGAAAGCCGCCGGCCTTCCCAGTATCCTTGGTCACCAGATACCTGCAGTCAAACTGGCGCAGCATGGCGCTGTTTAGCTCCCGGGAAAAGGGCCCCTGCATTCCGATCAGATTTTTTCCTTCTATTCCCAGCTCCCGGCAGGTCTCCAGCACAGAGGGCAGGGACAGAACCCTGGCGTACAGGCGGTTCTGATAATCCGGGAGAGCCGTAAATTTCGCCAGCTCCTTGCTTCCCGTGGTGAGCAGAATGTTTCCGGAGGTGGTTTTCAGAAATTCCACCGCAGCCTCGGTGCTTTCCACATAGACAGCCCGGCTCTGACGGGCTCCCTGCTCCCGCAAAATCCGCTGGCAGGGAATCCCCGTCTCCTCACAGGCCTGGAGAATATTTTTCGTCACCTCCGCCGCATAGGGGTGGGTGGCATCCAGCACCAGCCCGGGACGCTCCCGCTCAAACAGCTCCCGCATCTCCTCCGCCGTAAGCCTTTGAACCGTCACATGAAGAAGGCCGCCCTCCTTCAGGAATCTGCCGCCGTACTCCGTAGCCACACAGATTCTCACGGAAACGCCGTGCCGCGCCAGAAACCGGCCGATCTCATATCCTTCCGTAGTGCCCGCAAACACGATTACTCTGCACATGTATTCCTTCCCCTTCTTTTAGAGCGCATATCCTCTTGGCGTCACCATCTTCCCGCCGATCTCCTTCGTCTGGGAATTTCCAACAAAAACGGTGGTAAACATATCCACCTTCTCTTCCCGCAGTTCCTTCAGCGTCATAACCCGGGAAGCTTCTCCCTCCCTGGCAATATTGGATACGATCCCGCACACAGTCTCCGGGGACTTGTAGCGCAGCATCAGGTCGCAGGCCTTCTGCAGATAATCATGGCGCTTGATACTGGAGGGATTATACAGGCAAATCACAAAATCCGCCCGGGATGCTCCCAGCAGCCGGTCCTCAATCTTCTCCCAGGGAGTCAGAAGGTCACTGAGGCTGATCAGGCAGAAATCATGAATCAGCGGAGCGCCCAGCACCGCCGCCCCTCCCGTGGCTGCCGTAACCCCCGGGATAATTTCCAGCTCCACCTCCGGGTAATTTCCCCCCACCTCGTACATCAGCCCGGCCATGCCGTAAACCCCGGCATCGCCGCTGCAGATCATGGATACCGTTCTGCCCTTTTTCGCCTCCTCAAAGGCCAGCACGCAGCGGTCCACCTCTTTTTTCATCGGCGTGGTCCTAAATTCTTTTCCGGCGAAATGTTCCTTCACCAGATTCACATACACCGTGTAGCCCACAATCACATCGCTGGCCTGCATGGCCTGGATCGCTTTTCCCGTCATCTGCTCGTAAGCCCCCGGCCCGATTCCAATTACATAGATCTTATTCAAACCGTATCCTCCATTCTCTCTGGGCCAACGCGGTGGTCACTCCCTCCGCCCCGGCCTTTTTTTGTATCAGCCTTCCTCCTCCGCTGCCGCACACCGCGCTGCGCTCGCACACATTGTCCACCCCTGTGACACTGCTCACAAAGGAAGAAGCGCTGAACGCGCCCGGAATCTGCTGCAACGCCTCCGCAGGGAAGGTCGTAAAAGGAAGCTTCCATTCCTCTGCCAGGGCCAGCAGCCCCGGCTCCTCTTTCTTCAGGTCAATACTGGCCAGCCCCTCCAGGGCTTCCCGGCAAATGCCGGCCTCCCTCAGGCACTGCTCCGCCCTTCTTCTGAGATTCTCCGCCGCTTTTCCTCTGCGGCAGCCGATCCCCATGCTCACAATTTTCGGAATAATATGGACAGTCACCGGAAAGGGATGGCAGTCCTCCCGGATGCTCACCGCAATGCCGGTGCGGGGTGCCTTCTTTCCGGCGCTGGCTGCAGCCTGCCTGCCGCCGTTCTCCGCCAGGTTCCCTTCCTGGTCTGCTGCCAACTCACCGCCGCACTCCGCCGGCCGGGCTCTGCCGGCCGCATCACAATGCACCAGCCCCTCCGGCAATTCCCCCTCCCAGGGAAAATCACTGTAAAAGCCCACCGCTTCCCCGGCAAGCAGCGCCGCGGATACCTCCTTCGCCGCAGTCATGGGACGAATGCCGCAGCCATTCTTCGCCGCAAAGATGTCCACCGCAAAACGGCGGTGCAGATCCGTGGCCGTGGTGATCACCGGTATGGCCTCCAAAAGCCCTGCCGCCTCCGCTGCCAGGGCATTCGCACCGCCCAGATGGCCGGAGAGCAGGGAAATCACAAATTTCCCGCACTCATCAATCACCAGCACCGCCGGATCCGTCTTTTTGCTCTCCACAAGGGGGGCGATACTGCGCACCGCAATGCCGCAGGCCCCGATAAAGATCACCGCATCCGCCCTGCCAAACTGGCGCTTCGTCCACGCTCCATGGCTCTCCTCTATGCTGTTCTTCACATACCGGCTTTTTGCATCCAGGGAAACCTCCCATTCTCTGTTTTTTCCAAGGAAGCCCTGCCGCAGCCGCTCTCCCGTCCGCCAGCCGGTTTGACTAAAGCATAACATCGAAATCCTCATTTATCATCCCCTGCTGCCTTTACGATTCCTTCCGGCCTGTTTCCTCTGCCGACGCTTCCCGAAACTCCGTGGTAAAAGCCGGATCATACAGCTTCGAGCGGTCATAACGGGCCGCCTTCACCACGTCCCCGATAATCATCAGCGCCGTCTTGGTGATCTGGTTCTCCTCCGCCGTCTGCGCCAGCGTGCCCACCGTACAAATGAAGGATTTCTCCTCCGGCCAGGTGGCCTTGTAGACGATGGCCGCCGGGGTATCCGCCTCATAGCCTCCCTCCATCAGCCGTCTGCTCAGCTCCTTAAGCATCCCCGTGCTCAAAAACACCACCATGGTGGCATGGTGAGCGGCAAAGGCCTGGATGCTCTCCCGGGAAGGCACCGGTGTCCGGCCCTCCATCCTAGTGATAATCACGCTCTGGGACACCTCCGGAAGGGTATACTCCAGATTCAGCGCGCTGGCCGCCCCGCAGAAGGCGCTGACACCGGGGCAGTAATCATAGGCAATCCCCTTTTGGTCCAGCACATCCATCTGTTCCCGGATGGCGCCGTAAATGCAGGGATCTCCGGTGTGAAGACGAACCGTGGTTTTTCCCTCTCCCTCCGCGTCTTCCATCACCTGCAGTACCTCCTCCAGCGTCATTTTCGCGCTGTTGTATATGCTGCATCCTGGTTTCACATAATCCAGAAGCCGGGGATTTACCAGCGATCCCGCGTAAATCACCACATCCGCCTCCTCCAGAAGCCCCTTGCCTCTCACAGTGATCAGGTCCGCCGCTCCTGAACCCGCCCCCACAAAATGTACCATATCCTTTCGCTCCTTTTTCCTGACCATGTGCTGCGCACACAGCTAATTTTCCGTATCTGAATCACTTTCCTGCCGGTCTTTTATGATAATCAGGGAATAATATCCCGCTGTCTCCGGAATCTCCTCCACACTCTCATATATTTTTTCCTCCGGCATCCCGCAGTTTTCAATCATCATACCCTGGGCCTGCATCTTAAGAAGCTGTTCCTTCACCTGCTTCATCTTCCGGCCCGCCTTCATCAGGACCCTGGTCCCCGGCAGCTTCAACGCATCCTCCACCTGATAGGAGGCGGGAATCACATGCAGCGGTTCCGCTTTTTCCACCAGCCCCATATTCAGCCTGGCCGCCACCGCGCAAAAAGAAGGAATACCGCTGACGATCTCCGTCTCGTATCCCAGGCTCACAATTTTTTTATGTACATACAGATAGGTGGAATACACGGTGGGATCCCCCAACGTGAGAAATACCACCATATTTCCCTCCTCCAGCTTTTTCCTCAGCATCTGCGCGCCCTGCTCATGGGACGCTTCCAGCTTCACCGGATCCTTGGTCATGGGCATGGGAACCGCCATCAGGGGCTTGTCCTCCAGTCCGGCCCATGCGCCTCTTACAATTTTATATGCAACGCTGTCCTTCGGCTTTTCCCCCGGCACAGCAATGATATCCGCTTCCTTAACCAGTCTCAGTGCTTTCAGTGTGAGCAGCTCCGGATCCCCCGGGCCCACGCCCACTCCATACAATTTTCCTCTCATACGTTTCTCTCCATCTTTTCTCTTATTTTGGGCACCAGCCCCAACAGCTCCTCCGCCCCCTGGGTCTGCCCCAGCAGACCGTACACATTGGAGAAGAGGATCACCTCGGTTTGCAGCGCCCCCTGACAGCGGTGCTGCAAGTAATAGGAAATCCGCCGGATCACATCCTCCATGGCTCTCTCCAGCAGGCCCTCTTCCTTTAATACCGCCAACGCATCGTCGGTGGTAATGGTGTTTAAAATCCTCCGGGCCGCATCCAGATTCCCTCCGGCCCGAATCGCCGCCGCCGCCATCAGCTCCGCCCGGGAATCCGCGCAGCGGGAATGGGTATTCATAATGCCTCCGGACACCTTGATAAATTTCCCGATATGGGCCACAAACAGTAATCCCTTCAGGCCCAGATTAACGGCAAAATCCACGGTTTCCCCCACATAATTGCTGCATTTCACACAAGAGCGCGTATCCACCCAGGGATAGGTTTTCGCAAAGGCCTCCCCATAATTTCCCGGCGTCACCAGCAGGTAATCCCCGCCTTCCGCCTGCCGCAGCTTCATCTCCGTGCGGATGCTGGCAATCAGCGCGTCCTCACTCATGGGAATCACGATGCCACTGGTTCCCAGAACCGAAAGGCCGCCCTCAATACCCAGCCGTGGATTAAAGGTTCTCCCGGCCACCTCCTCCCCTCCGGGAATGGAAATGGTCACAGAAAAGCCGCCCTCATAGCAATAGGTCTCGGCGCTTTTTTGCACCTCCTCCTGAATCATGGCCCGGGGCACCCGGTTGATGGCCGGGGCTCCCACCGGCTGTTCCAGTCCCTTCTTCGTCACCCGGCCCACGCCGGGACCGCCCTCAATCCGGATCCCGGGGCCCGGCGTCTTTTTCACCGCAGCGTAAACAATCAACCCATGGGTGGCATCCGGATCATCCCCGCCGTCCTTTCGCACTCCGCAGGAAACCTGGTTTTCCTCCATCCGGATATCCAGAATATCCAGATGAAGCAAAATCCCCTTCGGCGTCAGCAGATCCCGCCGTTTTACCTGCTGCCCGGAAAGCAGCATGGCCGCCGCCGCCCCTGCCGCCGCCGCGGCGCAGGAACCGGTGGTATATCCGTAACGAAGCTTTTTATTATCCTTAATGATAAAATATTCTTCCAGTCCGTTTTTCATTCTTTCAGCTTTCCCATCTTCTCCGCCGCCCGGATCAGTTCCTCCATCCGACGGTTGCAGTTTCCGATTTTGACTCCGGGACATAAGACCCGCTCACATTTTTCAAGCAGCTGCAATGCCCGCTCAAAGGAATCCCGGCTGATTTCCTCAAAGGGCTCCGCCGTCACCACCTCCGCCGCCAAAAGCTTTGCCACCTGATAATCAACATCATTAGTATACAAAATTCCCGCCGCAAAGGGAAGATTTTCTTTCTGCAATTTCCGATAAACCGGAATACCCGCCCCGCAGGAGGACATCACAAACACCTGGGGCTCCCCCTCCGGCTTTGCCAGCTCAATGCTCCCGAAGCAGGGATCGAAAAACCCCTTATCCACCTCGTACAAATCCCGGATCAGCTCTCCCTTAAAAATCTCCTCCGGAGCGCCGTAAGCGTAAATAGTCTCCCCCTTCACGCAGACAATCCTGTCAGAAATTTTCTGAGCCAGATCAATCTCATGGAGCGACATGATCACGGTGATGCCCTTCTGCTTCGCCATATTCCTGAGAATCGACAAAAGCTCCAGCTTATGCCGGATATCCAGAAAGGAGGTGGGCTCGTCCAGAATAATGATCTCCGGCTCCTGACAGATGGCCCGGGCCAGCAATACCCTCTGACGCTGACCATCACTGATCCGGTTAAAATCCCGGTGTCCCAGCTCCAGCGCGTGCACCGCCTGCAGCGCGGCCTCCACCTTCTCCTCGTCCTCCCCTGTAAGTATCCCCAGCTTTCCGGTATAGGGATAGCGGCCCGTAGCCACAATATCATGGCAGGTCATAAGCTCCGGTTTCATGCGCTCCGTCAGCACCACTGCCATCCGGGTGGACAGCTCCCGGTAAGTCAGAGCCTGCATATCAGCACGGTCCAGCAGCACCCTGCCGCCAATCAATTTCAGCTGGCGGGTGATGCTTTTTAGGATCGTCGATTTTCCGGAACCATTGGGGCCGATCAGGGTAATGATCTCCCCCTTCTTTATGTCGATACAGATATCGTGAATCAGCACCTTCTTATTGTATCCCACCGCCAGATCCCGCATCTGAAAATACGTGTCCGCCATATTACTTTTTCCTCCGAATCCCATCCTCTGTCACCGTTTCTTTCGCAGCATCATAAAAATAACCACCGGCGCACCGAAAATAGAGGTCACCGTGCTGATATTCAGCTCCGTGGGTGCAAAGGCCAGCCTGGCCACCAGATCGCAGAACATACAGAACACCCCGCCGCCCAGAAAGGTAGCCGGTATCACCACCAGCGGCCGCGCCGTATTCAGCGCCTGCTTCACCAGGAAGGGCACCGCGATTCCCACAAAGGAAATCGGACCGGCAAAAGCCGTTACCGTGGCGGAAAGAATGCTGGACAACAGCAAAATAGCCACCCGGAATACCCTGATATTCACTCCCATGCTCTGAGCGTAGGCCTCCCCCAGCTGAAAAGCGCCGATGGGCTTGGACAGCAGAAAGGTCAGCACTGCGGTGATACCCACCACCAGGACCGCCACCTGCACATTGCTCCAGCTCATGCCGGAAAAGCTGCCCAAGGACCAGCCCCGAAGATTTACAATATCGGAATCCTCCGCAAAGGTAATCAGAAAATCCGTAACCGCGGAACAAATATATCCGATCATAATACCGCCCACCAGCAGCGTCGCCATATGATGAATCCGTCTGGACAGCAGCAAAATAAAGATCAATGACAGCAGCGAGCCCACAAACGCCGCCGCAATCAGCGTGTAGGAAGAGACAAAGCTGTAATTTCCCAGAAAATAAATCATCACAATCGCCACCACCATCTTGGCCCCGGAGGAAATCCCCAGTACAAAAGGCCCCGCGATGGGATTCTCAAAAAAGGTCTGCAAAAGAAATCCGGACAGGGACAAAGCGCCGCCCAGAACAGCCGCCATCAAAATACGGGGCAAACGAATCTTCCAGATAATGTTGTATTCCATCTCCGGCCCGTCCCCAAGAAAGATAATCCGCAGAATATCCGGCATGGAAATCGCCACATTTCCGGAATTAATATTCACCACCGTAATCACCGCGAAGGCCCCAAGCAGCACCGCAAACACCGCCGTGTACCTGGCTCTCCGCCTCAGATTTTCCCTATGAAAGTTTGTGGGCGCACCGGGCGCCTTTTCTTCCCTGCTCATCTGTATCCTCTTTTCCATCTTTTCGCGATCTCTTTCCGGTTGGCCGCGTTTCATTTCACTGCCTTACCGGATAGCCGCATTCCATTCCACTGCCTTACCGGAATGTCCACGTTCCTGCCAGGGCTTACTTCACATGCACCAGGAAGGTCATCTCCTCCTCCCCGGTCAGCAAATGGTGAAAATCTGTAATCAGATTACCCATGATGTCCGTGGCCTGAAACAGCTGCTTCGTGGTGGTCCAGACATTTCCTTCCTGCACCGCCTTAAAATCCGCGAACAGCTCATTTTCCGCCAGCAGTTCCTCTATGCTGCCAAGCTCATTGGCAATGGTGGCATTATACACCAGGTAATCCGCATTCCGGGCCGCCGCGTAAAATTCTTCCATGGACAGCCGGATGGATGCGCTGCCCGGATCCTCCGGCCAGTTTTCCCCGTAAACAAGATTTCCGCCGGCCTGCTCTATCATCCTGGAGATGTAATCCTCCCTTTTTCGCACCACCACAGAACCATCCGTATTTACGTGGAAGAAGCAAATTGTCTTCCCTGTATTTCCGAAGTCTGCCACCGCGTCCAAAATCTTTTTCTGCTCCTCAAAAAAATCCACGGCCTCCTGTTCCTTGTCCATCAGAACACCGTAAAGCTTAATCCATTCCGTTCTTCCCAGGGGCTTCGTCTCGTAGCTGGTCCGCTCCAGCAATACCGGGATATCCAGCAGTTCCAGCATTTCCTGCACCTTAGGGGAATGCAGCAGCATGGTGGATTCCAGCGCCAGGTCACAGCTCTGATCCACCAGCAGCTCATAATCTGGCTCACTGTATTTCCCCGCAAACAGCATCTGGCCGCTCTCCATCCGCTCCACGACCTCCTCAATATACCAGCCGTCGGCCTGGGTGCCTGTCATCGTGACACAGTCCAGAGAATCCAGCGCCCGGAACAGGGCCATGGAAGCGGTAGCCTGCAGATAAATATGATCCAGGGGCTGGCGCAGCACCGTTATCGCTTCCTCCAGTCCCTCCGGAACCTCCTCTCCTTCCGGAACCACCAAAAACTGCCCGCTTTCATTGATATCCAGAAGTGCGTAATCCCCCTCGTAAAAATAAATGCAGAACTGCTGCGCAAAATCCAGCTTCATCTGCCCGACGCAGGCCAGATTCGCCACCTGGGGCGCATTCGGCGCCTCCACAAGATAAGTGGACAGTTCTGCCTGTTCCCCAGTCCCATCAGACAAAAGCAGCGCATCGTATACATTCTGCCACTCCGCTTTTCCCTGCTCCGTCTCTTCATCCTGAGAGCGGTCCACCACCAGCGGAATGCCCAGGGTGGCAAAGCCGGAGGTTGTCTGTTCAAAATATTCCTCATCCTGCGCCAGGGTTTCCTCCGATTTCGGGAGGAACCGGGAGGGAAGCAGGGCCAGGTCATACCCGCCCTTCACAAGCGCTTCAAAATCCACCTCCATGGTATGATAAACGTTTTCCACCGGAAGCGTCACGATGATCATTTCCTTCTCCAGACCCGCTGGGAGCTCTGTGTTTTCCGGCACAATCAGGTACCGCACCACATCCGCCCGGTAAAGCTCTGCGGCAGTTTCTTCCCTGGTCTGAAGCTGCTTTGCACTGTCAGGCATATGGGATCCTTCCTCATCCGCAGCGGCCTCCCCGACCCTCGCAGCCGATTCCCGTGCGGTGCCTGTCCTCATATCCACCTCCAGAAGTGTGATGCCGCCGCTGTAATTGTAAAGCTTGAAATAGTTCGCATACTCCAGCTTCGTCTTCGACAGGTATTCCAGCCCGGCAATCTCAGGCGCCCCCTGCGTTTTTTCTGCACTTCCTGCCCCGGCTGCAGTTTCTGCTTCCGCACTGCCTGCTTCGACTGTGGTTCTTGCTTCTCCGCCATCTGCTCCGGCTGCGGTTTCTGCTTCCACACTGTCTGCTCCGGATATCGTTTTTGCTCCGCCGTCCGCCGCAGCCAGGTAGATGTAGATTTTATAGGTAATCTCATGGGCTGCCGACATCTTTGTGGTCATCCCCACGATCTCATTATTTTCATTCAGCTTCACCGGGATCTCAAAAATGGTGGTTCCATCGGCCACTGTCCCGGTATACTCGATTCCGTCCACCTTCACATACGCATAGGAATCACTGCTAAACACGAGGACCGCCCGGACCTGTCCATCCTCCACCGTCACCTTCGTACAGGATAACTCAATTCGTCCGGAGCCGCCGGACCAGGAAAATTTATCCGGTGTGTACTCCCCGTCGGGCAGGCTGACAAAACTGTCCTCTTTCTTCGTCTCCTGCCCGGCATCGGCTGCGGCAGCCCACAGCCCATCCGATGCTGTAGCCGCCAGCCTTTCCAGATCTTCCTCCGCAGCTGGCTGGGGATTGGATACGCTGACTTTGTGGTCGTACCACTTTCCCTTCTTTCCGATCAGCGCCAGATCAAAGGGTTCCTCCAGCACCGGAACCGGAATATCAAATCCGTATACCTCCTCCGACAGCCCGTCGCTGTAGGTAACCGTATCCAGGGTGGGCTCTAAAAGCACTACCCCCTCCTTTTTCGCCTCCACTGCGGTTCCAGAGAATAAATTCACAATGCTCTTGGATGCAAGGCTCACATGCAGCGTCATTTCTCCATCCTTTACCGTCAGGACTCCCCGCCCCTCATTGGCCTCATTCACATGAAACATACCGCTGTCCGTGTCAAACTCCGCTGTATAAATGCCGTCCTCCAGCATGGTCATATCCTGAGTGTACTCTTCTGACGCCTTACCGGCTTCTCCATTCTGCTCCTTTGCATTCTGCTCAGCTTCCACCTCCCGGGCCGTCTCCGTCCCGGCTGCCGGGGTTGAAATTTTGCAGCCAAACACCAGGGAGCTGCTCAATGCCAGCAGGAACAGTGCCTGATAAGTCTTCCGCTTCATACCCTTTCGCCCTCCTCTGTGACAACTGCCCGAAATTTTTTCAAATTCCGGGCAGCCGCTGTTTCCTTTTTCTGTGCAGCAGACATTCCTTATCCGCCGCTCTGTTTCTTATCTTTTATTCTCTGCCATTTTGAACCGCACCCTCCGCAAAGCAGTTCTTCATAAGCAGCAGCCTATCATCCGGACAGGTATCCTTACTCCGCCAGGGAATCCAGGGCCGCCCGGGCATGCTCCACATAAATCTGCTGCACTGCGTCAACGCTTCCAAGTCCGGCGATCTGACAATCCACACCCTCAAAGCTTCCATCTGCCTCAAACATACTCTTCCAGGAATCTTCCTCGCTGCCTGCCATATCATTGTTGGCATGGTCTCCGGCCACCACCATCAGGGGACGAAGAACTACTTTCGTATAGCCGGCTTCCTTTACGGCCTCAATCACAGCTTCACACGCAGTCTCCTCCGGTTCACCCTCCACCGTACCGATAAACGCATTAACGTAGCCCAGCTCGTCCATCTGGGTCTGCATCTGGCTGTAGCTTACCTTGGCGGTGTGGGAGGTTCCATGCCCCATAAATACAAAGGCTGCGCCATCCTCAGCAGCCGCTTCCATGCTTTCATATCCCGCTTCTTCCAGAGCCGCAGCGGCAATCGCGGCGGCAACCGCAGCCTTATCCTCATTGATCACGGCAGCATCCTCTCCAACCTCGCCAAGCAGGGGCTCCGCAACAGCAATACTCTCAAACTGATCCTGATATGCTACCAGGGCTTCCACCATCTCATCATATTCCGCCCCGTGCATCAAATGCGTGGGCTGCACCACCAGATTTTTCACACCGTTAGCCGCCGCACGCTCCAGAGCCTGCTGCATATTGTCGATCTTCTCCCCGTCTCTCGCCTGCACATGATTAATAATAATCTGAGCGGTAAATGCTCTTCTTACAGACCAGTCCGGGAACGCCTCCTGCAGCGCATCCTCGATTCCCTTGATATCCTCCACACGGCTGTCATTGTAGGAGGTACCAAAGCTTACCACGAGAAGTTCATTTTCTCCAATCTCATCCTGATTTCGCGGATCATCCAAAGAAGCATCCCCGGTATCCAGCCCGAAATAGTCCGGACCAGCTTCTTCTCCTTCCACCAGTTCCTTCTGTTCCTCCGTCAGAGCGTCCCAGGCTTCCTTTGCGGCCGCACAGTCCTCATCGGTGGTATCATTTCTCTCCTGCACATAAATCCCATCGATCAGTTCTGCCACATGATCCGCAGCCGCCTGATCTGCGTTTTCCTCCGCCGCATAGGGCGCTGCGCCATTCAGCAGCAGCGCTGATAAAGAAAGACTCAATACCAGTGCTTTTAATCCTTTGTTCTTCATGTTTTATTTCCTCCTTTACTTGTGTGAAATATATTTTATGGTAACTGTTTCCGCATACAACACGCGGAACAGATACGCTCGCCTGCACAGTCTAAAAGTCTGTGCCAAAGTTTCACAAGGTACGGAAACAAAACCTTCCCCTTCGTAAAAAGAAAAAGCCCTCTACCTATGGGTAAAAGGACACGTGCGAAAAGTAAGATAACTTATGCCGGTACAACCAATTACTCGTGATCTGGAACGAACGTTCCCGTACCAATAGCAGGCAGGTTTCCTGGCTTATAAATCGACATACACAGCTTCCTTCCCGGTTTCCCAGTGGACTGCATTCTCTGCAAAAGCTGTACACTCCTTAAATACAGTGACGAGATCGTACAGGACTCACACCTGTTTCCCTTTTACCCGACATTCATAATGCCGGCACCTACTATTCCTATTCAATTTTTTTAACTATACCACATTCCCCATCCAATTACAACATTTTTCAGCAGTAATTCCCATTTTGTGTTTCTCCGGCGTTACTGTTCAGGTGGCAAGGTTCTTCGTGTTTGGTTAATTACCAGGACGCAGGAAAAGACGGGGCTGGGCGGGCAGATGCCTCTGGAAAACTGCTCC
>CAMNQN010000069.1 GCA_946549155.1 uncultured Lachnospiraceae bacterium | reverse complement strand
AATTTTTTTTATTTTTAATGTGCATTTGTTTTTGGTTTTTTTTTATTTACCCGGACGCAGTAAAAGAGGGGACCGGGGGGGTAGATGCCTCTGGGAAACTGCTCCGAATACAAGAAACGCCAGGATGGAGGCGTCCTCTGATTTCGGCACCGGAGCAGTCGCATCCTCTAAATTTATAATCCCCTCTGCCAAAAGAACTGGCAAAGGGGATAAAATTGTGAAAGGAGTAACAAATCTAATTTTCATATCTTGAGATAAACTCATCCTGAATATCTCTCGGCAAATCTACGAAATGAGCGCTGACCCCCCACATCCTGATGGTCAGATCCTTATAATTCTCCGGGTGAACCTGGGCGTCCTTCAGCTGGGAAATATCCACCACATTGGGCTGATGCTGAATCCCTCCTAACTTATGGTATGCCTTTATCAGGCCGGCAAATTTCTCCGGCCCGTCCGCCTCCCCAAAGGTGGAAGAATAATACTGCAGCATCAGGCAGCTATTCCATTGAAGCCATCTGCTGTTTAATTTCGAAACGGACTTCATCGCCTCCGCCGCGCTCTTCTTCAGTGTCCCATTTTCCGGTGAAAGGGTAACCGGAATAGGGGTCCCCGCAAACCGTCCCTCCGGTGTTGCCGGAAGAGTTCGTCCGGCAAATACGGGATGAGGCTGATGTACTCCGGAAAGATGATTTCCGCCTCCCGGTGTTTTATATTCTCCGATGACCTGACAGGCCATTTCTACTATCCTGACAGCGTCTCTGTCCACATAATCCTCATTATTGCCCCATTTCGGCGCATTCCACAGATACTGACGCATCTTCTCATAGCCATTCCAATTCGCTTTCAGCGCCGCCTTTACCTCCGCCAGAGTATAGCGCCTCTCTTCAAACACTACTTTTTTCAAAGCAGCCAGACTGTTGAAGGCAACTACTGGTCCTAATATCATCACACCTCTGTCCCGATTTATGCAGCCGCATCTGGTCACATCCACCCCGCTTTCCAGACAGCCATGATACAGACTGGAAGTAAAGGGCAGCGGAGACATCAATGTCTGAATATATAGCTCCTTCTTACTGTCATCACTGTTGTTTGTGGCAGCCTGCGCAGATCCTATACCCGGAAATGGCTCATCCACATTTATTCTTCCGCTCTTTACATAATCAAAAAATACATCTCTGTTTCCTTTGTTATATTCCAAAATGGCATATTCCCAATCGTTATATCTCTGTAGATTTTTCCTCAACTCGCCAAGAACATTCTCCATATAAATATTGAAAAATTCCTGGTAATCCGCCGGCTCCGTTTCTATTTGTTCCAGAGTGTCCAACAGTTTCACGCTTAAATTCACGCCGGCGCTGCAGTAGTGATCGCCCCGGCCTGGAATCAAAATGTCCTGACATAAGCCAAATCCATAGTCTCTTGCATCCTCAATGGTGAGTCCCGCATGATGAAGGCTGTCCACCACAAGATCGTCATTGTAAAAAGCAATACAGTTCATTCCCTCCACGGAGAGCCTTGCACTCATAAGCAACAGCCAATCCGGGGCATTGGAATTTACCCGGACAGATACCAGCGGGTCCGGAAGCCTGGTTTCTCTCAGGGCAGCCAGTATCGCTTTGGTAATACGGTTACAGCCATCGCTGCCATCCCGTTTTACGCCTCCGATGGTAATATTGTGCTGAGCAGAAAATTTTCCCATCAAACTTTTATCTGCCAGAATAAGATCATACTGATCATACATTTTCAGCATAAGGCAGCCCATGATTTCTGTCAGTTCATCATCTGTCTCTCCCTGTATATAAGGCGCAAGAGTCTGATCAATCCTTCCATAATTGACGAATTGGAAATTTTCTATAATCGTTGCCATATACAAAAACCAGAACAGCTGACACGCTTCTCTTAGATTCCCCGCCGGTTTCGATGCAATATGTTTGCAGATGATCCCGATTTCCCGCAGTTCTTCTTTCCTTTTTTCCTCCTTTTCTGCCTCTGCAAGCTGCTGCGCATAATCAGAATAATGGGTGATCAGATTTTTCAAACCGGTATAGGCAATCAAAACAGTATTTCCAAACTCCTTCTGATCCTGCAGCGTGTAGGTTTCCATGAATTTCCTCGTCCGCTGTAAGATTCCATCAATTCCGCACTCCAGCACAATGGAAAAATCCGGCGCGTAATGCGCTTTTGTAACATTTTCATGGTTAAATCCAAAATATGTCACATCTTCTTCACTGACATATGGAGGCAGGGCCACATAGTCAAAGCAGGACATATTCTGCCCGGTTTCCGGTGTGCTTCCATATACCGTTCTGGTACCCACAATCAGCTCCTGTTCCCCTATGTAAAGGGGCATATGATCCAGAATTTTTTTGATTGCTTCTGCTTTTCTTTCCGCCAGGCTGACAGAAAGTGTTTTGGTTTCCCATTCCTCCGGAAGCAAAATTCTTGCCTGTGCATGAACTGATTCTCTTGTATTTGCCCGTAATATCGCTAATCTGTGTTTATAGTTCACAATCCTTCCTCCTAACGTTATCCTTTAAATTACCTGAATCCCTCTTTCTGTAAAAAGCTTCTTATATTGCTCCATTTCCTCCTCTGCCGGCGCTGTCAGAATTCCCTCATATTTTTTTATGCCAAGCATACAGTACTTGGATTGGCCCAGGGTGTGATAGGGCATTAACGTGATTCCAACGATCGGTAATCCCTTTAAAAAATCCGCAATTTTTTGCATTTCATCCAGCGTAGCATTATAACCGTTTACTACCGGAGTCCGTATATAAACCGGTTTTTCATATCTGCATAACTTTCGCAGATTGCCCTTGATAATCTGATTATCCACGCCGGTGGCTCTTCTGTGAATGTCTGCGGAATAAGCTTTCACATCATACAAAAAGCAATCCGTCACCGGAAGAACTCTTTCATACTTCTCCCACTTGGCATACCCGCTGGTGTCAAGACAGGTGTGCAGTCCCGCTTTCTTTGCCTCGCAAAAAATCTCATATACAAACTCCGGCTGCAGCATCGGCTCCCCTCCGGAAAGAGTAAGCCCTCCCTCCTGGCCAAAGAATACCTTATCTTCGCACACTTGGCTTACCAGCTTCGAAGGACTGATTTCTTCTCCCACCAGCTCCAAGGCTGTGGAGGGGCATTCCGCCACACATTTTCCACAGGCGATACAGGCGGAAAAGTCAATCAAATGCGTGTTCTCCCCAAATGTATGCACCTTATTCCCGCAAACCATTTTGCACCATTGACACAGAATACATTTCTCATCCAGATACTTTAGCTGTATCCTCCCATTCAGTCCCTCCGGATTATGACACCATTTACACCTCAGCGGACATCCCTTTAAAAATACCGTAGTTCGTATCCCCGGCCCATCATGAACGCTGATTCTTTGAATATCAAAAATTTTTCCCATTGAGTTCCCTCTCCTGCATGATCAAGAAACATCCCGAACCTATTTACTGTCATTCAACGCCATATCTGCCCATACCGCCAGAATCAGCACAATACCTTTTACAATATACTGCCAGAAATTTTCCAGATTAATCAGGCTCATTCCGTTGTCCAAAGCTGCCATAATCAATGCACCCACCAGAACACCGCTGATCTTTCCGGAACCGCCGCTCATACTGACACCGCCGATCACACAGGATGCAATGGCATCCAGCTCCATCCCGTCGCCTGCTGCCGCTGTTGCCGCGTCCAGTCTTGCAGTAAGAAGAATACCCGCAAAGGCCGCCAATGCGCCGGTAACCACATAAATCATCATGGTAATCCTTTTCGTCTTAATACCTGCCAGGGTAGCCGCTTCCATATTTCCTCCAATGGAATAAACGCTTCTACCATAGGTGGTTTTCGTTGCCACAAAGTTAAAAATAATGGCAATCGCAAACAAAATGATGACCGGAACGGGGATTCCCTGATAATTATTGAACATAAAAATCACCCCTAATACCAGTGCCGCACAGCCTGCAATCTTAACCACATCCGCCGCCAAAGTCGGCTGCCAAATGCCATATTTCGCTTTTGACTTTCTTCCATTTAACACAGTCCCCGCATACACAGCCACCGCTGCAATTCCAATCAGCCAGCTGATCTGTGCCGGAATATATCCCTGTCCGATGAAGCTGAAATCCTGCCGCATAGGAGCGATTGACATGCTCTTTCCCACCCCCAGCTTGGCACCCTGAAAGATCATCTGTGCACCCAGGGTCGCAATGAACGCCGGCACATTGCGATATGCGATCCAGAAACCATTCCAGGCTCCAATTACCGCGCCAATCACAATCGTAGCTGCTATTGCAGAGGGCGTATTCCACCCATGCCAAACCTGTAAAACGGCTGCAATCGTTCCGCAGCATCCCAAAACAGACCCTATGGACAGGTCAATGTGACCTGCAACGATTACAAACATCATCGCCACTGCAATCACACCCACAACCGTCATCTGTCTTGCCAGCATGGAAATATTCCTGGGATTGATGAATATTCCCTTTGTCAAAACGGTAAATACCATCCCGATCACCAGAAGAGAAAGTATCATAATATAAGATTTTGCGTTCTTTTTTATTGCCTCTTTCATCCGTACATTCCCCATCATTTGCCTCCTGAAGCTTTCATCATAATCTTTTCCTGGGTTGCTTCTGCCCTGTCAATTTCCCCCACAAGCCGTCCTTCATGCATAACCAGAACACGGTCGCTCATGCCTAACACCTCCGGAAGTTCCGACGATACCATTACGATAGCGGTTCCCTGCGCTGCCAGTTGATTCATAAGTACATAAATCTCATATTTCGCTCCCACATCAATGCCTCTTGTAGGCTCATCCAGAAATAATACCTTCGGTTTTGTCATCAGGCACCTGGCCAGCAAGACCTTCTGCTGATTTCCTCCGCTCAATGCCCCCACCGGCATTTCAATGGAATGAGCCTTCACCCCCAGTATTTCTGCGTATTTCTTTGCTTCAGAAAATTCTTTATTTTCATTCAATATGCTGCAGCTGCTAATCTGTTTCAAGCTGGATATGGAAATATTGCTTCGAATCGATTGCTTTAGGATTAATCCATATTGCTTTCTGTCCTCACTGACCATGGCCATTCCCGCGTTAATGGCATCTTTCGGGCTTTTGATTTGCTTTTCTTCCCCGTCAACCAGAATTTTCCCGCTGGTTTTTCCCTTGAAGAACCCAAAAAGTCCGGTAACCAGCTCTGTCCGTCCCGCTCCCATAAGCCCCGCAATCCCAACGATTTCACCGGCTCTGGCATAAAAAGAAATATGTTCCACCAGCCCTTTTCCCCCTGGATCGTTATAGCTGAAGTCCTCCACCTTCAGCATCACCTCCTTCGGTACTCTCTCTGCCTGAGGATAACGCTGTGTCAGTTCACGCCCCACCATACGGCGCACCAGCTCATTTTCATTGATTTCTTTTATATCTGAAGTTTCAATGGTCTGTCCGTCCCGAAGCACAGTAACAGAATCCGCGATTTCAAATATTTCATTCAGCTTGTGAGTGATCAGAATGCAGGTCACCCCTTTTGCTTTTAACCCCCGCAAAATCTTCATCAGCAATTCCACTTCTGTCTCTGTCAGCGCGGCCGTAGGCTCATCAAGAATAAGAATATCTGCATTCAGCACCAGCGCTTTCGCAATTTCCACAAGCTGCTGCTGTCCTACGCCAATATCCTTGATTCTTTGATTCAGATCAATCCCTACTCCCATCTCATCTAAAATTTTCTTTGCGTCTGCGTATGTTTTATGCCAATTCACAATACCGGCTTTATTCGCCAGCTTTCCTAAAAAAATATTTTCTGCCACCGTAATATCTTTTACCAGCGCCAATTCCTGATAAATAATGGCCACACCAGCCTTTTCAGAATCCCCAACCGTACGAAATCTCTTTTTTTCCCCATTTATGATAATATCACCTGTGTAGGTTTTATATGGATATACCCCGCTAAGTACCTTCATCAAAGTTGATTTGCCCGCACCATTCTCTCCGCACAAGGCATGAATCTCGCCTTTTTTAATCGCCAGATTTACATTATCTAAAGCTTTCACTCCCGAAAACTCTTTTGTGATATTTCTCATTTCAAGAATATACTCGCTCATCCCTTGTCTCCTTATCCAAACTGCGGGAAATTCCTAAGAACCTCCCGCAGCAGCTTACCTGTTACTCCTTACCATTCCGGCCATTCCTCCGCCGGTACATTCGCGTAAATTTCTTCCTTTGTCAGCCAACCATCTTTTACAATCTCTTCCATGTTGGAGGCGTCTACCGCAAACATTTCCTCCTCTTCTTTCAAAAGAATAGACGGAACATCGATCAGATTATTATTCTTTGCAACAATCTCATAATCTACCGCATCCTTTACTTCTACTCCCTGTGCCAACGCAACCGCAACCTGAGCGGCGTATTTATCCATGATGGAAAGCTTTCTGTAAACGGTCATTGACTGGGTGCCTGCAACAATTCTCTGGCATGCAGCCAAATCGCCATCCAGACCCGGTACCGGCACGCTGCCGGCCAGTCCCTGTTCCTCCAGAGCTTCCACCGCAGCACCTGCGCACCCGTCATTAGAAGTAAATACACACTGGATGTCATTATTATTTGCCGTCAACCCCTGCTCTGTATAAAGCAGCGCCTCATCCGGATTCCAGTAATTTGCAGCCTGATCAAGAACCACCTTTACTTTCCCTTCATCGATGAGAGGCTGAACATACTCCATCTGGCCCTCTCTGATCAGGGCCGCGTTAGGATCCGTAGGCGCTCCCGCAATCATAATCCAGTTTCCGCTGTCAACAAGGCTGGTGATATATTTCCCCTGAATAGCCCCCATAGTATAGGCGTCAAAGGCTACATAAAAATCAAGCTCCGCATTGTTGATAATACGGTCAACCGCCACAACCTCGACGCCTGCATCATGAGCAGACCTTACGATCGGTGCACACGCATCACCATTCTGCGGGAAAATAATTAATACATCTATCCCCTGGGTAATCAGATTTTCACTCTGGGTTACCTGCTTTTGTTCATCGCCGTCAGCGGACTGAACATAGATGTTTTCTTCCAATATTCCCTGCTCTGTCAGTTCCTTGATTACAATCTGTTTGTCCTTTTCCCATCTTTCTTCCTGCAACGTGGCCATGGAAAGACCAATCTTCAATTCAGAAACATCCTTCCCCGGCTCCTCCCCTCCATATGCAAGACTGGAAAACATCATAACAGCCGCTGTCACCGCCAATACACATCTCTTCATTTTCATACTTTCTTCTCCTTTCGAAAATGTATTTTGTAATTAAATAGTAACTTTTCCAGGCAATAAAAAAAACCGACTGCTTTGTTCCCACAGTGGTTTTTCTTGGCATTTTACAATCTAGCTGTAATATTTTGTTATCTTCCCGCACTTTCCGGTTCTTTTACCTTTTCTTAAATTCCGCCGGGGTCATCCCTGTCAATTTTTTGAATGCTTTACAGAAATATTTGGGATCATTATATCCAACCAACTCACAGACCTCATTAATCTTAATATCCGGATCCTGCAGCATCAGCTTTTTCGCATTTTCAATACGGACATAGGTCAGATATTCCACAAAAGTGTATCCCATTTTCGCCTTAAATAACTTTGTAAAATAAAAGGTGCTAATCTGAAACCGGCTGGCAATGTCATCCAGGCTCAAATTCGTAAAGTAATTTTCTTTTATGTATTCTATCGCATACACAATCACCGCATCTTTTCCCTGCTGTCTCTTTTCCGAAAAAGCAATAATCATCTTCTTGGCCAGAAACTGACACCCTTCATAAATATGGTCGCAGTCATTGATTGCATCGATTTCATAACACTCCACTTCATATTCTGCACAAAGCCGCAGCAATGCCGCCTGCAGCTTTTTTAGTTCTTCCATAATCTTTTCCTGGTCCCCCTCTGCATAGGCCAGAATCATATGATACAGCTCGGAAATTAATCTTTCTGCTTTTTCCGCGTTTTTATTGGTTATGGCCGAAATAATCTGTTTCTCCAAACTGTAGGGATATTCATAAAATGTTGGTATCTGCTCCTCCTCTTCATACACAATCCGCATTTCCCTGGAACACTTTTTTTCTGCCTCCACAGCCATCTTATAAGAAGAATGCAGTTGAAAAATGTCGTCTGACACACAGCCGATTCCCATTTTTATGGGTTCACTGACCATTCTTACTATCATTGTTTTAAATTCACTGATGCTGCAGAGTTTTTCTTTCTCCACAACAAATACAACCATTCTATTTTCAAGATTTTCTCTTGCGATCACATAGCATTGCTCCGCCAGCTGCGACTTTAATGTGCCAATCAGCAATTCATAATTAATCTTTTTCCGGCATTCAGACATGTTAATAATCGCACAAAAACCTTTTGCGCCTTCCTTTATCCTCTTTAATTCCACAAAACGCCGGATCACCGTTTCCTTTTTTAATAAAAACGCTCCAAACAGTTCTTTCTCAAAAGCAGGTTCCAGTTCCCTCACATATTCCTTCAGAGTCAGCCATGATTCCTCCTGCTGCCTGCGCTGCAAAATTTCCTGTACACAGGAAGAAATTGTGGAAATAAACTCCTCTTTTTTTACCGGTTTTAAAATATAATCATGCACCGCCAATTTCAGAGCATTCTGGGCAATAGAAAATTCACTGAACGCCGTGATTAAAATAAAGATCGTCATAGGATATTTACGCTTCATTTCCCTGATCACTTCAATCCCCGAAATTCCTGGCATCCGATAATCCACGCATACAATATCCGCCGGCTCCTTATCCATCAGCCGCAGTGCTTCCCTGCCGGAATCCGCCAACACCGTATCCTGAATGGTGCCGATATATTTGCTTACCAGCATAGCCAGTGCCTGTCTCTGAATTAATTCATCATCAACAATCATGATTCTCATTGCTTTCACCCCTGTATGGAATACTTATTGTAACTTCTGTTCCCACATTTTCTGTGCTCTTAATATCAAATCTGCATTTATCCTCAAAATACAAATTCAGCCTTTGCACAACATTTTTGACCCCAATCCCCGTAGTATGTCCCTTTTTCTCTTGTGACCGTTCTGAATAAAAAAATTCATAACTATCCACATTGGGAATCCCGATTCCATCATCTGCAACCTCAATATTGACCATATCCATTTCCCCATAGATGCAAATATGAATATGTCCATTCCGTTCACTTGGTTCCAATCCATGAATGATAGAATTTTCCACAATAGGCTGAATCGTCATCAGAGGAATCATAATATTCCGATATTCCTCCTTTTCAATCTCGATATCAAAGCGAATGCGGTCGCCAAATCTGGCTCTCTGGATAAAAAAATACCGTTCCAGATTCTCTATTTCACATCCTAAGGTCACCGTTTTCTCTAACTTTCCCAAATTGTAACGCAGCATTTCTGAAAGACAGATCATCAGTTCATAGGTATCTGTCGCATCCTCCATAAGCGCCTGCTGGGCAACACAGGAAAGCGTATTAAACAGAACTGGCAGAAATCGCTTCATCTATATTTGCACTGAGCGTCTGCATCATTCCCTGCAAATCAGAATAAGCCAGCTGCTCCTTTTGTGATGCAAATTGAATCGTAATATTATTAATCGTTTTAAAAAGCTGATCATATGTGGTATTGAATTTCCCCAGGCTGGTGGCCGTTTTATCCGTCAGATACTCCTGCAGATCCTCCTGGGCATCCTCCAGCGCCTTAAACATATCGTTTAAAACCACCACATTATACATCAAGGACTGATACTTTTTGGAAATATTGTTTGATTTTAAATAATACCCAAATACAAACACAGAAAAAGCAAAAAGAATCGAAAAAGAGAACAATAACAGCTTTCCATGGATCGTACGGATTTTCAGATTTATTTTTTTATTCCTCATGTTCCTTCACACTAAAAGCGATATACTCCCTTTCCATTTTTTCAGAATTTTTCACGCACACTTCCACTGCTTTATACCCAATCTGAAATGCATCTGTCTCAAGCACCTGGCTCACGATATTTTTCTCCAAATATCGCTCTATTTCCTCCGAAGTTCCAATACCAATTACTTCCGTATCTCCAACACGGTTTAAATCGATCACGGCTCTGGCTGCCCCGATTGTAATTGCCTCATTTGTACAAACAAAATAATCAATATCCTCATCGTTCAGCAGGCACTGCTCTGTAACATCCATTGCCGCCAGAACACTGTCCTGCACATGATGAACCTGTACAATATTAAAATACTGATCTTGCAAATCCTCTGAACAAAATCCTGCCACCCGTAAGTTACCTTCTTTTTGTTCCTTCGAGCTTAAAAGAAAAACAACCTTCTGCTTTTCCAGGCCAGCTTTCTCTTTTAATGTGCTGGCCAGCATCCGGCCTTCCTGATAATTATCTCCACCCACATATTTCACATCCGCCCCTGCCTGCGCCTCATTGTATACAAAAACCATCTGGTCCAGCTTCTCCCCATATTCCTTATATAACTCCATCCACTCCTTTTCATCGTCCCCTACCGTAATAACCGCATCCGCGCAGGCCATAATTGCGGTTTCAATAAACCGGTATCCCTCTTTCCGATAGGAGGAATTTACCCCCGCAATCTCCAACACCACATCATAATCCTCTGCCGCCTTTTCCGCACCCGCAATAAATTGTTCAGAAAATGCGGTGTCCGTTTCTCCCAGATCAATTGCATACTTATATTTATTCTGTATCGTATCCGCATTTCCTTCCATTTCTGATAACGTCTCATCTGAGAAAAATACGAAAAAACATATGGAGATCACCAGCAAATACCAAATCATCCCCCAACCCACTATCCCATGGCCATTTTTTCTCTCCTTCATCCCTGTCTTTCATCTCCCATTTTTTCTGGAATATTCTTGTAAATATCATCATATTCCAGCCAACCCGCATCCACCACTTTCATCATATTTTCTGCATCCACGCCATACATCAGCTTTTCATCCCGGATTTTGAGTGTGGGAACCTTATATCTTCCATTCTCTATCTCTTCCATATCATCGTATTCCACCTTCTGATCCTTTGCCAACGCAATGGCGATCTTTGCAGCCCGCAAATTCTGTGTTGAAAAATCACGGAACACGGTCATCAGCTGCGTCCCCTCCACAATTCGCTGACAGGCAGCCAGGTCGCAATCCAAACCGGTCACATAAACACTCCCTGCCATCCCATATTCTGCTAATACCGGAATTATCGCGCCTGCGCAGCCATCATTGGAAGAGACGATTGCCTGAATATCATTCTTTTCGCTTTGCAGAAAGGCTTCTATATATGCAGCCGCTTCATCCGGATTCCAATGCATTGCCCAGGTATCCCCCACAACATGGACCGCGCCACTGTCAATATATGGCTGCAAAACACTCATTTGCCCCTGCCGGATCAACGGAGCATTAGGATCAACCGGTGAGCCGCCCACCAGCACAATATTCCCCTCCGACATAGCTTTCATCAAATATTCTGCCTGTATCACGCCTATCTGAAAGGCATCATATGCGACATAATAATCCACATCACTGTCCTCAATCAACCGGTCCAGGCAAATTACTTCCACATCCGATTCATGAGCAGTTTTCACAATCGGTGCACTGGTCTTCCCATCCAGAGCTATGACAATCAGCGCGCTGATCCCCTGGCTAATTAAATTTTCACATTGTGATATCTGCAGAAGGCCATCCCCATTGGCTGATTGAACCAGAACCTCCACACCATTTTCTTCACAAAATTCCACGATTTCATCCCGGTCCTTCTGCCACCTTTCTTCCTGCATATTTGGCAAAGATAAGCCAATTTTAATTTTCTCCTGCTTCACCACCGTGCTCTTTTCAGCTCTTCCACACCCAACACAAACTAACAATACCCATAATAAAATACCTATTTTCTTCATACTAAAAGTATATAATACTTTGATTTCTTTTCATAGGAAAAAATATTGCTGCCAGGTGGCTTTTCTTGTTCTCGATGCAAACCTGCCATCAACACTTCTTATGGATGCCGAACATTACAAAAGGACTGTCGCAAAATAGCAGGAGAGCGTTACTGATATCCCGTGTTCACCTAGTCCTTCCGACATCCGTACACTTGGATATTCAATAACGCTCTCCTGCCATTTGGGGACAGCCCCTCTTTCATGACAATACATTCCTTACTGTCTTTTGCGGCGGTATCTCACCATCCGGTAAATCAAAAATGCCAGTAACAGCGGCAGAGCCGCCAGAGGCGCAGCCGCGGCAGGCTCCAGCAGATAGGCGTCAGGCCGAACCTGCTTTATACTCACCAGGGAACCGCCTGATGTGGCATTGGAAAGCTCCGTCTCCGGGCCGCCAACAATCTGAACCAGGTTCTCCTCTTTCCTGGCGTTAAACACCCGATACTCATACGTATCGGAAACATCCCGGATAACTTCGACGCCCTTCGGGTACTTTGGATATTTTCCGTTCCCGTCTGCCTGGGCGATGACAAAATATCCGGGAACAGGATCCATCGCATACCCGCCCGGAGCAGCCGTCTCCCGGATCTGGTAGACCGTATTATATTTTATCTGTATCCCGGCATCCTTCCCAAATCGAAGCGTTCCCGCCGCATCCGTGCTTCCCGTCCAGATCTGTGCCCGGTCACTGGCCTGAAACCTTCCATTTTCCACAGTGCCTTCCGCCAGCACAAAAGAAGCGCCGCTCAAAGAAAGCGCCCCATTATTCGCATCCCGCAGGACGATCTCCACATACATGACCTCACCCTCTAATTCAAAAAGGACACCTTTCCCAGCGGCCAGATACGAAGCGCCGCCCTTCCCACAATCTGATCCGTTCCGATACTTCCAATCACCACGCTGGGACCGCCAAAATCTACTCCTTCATATTCTCCAAACACAAAATACCGGTTCTCCGGCACCAGAAAGGGAAACTGAAGCTCACATTCCTCCAGCATCCGTTCTGTCAGTGTCATTTCTTCCACAGCCTGTCCGTTTACACAAAGCTTCCCATTTTCGTCCACTTCCAAAAGGTCTCCCGGTTCTCCCACAATCCGCTTCAGCAATAGGTTATTCTGAAAATAAAAACCGCACAAATCTCTGGTTTTCAATTCTTTTGTCCTTTCCAGCAGTACAATATCCCCCTTCGCCAACGCCGGATCCTTACTGGCACCTGATACCCAGATCACACGGAAACACAGAACCGCGCACGCAACAGAAACCGCGGCAATCACCAGCAAAGCCAGGAACATATTCCGGACCGATTTTTTTCCCTCCGCACGAAATTCCAGGCGGCTGCGCTCCTGTTCCACCTGCTCCATGGAAGGAATAATTACAGCCTTTCTCTTTTTTTCCTTCATCTCATCCGCTCCCAACTCACCGATGAGCCAGCAGAGCGCCCAACTCCGAATGGGCTTCCAGTATCTCCGTTACCTTCTGATCAAATACCTGCCATTTTTCCGCCACAGCCTCATCCGCTTCCGCCTCCATACGCTCCTTCTTCTGCCGGGCCTGATGAAGCATCTCCTCCGCTTCCGACTGGGCCTCCTGCAGTGCAGCGCTGGCCTTCTCCTGTATCCGTTCTGCCTCCGCAATCGCTTCCCTGCGAAGCCGCTCCGCATTCTGACAGGTCTCCTGATGCTTCTGTTCCGCCTCCTGCACCATCTCCTCTGCCTGCTTTTGCGCCGCAGTCATCAGCTCCTCCGCCTGGCTCTGCGCTGTGGATACCAGTTCCTCCGCCTGACTCTGTGCCGCTGTCACCAGTTCCTCCGCTTTTCTCTGGCCGTCGCTGATCAATGTTTTGGCCCTTTTCCCGGAGTCCTCCTGGAGCGCCTCTATGGATGTCAGATACCGGTCCGCCGCCTCCTGTGCCGCCTCAAAAATGCCGCTGACCGCCAGCGATGCCTCGGCAATGGAGCCAGCATTCTCCATCCGAATCTGCCGCTCCTCCAACATCTGTTCCAAAGCTTCCTTTTCCTCCTGAAGGCTCTGCTCCCGCTGTTCCAGAGCATAGATAATCTCAATCAATTCCATCCGGCTCATTTTCCGCATTTCTTTCTCTTTTTCCGCCATGACTCCCTCATCCTTCTTCCGCGATCCGTTATCTGTTTTTCCGTGCTTTCCATGCTTTTTCTATGTTTCCTCTAAGTATAGCATATTTTTATGCGAAATCCTAGTACACCGAAAAATAAATCACTGTATTCATTTTCTTCGTGTTTTGTTAAGTAGCAGGACGCAGGAAAAGACGGGGCCGGGCGGGCAGATGCCTCTGAAAAACTGCTCCGGATACAAGAAACGCTAGGATGGAGCCGTCCTCCGATTTCGGGCACCGGGG
>CAMNQN010000068.1 GCA_946549155.1 uncultured Lachnospiraceae bacterium | reverse complement strand
AGAAGGATAAAATAATGTGCTGTTGGTGGCGATCAGAATTCGCCGTTCAACACTCTGCGTAACAGTGGCATTTATGACATGATGCCCCAGACCATGCAGATATATATGGATAACTGCGAGAGCAGGGAACGGGGGAGGGTACTCAAAGTTCTTGCTGAACTTACAGAAAGAAGCGGATTTGCCAGTGCAGTCAAAACCGTGGATGAAGCAGTCCGGCTGAATGCGGCAGATCCGGACAGCCTGCAGAGCCTTTACAGGCGAACTTACGCAGATGTACCGCTGCTTCCTCCCCTTGAAAACAAAGCTGCACTGCCGCAGCAGAAGGTCATTCCGTTCAGAAATGATCTGTTAGCGCTGGATGCCGCCCTTAAGAAGGGAGGCACATCCAATGTCTGATATAGAAAAATCCATTGCAGAATGCTGCAAACAGCTCAAGCTGTCCGCAAACTTTGCAGGACAGGCTTATCTGCAGAAAGGAGACACACCGCAGGAATACCTTTTAAACCTTCTGACAAATGAAATTGAATACCGGACAGCAAAAAGGAAGAACAAGCTTCTGGGTACCGCCGGTTTTCCCCGTAGATACTGTGTGGAAGAATTCCGTACTGACGAGATAGACTTTCCGGAAGGCATCAGTTACCAGAGCCTGTTAAACCTGGATTTCTATCATGCAGGAAAAAATATCATTATGTACGGAGGAACCGGGACAGGTAAAACAATGCTCTCGATCCTGATCGGCATGTCAGCCTGTAATCAGGATGTCCCGGTAAGATTCTACCGTACTGCCGGACTCATCAACCTCTTTTCCGAGAGTCGGAACAGTGGAAAGCTTACTGCGCTGAAAAAGAAGCTTAACAGTGCCCAGATACTGATACTGGATGAATTCGGATATGTTCCGTATGACCGTACCGGTTCACAGCTTCTGTTTGATTATCTTTCTGAGATACACGAGCAGAAATCGGTGATCCTGAACACGAATCTGGAATTCTCCCAGTGGGTAAACGTTCTTTATGATCAGCGGATGACAACAGCACTGATCGGCAGGCTCACTCACCATGTGGAACTGATCCTGTTTCCGGGGATCAATAACCGGTTACGTGAATCAAGTATTAATGCAACTCTTTCAAGAATAAGCAGTCAGGAGGCAGGTAACAATGGCTAAATATAAAAAAGTTATCAAGGAGCAGAAAAAGTTATATCAGGAGCTTCAGGAACTATATGAGGAAATGAGTGGTTTCCTGTCCGATGTGCTGGATGATCAGCGGCGTGACTCTGAAGAACTGAGATATCTGAAGGATTTCATCCATTACCAGGAATTGGAGGAAGAATACCTCTATTTCCGTCGTAATGCGCATGAGGAAGATGACAGTGATCTGCCATTTCCACACCTCACGCTGTAACAACTAAATATGGTCTGCAATGGCTATGTGGCTGGCAGAATAGTTGTCAGCCAGAGCCTTGCAATTACCTACAAAATGTATGTGCAACAACCTACAAAAATCTTTTGCAATTTTATGCAAAAAAGGCTTGCAAAAAACAATCATCGGAAGCGGTCGCTTGAACTGCTAAAGGAGAAACTGGAGGGATATACAGATGAAGAAAAATAAGAATCATTTTAATGAAGCGAATTTGTTGCCTTTCCATATTATTCAGGCGGCATCCGCGGGGGATGTTGAGGCAATAAATATTGTGCTGAAGCATTACGAAGGGTACATAATCCATTTATCTACCAGAAAAATGTATGATGAATTTGGAAACCTTCATTATTGTGTGGATGAGACATTACGACGCAGGTTGGAAACCAAGTTGATCACCCAGATATTACGTTTTAAAATCGCATAACATTTTTTTGATGTGTTCCCTTTCTATGTTTTAATCAGATAAATGAGATGCGGTAAAAGGACCTTGATAATTTCATATACGGTACTGCAGGTACATAACCTGTGTGATAGCAAATTAAGACCTGCGCGAAGACGATAGCCTGAAGGAGGTGATAAATGCAGGCTATAGGAGCGGAAGACAGGTTTCTTAAAACTGGATTGGCAATTCAGTTGCGAGGACAACACAGGGGTATAATGATACTTTCTCACGACCTCCCACAGACTAGAGGGGGAACCCGGCGGCGCACGAGAAAAACGACGCTGCGGAGTTATGACGGCTCTGCCAGGGGCGGCCTGCAGTATCCCCGTTATCTGGGGGCGTGGCAAATAAGATAAAATGCAGCAGTAATACAAAATAGGAAAGTAGACAGCTGTAGCTATTACGTTTCCATGTCAATGTGGTAATAGAAATAGCTGCAGTTGTCTGTTTTATGATAATAGGTATTTGACGATTTGACAATAATGATTTTATCAATCATTTGTATTCGAAAATTAATAATTATATACAGTTATTCTGAATATTGCAAGCATGAGGATTTGAATTTTGCAACATGGACAGAAAGTGGCTGTTACGTTAGCATATACATGTGCAGACGCTATTGTTTCAAGGATATTATAGGAAACGAAACCAGCCACTTTATATTTAATATCTAATAACGGAAAGCCAGGCATGCGGGCTTTCTAAAGCAAGGGGGGACAAAAGTGGAAGCAGTGGAATTTGATAAAAAAGTATATAACGCAGAGGATATACAGAAACTGTTGGGGCTGGGCCGGAGCAGAACATATACCTTTTTAGATGAGGTGTATCAAAAGCAGGCACCGTTCCGTGTGATTAAGATTGGAAAGCTTTTCAGGGTACCCAAACAATCTTTTGACAACTGGCTGGATGAAAATGGATAAAGAAGGTGTTACAGTTGAAAAAAGAAAACCATCAGAAAAATGCTGCCTTTTTTGAAAATAACTCCTGGTACCATCGTACAAAGATTTTTCAGGAAGATGGTACTGTGAAATATGGGAAAAAAGGAGGATTTTCCAGCAGCCGTGAGGCAAATTTAAGCTATCAAAAATATGAAGCAGATTTTAAAAAAGCATATAGAGCATATTATCTGACAAACCAGATTGATTCAGAGGTAATGTTGCAGGACTATCTTTTATATTGGTTTGAAGAGATATTTTCACAGAGAGTAGAGACGACCACCAGAATGGTGGTGGCGTATGTCATTTATGATCTGATTTTACCGAATATTGCATTTGATATTAAACTACGATATGTCAATAAAGAATATCTGGACGAACTGTTGGAAAGAGTGGCAAAAGCCGGTGCTTCTGCCGGTAATAAAGGAAGGGAAACTCTAAATCTGGCTATGAAAGAAGCGGTAGTTGCCGGTTATATTAAAATAAATCCAGTGGTTTCTACAAAACCATATAAAAGGCCGAAACCTAAGATTACCATATTGAGCAAGGAGAAAATTAAGATATTACTGCAGGCTGCCAGTAAAAATAGCTGGTATCTGGAAATCCTGCTAGGATTGTTTTGCGGATTACGAAAAGGGGAAATTTTGGGGCTAAAATTCGATGACTTTGATTATGATAAAGGAACGGTATCTATTAGCCGGCAGCTTGTTGCAAATCCAATTATTAAAAAAGGAAGTGGGAGTAAGATTGATGAATATGGGGTTATTGAACGGGATCCCAAAACTCCGAATAGTTTTCGTACATTGCGGGTACCGGAGATGGTTATGGATGAAGTGAAAAAACGTCAGCAGCAGATCGCTTACGAAAGAGAAAAATTCAGGGGCATATATGAGGAACATAATTATGTCAGCTGCCAGAAAAACGGCAAAGCGCATAGTTTAACTGCCATGAACAATGCATTGACCAAATTGTGTCAGCGAAACAGCTTGCCGGCGATTACTGTTCATGGGCTGCGCCATATGTATGCCACTATTTTGATTGAAATGAGCGTCCCTCTTGTAAAAATATCTGCGTTGTTGGGACATAGCTCTGTACATACTACATTTGAGTATTATTGTGATGTGATGGATGAAGATGAACATATTCTTGCTTTTATGAATAATGCGTTTATACCGATTGAGAAGGGGGCCTGAAGAATGAAATTAGATCTGAGTCTGCATAATTATGTTGATTGGGAAGTAAAGCCTGTGATCGCTTTAAAAGGAAAATTCGGGTATCGTGTCATTCTTCGGTATATGGATGGTTCCGAAAAAGTGCAGCAAAAATCCGGTTTTAGAACGGATAAGGAGGCAGCGAAGGCCAGGGAGACAACCATAGGTGAACTTCATGCAGGAACCTATATTGTTTATGCTAATGTGAAGGTTGCAGAATTTTTGTCTTTCTGGTTGGAGGATGATATCCAAAGAAGAGTGGAAAGCTATGAGACATATAGAAAGTTTGAGAGTATTGTGCGGCTGCATATTGTTCCGTTTATAGGGAAAAAGAAAATGATTGATATAAACAGGGGGACTGTGCAGAAGCTATATAACGACAGGGCAGAATACTCTCAATCGGTTGCTAAGCTTGTAAAGACAATCATGAATATTTCTTTTAACTATGCAATGGAAAAGAAAATCATTGCAGAAAATCCGGCATCCGGGATAAATCTGCCAAAAAGAATAAAAGCGCAGCCATTTCACATCAGAAATATTGATACCAGAAAGACCTTGACTATGGAACAAATACAGACTTTGCTGGAAGCAAGCCGGGAAACACCAATCCATATGCAGGTACTGTTCAATGTATTGATGGGATTGCGGCGTTGTGAGATTAACGGGGTGAAATACTCAGACATAGATTTTGTCAATAGAACATTGAAACTGCAGAGACAGTTGGGTATTAAGATGAACACGAAAAAAGAAGATTTTGCTCCAAAGACCTATACAAAACAGGAAGTCCGAATGAAAACCCCCTCCAGTTACCGCACACTGCCTATTCCGGATTATGTATTTGAGGCAATCCTGGAGCAGCGGGAGATATACGAGAAAAATAAACGCAGGAGACCAGCAGAATTTCAAGACTTGGGGTATATTTGTTGTTCCAGTTATGGCAGACCCAGAAGTAAGGATTATCATTGGGAACATTATAAGAAACTTCTGCAGGATAACAATTTGCCTGATATACGCTGGCATGATCTGAGGAGTACATTTTGCACGCTTCTTCTGAAAAATGATTTTAATCCAAAAGCGGTTGCAAAGCTGATGGGTCATGCGAAGGAATTGATTACGATGGATGTGTATGGAGATAATAAAGGTATTATTGAAGATTGTATAGAAGAACTCCAGCCGTTTATAGATGAGGTTATGCCAGGTGCTGATATTGATCAGGACGATGAATTATTGACAGAAAATATGGACATTGTAATTCCTGTGGAAACGTACTTGAATGAGAGCAATCTATGTATGCCATGTTAAGAAATATGGATACAGAAGATGTCGATTACAGCATTGAGGACAAATAGGATAAGCAGTAGTTGCTGTGGACGCGGACGAAGCGAACAGTAAGAAAAGTATAGAAGTGAAGAACAAATGTTCTAATTCCTCTATACTTTTTTATTTTCTTATGATATACTTTCTAGTGACCTGGAATAGCACCGATTCCGTTTCGTTTTATGCGGTGTTACGGTGTCAGGAAAACCAGTTTTGGTGACCTTGATTCGTAAAAAAGCAAAAATTCGTCTATAGGCCAAGGGTTTGAATACTCAGTTTTACGAATTTTTGGCCTATACACGAACTTTTTTATCGATGGTCACCAGGAAGGAATATGCTTATGGAGTTCAAATTACACTCAGAATTTGCCCCCACCGGCGACCAGCCGCAGGCCATTGAGAAGCTGGTCCAGGGCTTCAAAGAAGGCAACCAATGCCAGACTTTACTAGGGGTTACGGGTTCTGGCAAGACTTTTACCATGGCAAATGTCATCCAGCAATTACAGAAGCCGACCCTCATTCTGGCACACAATAAAACCCTCGCAGCACAGCTTTACGGGGAGTTCAAGGAGTTCTTCCCGGAGAACGCGGTGGAGTATTTTGTGTCCTACTATGATTACTATCAGCCGGAAGCTTATGTTCCCTCTTCCGATACTTATATCGCCAAGGATTCCTCCATCAATGAGGAAATTGATAAGCTGCGACTGTCTGCCACAGCCTCCTTGGTGGAGCGGAAAGATGTGATTATTGTTTCCAGCGTATCGTGTATCTATGGTCTGGGCAGCCCGGTGGATTACAAGGATATGGTGATTTACCTGCGTCAGGGACAGGAGCGTGACCGGGATGAGATTATAAAGAAGCTGATTGATATCCAGTATGACCGGAATGATATGGATTTTCACCGCAGTACCTTCCGGGTGCGGGGGGATGTGCTGGAGATATTTCCGGCGGATGGTGACGATTATGCTTACCGGGTGGAGTTTTTCGGGGATGAGATTGACCGGATCACAGAGATTGATGTGCTTACGGGAACCGTGAGGAAAGCACTGGATTTTGTGGCGATTTTTCCGGCCTCTCATTATGTGGTTCCCATGGAAAAGATAATGGAAGCCACAGTGGAGATTGAGAAGGAACTGAAGGAGCGGGTGAAATATTTCAGGAGTGAGGATAAGCTGCTGGAGGCGCAGCGTATCGCGGAGCGGACGAATTTCGATATTGAGATGCTGAGGGAGACGGGATTTTGTTCCGGCATTGAGAATTATTCCCGGCATTTGGCGGGAATGCCGGCGGGGGCCACGCCTCACACGCTGATGGATTTTTTTCCGGAGGATTTTCTGATTATTGTGGACGAGTCCCATATGACGATTCCGCAGGTGAGGGGAATGTATGCCGGGGACCAGTCCCGGAAGACGACGCTGGTGGATTACGGTTTCCGCCTCCCCTCGGCGAAGGACAATCGCCCCTTGAATTTTGAAGAATTTGAAAGTAAAATAGATCAGATTATGTTTGTTTCCGCCACGCCGGGACCCTATGAGGAGGAGCATGAGCTGCTGCGGGCGGAGCAGATTATCCGGCCTACGGGGCTTCTGGATCCCAGGGTGGAGATCCGCCCTGTGGAAGGGCAGATTGATGATCTGGTGGGGGAAGTGAAAAAAGAGGTGACGGCGGGAAACAAGATATTGGTTACCACCCTGACAAAGCACATGGCAGAGGATCTGACGGACTACATGAAGGAGATCGGGATTCGGGTGCGTTACCTGCATTCGGATATTGATACACTGGAACGAACGGAGATTATCCGTGATATGCGTTTGGATGTGTTCGATGTGCTGGTGGGTATTAACCTGCTGCGGGAGGGACTGGATATTCCGGAAATTTCTCTGGTGGCGATTTTGGATGCGGACAAGGAGGGATTTCTGCGTTCCGAAACGTCCCTGATTCAGACCATTGGCCGTGCGGCCCGTAATGCCGACGGTCATGTGATTATGTACGCGGATACCATCACAGACTCTATGAGAAATGCCATTGAGGAGACGGAACGCCGGCGCCGGATTCAGAATGAGTATAATGAAGTCCATGGAATTACGCCGCAGACGATTAAGAAAGCGGTGCGGGATCTGATCAGTATTTCCAAGGACATTGCCAGGGAGGAGAAGCAGTATGAGAAGGATCCTGAATCCATGAGCCGGGATGAGCTGGAGAAGCTGATTGGCGAGGTCCAGAAGAAAATGAAAAAGGCGGCTGCGGAACTGAACTTTGAGGCGGCTGCAGAGCTGCGGGACAAGATGCTGAATCTGAAGAAATATTTACAGGAGCTGGACTGAAGGCTGAGCCGGAGAAAGACGGAAATAAGCCGTAGGAAGTAAGAATATCGAAAAAATACGGAGGAGACTATGACAGAAAAGAAGGATATAAAGAAATATATACGTATCCGGGGGGCCAATGAACACAATCTGAAAAATATCGATCTGGATATTCCCAGAAATCAGTTTGTGGTACTTACCGGGCTTTCCGGTTCCGGTAAATCGTCGCTGGCTTTCGACACGATTTACGCGGAGGGACAGCGGCGCTACATGGAGTCCCTGTCCTCCTACGCAAGGCAGTTTTTGGGACAGATGGAAAAACCGGAGGTGGAGAGTATTGAGGGTCTTCCGCCGGCGATTTCCATTGATCAGAAGTCCACGAATCGGAATCCCCGTTCCACGGTGGGGACAGTGACGGAGATTTATGATTATTTTCGTCTGCTGTACGCCAGAGTGGGGATTCCCCACTGCCCAAAATGCGGCCGGGAGATCAAACGGCAGACCATCGACCAGATGGTGGATCAGCTGATGGAGCAGCCGGAGCGTACCCGGATTCAGCTTCTTGCTCCCGTGGTTCGGGGGCGCAAGGGGGAGCATGTCAAGCTTTTGCAGCAGGCAAAGAAGAGCGGATATGTGCGGGTGCGCATCGACGGCAGTCTTTACGAGCTGGCGGAGGAGATCAAGCTGGATAAAAATATCAAGCACAATATTGAGATTCTGGTGGATCGTCTTGTGATTAAGCCGGGCATTGAAAAACGGCTGTCGGAGTCACTGGAGCAGGTGATGGAGTTGGCGGAGGGGCTGGCTATTGTGGAGATTCAGCGCCCCAGGACGGATCTGGAGCAGCCCGTGGAGACGCGGCTGTCCCAGCTGGACAGTACGACGGAAAATGAAACGGTCACCTTCAGCCAGAACTTTTCCTGTCCGGACTGCGGCATCAGCATTGAGGAAATTGAACCCCGCAGTTTTTCCTTTAATAATCCCTTCGGGGCTTGCCCGGACTGCTTTGGCCTGGGTTATAAGATGGAGTTTGATATTGATTTGATGGTACCGGACAAGTCTCTCAGTATTGACGAGGGGGCGATCACGGTGATGGGCTGGCAGTCCTGCAAGGAGAAAGGAAGCTTTACCCGGGCAATTCTGGATGCGCTGGCAGAAGAGTATCATTTCAGCTTATCCACCCCGTTTAAGGAGTATCCGGAGGAGATTCAGAATATCCTGATTTACGGTACCGATGGGCGGGAGGTGAAGGTGCACTACAAGGGACAGCGGGGCGAGGGCGTTTATGCTGTGGCCTTTGAGGGGTTGATTAAAAATGTGGAGCGCCGCTACCGGGAGACCTTCTCAGAAGCCAGCAAGGCGGAGTATGAGAGCTTTATGCGGATCACACCCTGCAAGACCTGCAAGGGACAGCGGCTGAAGCCTTCTGCGCTGGCGGTGACGGTGGCGGGGAAAAATATTCATGAGATTACTGCGATGTCTATCGGAAATCTGCAGGAATTTCTGACTCATATGGAGCTGAGCAGCCAGCAGAAGCTGATCGGGCATCAGATTTTGAAGGAGATACGGGCGAGAATCCGTTTTCTGGTGGATGTGGGACTGGAATATCTGAGCCTGGCCAGGGCTACGGGGACCCTGTCCGGCGGTGAGGCACAGAGAATCCGCCTGGCGACTCAGATCGGTTCCGGACTGGTGGGTGTGGCCTATATTCTGGATGAGCCCAGCATTGGCCTGCATCAGCGGGACAATGACAAGCTGCTGAATTCCCTGATGAAGCTGCGGGATCTGGGAAACACGCTGATTGTGGTGGAGCATGACGAGGACACCATGCGGGCAGCGGATTATGTGGTGGATATCGGGCCGGGGGCAGGCGAGCACGGCGGATATGTGGTGGCCGAGGGCACGGCGGAGGATATCATGAAGAAAGAGGAGTCCATCACCGGGGCGTATCTTTCAGGAAAACGGAAGATCCCTGTTCCCAAGGTCAGGAGAACGCCTTCCGGCTGGCTGACAGTCAGTGGCGCGGCGGAAAATAATCTGAAGAATATTACGGTGAATTTCCCGCTGGGTGTGATGACCTGTGTCACTGGCGTATCCGGTTCCGGGAAAAGCTCTCTGGTCAACGAGATCCTTTACAAGGTTTTGGCGGCCAAGCTGAACCGCGCCAGAACCATACCGGGAAAATATAAAGAGATGAAAGGGCTGGAGCAGCTGGATAAGGTGATAGCCATTGACCAGTCCCCCATCGGGCGGACGCCCCGGTCTAATCCTGCGACTTATACGGGCGTGTTTGATCAGATCCGGGACCTGTTTGCTTCCACCTCCGATGCAAAGGCCAGAGGTTACAAGAAAGGCCGCTTCAGCTTTAATGTGAAGGGCGGGCGGTGTGAAGCCTGCTCAGGGGATGGTATTTTGAAAATCGAGATGCATTTTCTGCCGGATGTGTATGTACCCTGCGAGGTCTGCCATGGCAAGCGCTATAACAGGGAGACCCTGGAGGTGAAGTATAAGGGAAAAAGCATCTATGATGTATTGAATATGACGGTGGAGGAGGCACTGAAGTTTTTCGACCACATTCCATCCATTCGCAGGAAGATTGAGACGCTGTACGATGTGGGACTTTCCTATATCCGGCTTGGACAGCCCTCCACGGAGCTGTCAGGAGGAGAAGCCCAGAGGATTAAGCTGGCGGCGGAGTTAAGCCGCCGCAGCACAGGAAGAACGGTGTATATTCTGGACGAACCCACCACGGGGCTGCATTTTGCGGACGTTCATAAGCTGACGGAGATTTTGCAGCGGCTGGCGGACGGCGGGAATACGGTGATTGTCATAGAGCATAACCTGGATGTGATTAAGACGGCGGACTATATTATTGATATGGGGCCAGAGGGCGGTGACCGGGGCGGCACGGTGATTGCCTGCGGTACGCCGGAGAAGGTGGCGGAGAATGACGCTTCCTACACAGGGCAGTATATTAAGCGGTATTTAGAGCAGAAGTGAAGATAGTTCCGGGCATGCACCAGGGCGCAGGGCATCCCCCCCGGTTCAGGAAACCTTAAGAAAGATATCAGGAAGCTTCCCGGGATTTTCAGAATCCTTTGTGGTAGAATGACGATAACCGAACGGCATTTGTTCAGAAAGGCTGTGCCGACAGGTTTTTGACATGGTAAGAGTTGAATACTAACAGGTTTCCAAGATCACAGGGGGGATGATTATGAAGAAGAAACAGAGGATGCAGGAAGAGAAGCGGGAGGATGCTTTCAGGAGAAGCAGGATTGTGGACGGAATTGTGCTGGCGGGGGGAATTTGTACCATGGTCTTTTTCGGACTGACGGCCCAGGCCAGTGTCCCTGAGGGCATTTGGGAATACACCACGGGCACAGATGAGGATGGAAATATATTTTGTGATTTTAAAGAGGTAGAGGTTACGCTCCCCGGCCTTTGGGGCGGAAAGTGCGGGATTTCCCGGAGCGGGGATACGGTGAATTTTTATCATCTGGCTTCCAGAGAAGGCATAGAGGCGGAGGGGTGGGGGTCCTCCGGGGGCCTCCTGTTTAGTCTCTGCTGGAGCGAGGACTATGAGTTTACGAAGGTCCTTCCGAACTATGAGATTTTGGGAGAAGGAGATTACGGCGTGTATTATGCAGCCTTGCCCACAGATGTGCAGGGCTATACGGAGGACGATGCGGTCTGGAATGAGTGGAAGAGCCTGGAGGCGAATGTGGACTGGGTTGTAGAGCACATGGAAGTGATGCCCTATGGCGATGCGGCGGTGCAGGGGGAGCAGGATGCGTCCGGGGATCTGAATTCCTATACCAATGATGCGGAATATATTCTTGCTGAGAGCTCCAGCCGGGAGATGAAGGCGGAGGAGCTGCAGTCCCTGACCTACAATGATTTACAGATGGCTGTCAATGAAATCTACGCCCGCCATCACAGAAAGTTTGTCATGACAGGCGTACAGGCTTACTTTAATTCTAAATCCTGGTATTCCGGTACAGTGGAGGCTTCCGCCTTTGATTCCTCGACGCTCAGTCAGTTGGAGTGGAAGAATATTGAAACGATGCTGAAACTGATGGAGCAGAAGAAGTGAAAAACCGGGTGAGGGAAAAGCCTGTACAGAAAATTTAAAAACTATTGAAATCAATAAAAAAAGGTGCTATGATATGGTTTACATAAGAAAAGTTCTTCAGGGCGAGGTGTAATTCCTCACTGGCGGTATAGTCCGCGACCCGCGTAAGCGGCTGATTCGGTGACTCTTTGCAGAAGAGAATTCCGGGACCAACAGTATAGTCTGGATGAAAGAAGAATGGCATGTGTTTTACATATGTTTATTTGCCCTGGAAGCGGATTCCAGGGCTTTTTTGTTGAACTTTTCTTAAAATAAAAAAGAAAAGAGGAACGAAACATGAACATTGGCAACTTGATTCAGCAGGTAGGGGAGAATTTGCAGTTTGTTTTAGTGTGTATCCTGGTGGTGGCGGCTTTGGCGGCGGTGTCGAAGGCGGCGGAGGCTACGATTCTGAGGAACAATGTGGCGCGGGTGAGCAGTACAAAGTATTTAGCGGTCTGCGGTATGCTGGGGGCGCTGGCCTGCGTGCTGCATGTGCTGGATTTCCCGCTTCCCTTTCTGGCTCCGGAGTTTTATAAACTGGATTTTAGCGAGCTTCCTGTGATGATCGGAGGTTTCATTCTGGGTCCGACGGGGGCTGTGATTATTGAACTGGTGAAGATTTTGCTGAAGCTGGTGCTGAAAGGAACCAGCACGGCATTCGTGGGAGATCTGGCAAATTTCGTGGTAGGGTGCGCGCTGGTGGTGCCTGCCTCCGTGATCTATCATTTGAAAAAAACGAAAAAATGTGCTATCGTGTCTTTGACAGCCGGGACTCTGATTATGGCGGGCTTCGGCACCATATTTAATGCGGTGTATCTTCTGCCGGCATTTTCGAAGCTGTATGGACTTCCACTGGAGACCATTGTGGGCATGGGTACCGCCATCAACAAAAATATTAACAGCGTAACCGCGCTGGTGATGTTTTGTGTATTTCCGCTGAATCTGATCAAGGGTGCTTCCGTTTCTGTGCTGACGATGCTGGTGTATAAGCGCATCAGCGTTTTCCTTCACAATATGATGACAGAGGGCGCACGGCGAAAGCGGGCCAGGGCATAAGGCAGGCTGTCGGACAGGACACAGGGAGCCCGGGGGCTCAGGGCCCCGGTATAGATACCGGGAAGAGAAGGCAGTGGGTATTGCAGAAAAGGAAAGGCTGACGGTTATGAATAAGATTTACCGTGTAACTCAGAAGACGGAAAATTCTCACCTGAATTTTTTTGAGATGGATGTGATTGACAGGAAAGGGCGGCATTTCCCTTATTATATGGCATCCAGAGCGAAGAATGGGTCGGAACTGAAAATGAATGGGAAGGATATTCCGGGTGTGCAGGACCGTCCCGATGGGGTGGCGGTCTACAGCCTCTGGGGGGAAAAACGGGATCGTGTGGTATTGATCCGTCAGTACCGTTATCCCCTGGGCGGATATATTTACGAATTTCCGGCCGGGCTTGTGGAGCCGGGGGAGGATTTCCGGCAGGCGGCAGTCCGAGAGATGAAGGAGGAGACCGGGCTGACGTTTTATCCGGTGGAGGCGCCTGCCATGTATGAGAAACCGTTTTATACCACGATCGGCATGACCGATGAGTGCTGCTCCATGGTATTTGGCAGAGCAGAGGGAACGGTGGGCCGGGAAGGGCTGGAGGATTCAGAGGAGCTGGAGGTGATTCTGGCTGACAGGGAGGAGGTCCGGCGCATTTTGAAGGAGGAGCGGGTGGCGCTGATGTGCGCCTACATGCTGATGCATTTCCTTCATGATACGGAGAATCCCTTTGGTTTTTTGAAAGGTTAGGGTTGCAACGGTAAAACAAGTTGTTATATAATGAGGGCGGCTTTCGGGAAAGTGTAAAACAGATTTTTGTTTGACATACCGGCGGCCGTCTTTCTTGTGCGGCCGTATGGGGAAGCTTCCGGCAGCAGGATTTTTGCGCCGGGATGTGGAAAGGGTATTCTTAAAAAAATGATTTTCGGGAAGGGCGGGATGGAGAATGGTAATGGACAGCAGATCGGAAAAAGAAACCAGGGAACTGGGAAGAAAAATGGGGCTGGAGGCTTTACCGGGACAGATTTTTACCCTGGTGGGGGATCTGGGTGTCGGAAAGACTGTTTTTACTCAGGGTCTGGCGGAAGGGCTGGGGATTTCGGAACCGGTCAGCAGTCCCACCTTCACGATTGTGCAGATTTATGAGGAAGGCCGTCTGCCTCTCTATCATTTTGATGTGTATCGGATTGGTGATGTGGAGGAGATGGACGAAATCGGGTACGAGGATTACTTTTACGGCGAAGGTATCTGTCTGATTGAGTGGGCGAACCTGATTGAGGAGATTTTGCCGGAGCATTATACGGAGATAAGGATAGAAAAGGATCTGGAGAAAGGCTTTGATTACCGCAGAATTACGGTGACGGAGCGGTGAGCGCGGACCGCTGGAAAGCGGGGCGGGGAAAGGCCCGGGCGGAAGACGGGCCCGCGGATACAGGCAGGATGGAGGAAGCAGGATGAGAATATTGGCATTGGACAGCTCTGGAATGGTGGCATCGGTGGCAGTGGTGGAGGAGGAACGTCTGCTGGCAGAGTACACGGTGAATTATAAAAAGACCCATTCCCAGACGCTGCTGCCCATGTTGGATGAGATTGGAAAAATGATTGAACTGGATTTAAATACGGTGGATGCCATAGCG
>CAMNQN010000067.1 GCA_946549155.1 uncultured Lachnospiraceae bacterium | reverse complement strand
AAAAAGGAAGCTTTGCAGATATTAGCTTTCAGGTAAGAAAAGGAGAAGTATTGGGTTTCAGCGGTCTGGTGGGATCGGGACGCAGCGAAGTCTGCCGGACGATTTTTGGCGTGGATTCTTATGACAAAGGGGAAATTTGGCTGGAAGGGAAAAAAATGCGGATAAAGCTGGCCGGACAGGCGCTGGACGCAGGTATTGTATATATCACGGAGGACCGCAAGGGGGACGGTCTGTTTTTGGGAATGTCCATTGGAGATAACATTTCTATCTCCACCTTGCGTAGAGTTTGCCGGTATGGCATAATTGACAAAAAGAAAGAGTCGAAAGCCGTACAGGAGTATCTGCAAAAACTTCAGGTGAAGTGTACAGGTGCCTCGCAGCCAGTTGGGGATCTTTCCGGAGGAAACCAGCAGAAAGTGATGATTGCCAGAGCTATGCTGGCCAGGGCAAAGGTTATAATTGTAGACGAGCCCACCCGGGGAGTAGACGTGGGAACAAAGGCAGAAATTTATAAAATTATCCGAGATATGGCAGATAAGGGATGTGCAGTTATCATGATTTCGTCCGAGCTGCCTGAGGTGATTGGGATGAGTAACCGGATTTTAGTTATGCATGATGGCAGGATTACTGCGGAAATTTCAGGAAATGACGCAACGGAGGAAAAAATTCTTTCAGCGGCAACGGAGGGCAACTGATTATGGAAGAAAAGAAAAATAAAAACGCAGCGGCGGCTGCAGGCAGGATGATATTGGAAAGATACAGCTCAGTAATTGTGCTGATGGTGATGATTCTTGTGGCATCTCTTGTATCGGATGTGTTTTTTACCACGAATAATATACTGAACGTTTTGCGGCAGGTATCGGCAAATGCGATCCTGTCCATCGGACTTTTGATGGTGGTAATCACTGGAGGAATCGATATTTCCATCGGTTCTGTAGTAGGAATCACGTCGGTAATGTTTGCCGCTCTTTATGATCCTGCCGCAGCGGTGGGGCCATTTCACGGCCTGCTTGAACTGTTAAGCAGGATCGTGCCGGGAGAGACAATAGGGCTGATCGTGCCTTTTATCATTTTGATGGCATTCGGTGGACTGTGGGGCTTTATTAACGGCATTGTGATCTGCAAAGCCAGAGTTCAACCGTTTATCATGACCATTGGCACGTTGACGTTGTACAGGGGAGTTGCCCTTCTGGTATCCAACGGGAAGCCGATTTATATGGCGCAGGAGACAGCGGAAAAAGTGCGTTTTTTAGGAGATGGGCGGATTGCATTCAATATTCCCACCCAGGTGGTTGTGCTGGCAGTTGTAGGCAGCATCATGGCGTTCCTGTTGAACAAAACGATTTTTGGACGGTATATAAAGGCAATCGGTGGAAATCAGGAATCAGCCAGAGTTGCAGGCATCAATGTGGACAGGTTCAAAACATGGGCGTATGTGCTGTGCGGCGTGATGGCCTCTGTGGCAGGAATTGTTCTGACAGCCAGGACGACTACAGGCGATCCTACCTTGGGAGAATCCTTTGAAATGAATGCAATTGCCGCTTGTGTTATTGGCGGCGCCAGCTTAAATGGCGGCGTTGGTACAATCGGTGGAACCGTCATCGGCGCGATCATTATTGGCATTATCAATAACATTTTGAATCTGGCCAATATATCTACCTATTATCAGTATGTAGTTCGAGGAGGAATTATTATCCTGGCGGTAGTATTCAATTCCAGGAAACGAAAAAGATAACGTGGTTTTTATTGCGGGGCAATGAAAATAAAAAAAACAAAGGAGGAAGAAACAATGAGGAAAAGAAAGAGCTTTGTGGGGAGCTTGGCAGCTGTTTTTGCATGCGCGGTGATAGCGACGGGATTTTTCGCGGATATGTCCGGGGAAAGTCGGGCTCTGGCGGAAGAGGCAGAGAAAACCTACAAAATCGGTATGTCCATTGACACAACAAGCCAGGCATGGAGAGCGGGATTGGTGGAGGATGTGTCGAAAGAGGCTGCTTTGCATCCGGAGGTGGAGTTGACGATTACCGATGCAAACGGCAATACCGAGAAGCAGATTTCTGACGTTGAGGATCTGATCACCAAAGGAGTGCAGGCAATTCTGATCAGCCCCATTGAAACACAGCCGCTGACCAATGTGTGCAAGAAGGCGTACGATCAGGGAATACATGTTATTGTATTGGATCGTGAACTGGAGGGCGAGGATTGGACCTGTTTTATCGGAGCAAACAACCGAAATATCGGTGCGGCGGCCGGCGAGTTTATTGCAGAGTATATGACAGAAAACGGTTATACTAAACTGGTGGAGATCCAGGGAACACCCGGTTCCAGCCCGTGCCGTGACAGAAGCGAGCCGATGCTTGAAAAGCTGGAAGGCACGGATATTGAGGTGGTTTCCCAGCAGACAGCAAACTGGGTGGAGAATGAGGCCATTGAGGTAACGGAAAATTTGCTGCAGGCATATCCTGAGGGCGAGATTGAGGTGATCTACGCGCAGTGTGACGTAATGGCACTTGGCGCTTTAAAGGCGATGAAATCCGCGGGACGCAATGAAATCAAGATTATCAGCGTAGATGGCCAGAAGGAAGCGCTGGAAGCAATCAAGGAAGGGTCTGTTGTGGGCACGTTTACCTATCCGTTCCCGGGTGCGGAAGGCGTGAAGGTTGCAATGGAGCTGATCGACGGAGGAACCGTGGATAAGGTTATCGATATGGAAACCGTATTTATTGATTCTTCAAATGTTGATGAGTACTACGATCCCAATTCTGCATTCTAAAGAATAAAAAGGTATGGTTTTGGCAGGGGTTACAGCCTGCCAGAACATTTAGATGGAGGTGTTGATCATGGCAGTGGAAATGACGGAAAGATGTAAACGAATCCGGGAAAGACTGGTGTATACAGATCCGATTATCTGTCCTGAGCGGGCTGTACTTTGGACAGAATCTTATAAACAGACAGAAGATCAGCCGCCGGTTATCCGTGCGGCAATGGCATTGAAAGAAACGTTGAGTAAAATGACGATTCATATTTATGAGGATGAGCTTTTAGTGGGAAATCAGGGCAGTGCTCTTCGTGCCGCCCCACTGCATCCCCAGATCAATCTCTGGTTTTTAAACGAATTGGACAGTTTTGAAAAACGGGAGGGTTCCCGTTTCCTGATTTCGGAGGAAGCAAAGGAAAAGCTTCGTTCTGTAGAGGAATACTGGAGGGGAAAGACGGTCTATGAACGAACCATGGCGCTGCTCCCCCAGGAAGCGATTGACAGCATGAATTCCAAGATGTTCACATGCAGCTATACATTGGCAACAGGAACGGGGCATTTTCTGTTAAATTTTGAAAAAGTGCTGCGGGACGGCTTTCACGGAATACAGAGGGAATGTGAAGAGCATTTGCAGCAATTAGATTACGCCGTTCCGGAGGATTTTGAAAAGTTTTCCGTGTATAAAGCGGTAATTATTGTCTGCGAAGCGGTAAAAATCTTTGCAGAACGGTATGCGGCTCTGGCAGAAGAAATGGCGAAAGAAGAAAATAATGTCAGCCGCAGGGAGGAATTGCTGCGGATTGCTTCCATTTGCAGGCGGGTTCCCTATTATCCGCCGAGAGACTTTTACGAGGCGGTGCAGTGTACCTGGTTCCAGCAGCTGATTGCTCAAATTGAGTCTGACGGAACCGGTTTGTCCGTGGGAAGGCTGGATTATTTTCTGTGGCCTTTTTACAAAAAGGATAGGGAAGAGGAAAAGCTGGAAAAATCTTTTGCGGAAGAACTGATGGATTCCTTCTGGCTGAAATGCGGAGAAATTATTGAGGTATGGAACGAGGATGATTCCAGGTATTTTGGCGGACATCCCATATCCCAGACGATTACTCTGGGAGGAACCGAAGCAGACGGCTCAGATTCAGTAAATGAATTGACGTATATCTGTTTGGATTCTACAATGAAGGTAAAACTGCCGCAGCCTTCCGTCTGTGTGCGGGTACATAAAAATTCCGATTTTGCTTTTTTGCGCAAATGTGCCGAGGTAATTCGCTGTGGTCTCGGCATGCCTGCGATGTACAATGATGAGATTGCCATTCCTTCGTTGATGAATCGGGGCGTAACTATGGAGGATGCGCGGAGGAACTGGGGAGTTGCCGGCTGCGTGGAGATGGGTCTGCAGGGGCAGATGTGCCATTTTGCCAATTCCGGATACTTCAATCTGGTAAAATGCCTGGAAATCACCATGGACGGAGGCTTTGACAGGGGGACGGGAAAACAGGTGGGCCCAAAGACAAAGCCAGCCGAAGAGATGGAATCTTACGAAGAGTTTGTGGAAGCCTTCAAAGCGCAGTTCCACTGTGCAATGCACCATATGGTTGAAATCGGCAATGTGGTAAATACGATGCATGCAAAATGGATTACGCTGCCGTTTATCACCGCCTTTACGGAGGACTGCATTGGCCGGGGAAAGGAGGTTCATGACGGCGGGGCGAAATATAATCATGACGGTCCGCAGGGTGTGGGGCTGGCAGATGTGGCAGACTCTCTGTGTGTAATAAAGAAGCTGGTATTTGAGGAGCATGCCTTTACCATGAAGGAACTGATGGAGGCAATTCGCGCAGACTTTACAGGGCATGAGGAAATTCGGGTACAGGCATTAAAGGATGCGCCGAAATATGGTAATAATAACCGCTATGTGGATGATATAGCCAGAAATGTGCTTACTTATTTCTGCGAGGAGGTGGGGCAGTATAGAAACCTGCGAGGCGGCGTATTCGTCCCGGGACAGTATTCTAACTCAGCTAACGTTCCTTTTGGGGAAGACTGTGGTGCAATGCCGAACGGAAGAAAAGCGCATACTCCCATTGCGGAGGCATGCTCGCCCAGCCACGGAGCAGAAAAGCATGGACCGACGCAGGCCGCTCTTTCTGTAGCACATCTGGATCATGTGCTGGTAACCAATGGAACACAGTATAATCAAAAATACCATCCGAACACGCTGAAAGGAGAAAAGGGATTGGAGGCTCTTGTGGGTCTGATTAAGACTTTTTTTGAGGCGGGTGGTTTTCATATACAGTTTAATGTGGTTTCTGCGGATACGCTCCGGGAGGCACAGAAAAAACCGGAAAAATACCGGGATCTGGTGGTTAGAGTCGCCGGATATACGGCGTTCTTTGTCGATCTGAACAAGGCAATACAGGATGATATCATTGGGCGGACAGAAATGAACTTTGCCTGACAGATATGGGCTGTTGTCGCTGAGGACAACAGCCCTTTATCCCTGTATTGCTTTATAGCAAATGGAGTATGGGAGGTAAGTATGAGGAAAACAGGACTGATATACAGCATACAGCGATATTGCATCCATGATGGACCGGGAATACGAACCAACATATTTTTTAAGGGCTGCCAGCTTCGGTGTCCATGGTGTGCGAATCCGGAATCACAACATAAGCAGCGGGAGTTGTCTTTTGTCTCCCATAAGTGTACACAATGCGGACTGTGTATAAAAAAATGTCCGCAAAATGCTCTGAGGAAAGAAAAAAACGGTAGAATTGATCGAAAAAGCTGTGATTTGTGCGGTCTGTGCGTACGGTGCTGTCCGTCAGACTGTTATCAGATTTTTGGCAGAGAGGTGACGGTGACAGAGCTGCTTGAGGAAGTGGAAAGGGATCGTCCCTTTTATCAGAATACCGGTGGAGGGGTAACTGCGACCGGCGGTGAGCCGACTTTGCAGCCGGAGTTTCTGACAGAGTTTCTGGGCGCCTGCAAAGACCGGGGAATAGACACGGCAATGGAGACTCATGGAAATGCCCCCGCACAGGTAATGGAACGGCTTGCTTCTGTCGTAGATCACTTTCTGATTGATATTAAATGTATGGATAACGGGCTGCATGAGCGTGTAATTGGGGCGGGAAATCAGAATACGTTGGAAAATATACGGATGCTGGCCGGAAAGATGGACAAAGAGGTCTCTTTGCGGATCCCCTGCATTCCCGGGTTTAACCTGAATGAAAAGAACAGAAAGGAGCTGATTCTATTCGCAAAAGAAATAGTAAAGACCGGAAATTTGCATATGATACATTTGCTTCCTTATCATAATCTGGGTTTCAGCAAATATGAGGCGCTTGATCGGGAATACGCGTATCAAAACGTAATGGCGCTGCGGGATGAGGAGCTTGCGGAATATGAAACAGAGCTGAGAAATGAAGGGCTGCCGGTGACAATCGGCGGCTGATGGGGGCGGTCGATTGAGACAGGAAAGAATCAGGTTGGAAAATATTTCCAAGTCCATCTATCAGACGAAAATCCTGGATCATGTGGACATGAGATTGTTTGCAGGGGAGATTGTTGCGCTGATGGGAGCAAACGGCACAGGAAAAACCGTACTGATGGAGATACTGGCCGGGGTGGTTGGCTGTGATGAAGGAAAAATTTTTTACGAAGAATATCCCGTAGCAATAAGTACCCCGCGGGAAGCCAGACATTTACGAATCCAGTATATTCCCAGTCACGGTGGATATATGGATTTGCTTACTGTTTTTGAAAATCTGTATTTTGACAATGAAGGACAGTTTTTTATCCGGGCGGGAAAACAGAAGCGGGAAGCAAAGGAATTACTGGAAGCTTTTGGACTTAAGCTTAGGCTGAATCGAAGGTACGCGGATTTAAGCATGGGAAAGAAAAAACTGGTGAAAGTAGCGGCTGCCGTACGCGTCAGGCCTAAGATTCTGCTTATGGATGAACCAATGGCTTATTTGAAACGCGAGGAAAGGGATATTCTGTCAAAAAAGCTTTTAGAGATGAAACGGAGCGGAACCAGTATTCTGTTGACGACGCACAGCATAAAGATGGCAAAAGAACTGGCCGATCGGGGAGTTATCCTGAGAGAGGGAACCGTTGCGGCCAGCTTTGAAATGGGTCAATACAGTGAAGAAACGATTTTTTCCATGGTAGCGGGGGATTTGTATCGGAGCATGGGCAAGGTGGAAATGCTCACGGGCAGAAAACTCAGGCTGGAGGTAAAACATTTATCCGGAGACGGGATAAATGGGGTTAACTTTTGCATACAGGAAGGTGAGATACTGGGGATACTTGGCTTGTCCGGTTCCGGAAGAACAAAAATTATGGATCTGCTGTTCGGTTTAAAAAAGCGGGATACCGGGAAAATATATATAGACGGGAAAGAAATCCGGATAGATTCACCCTCGGATGCATGGAAGAACCGCATTGCTTATGTTTCCAATAAACAGGGCCAGATGGGGGTGATTGAACGGATGTCTGTACAGGAAAATATGATTTTGCCTGCGATAAAAAAGGTCAGCTATGCCGGATGTATCAGCGGCAAGCTGAGCAGTTACCTTGCGGATTATTATTTAAGACTGCTTTTAAGCGAAGCGGGAGAGGAAAATCCAGAGTTTTTTACAGACTATATGAATCGGCCGGTGGAGCAACTGAGCCTGGGGTATCAGCAGATCGTAAAGCTCGCTCAATGCCTGGGAACTGCACCGAAGATTTTGCTTTTGGATCACCCCACTCTCGGCCTGGATGTAAAGATGAAAAAGAAAATTTATCATCTGCTGAGGTTTTTCAGTAGCAAAGGAATGAGTATTATGATTGTTGAAGATGAGATAGATGAGATTATTACGCTCTGTCATCGTTCTATCGTATTAAATAATGGAAAGATAACCGGAGATGAGTTAACGGGGAATACAAGACTGCCGGGCAGATGATAAGGAGGAATTGCATGATCCGTGTTTGGATTGTAGATGATGAAATCTGGATTTGCCAGCTAATCCGAAAAATCATTGACTGGGAAGGACTTGGGTTTCAAATTATTGGAGAATCTTATGACGGCTATGATGCAATACGGCGGATACAGGAAGAAAAACCGGAGCTGGTGCTGACCGATATTCGTATGCCGGGGTTTGACGGGGTAGAGCTGATTAAACGTGTACAAGGACTGGGAATAGCCGCCCAGTTTATTATTATCAGCGGACATAGTGATTTTGGATATGCCCGCGAAGCGCTGAAGTATGGAGCTTTAGGCTATATACTGAAGCCGATCAAACAGGATGAACTGCTGTTTTTCTTAAAGAAAATAAAAGAAAGAATTTTTACTACGGAGAGGGAAGAAACGCAGAAGCTGGAGTTGAAGTCCAAGCTGGATCTGAGCCTTCGACAGCTCAGAGAGCAGTATTTTCGCAGGCTTTTCGATAACAGCCTGGGGGAAGAGGCGCTTTCCCTGCAGGAACTGAATCAGCAGTATGGGTGCAGTTTTGAGGAGGGGTGGTTCCGGGTTATTTTATATCAGTTGGATAAGAAACATGAGTGGTTGGAAAACCATGAGGTAAATGGGGTAATGCTAAATAGCCTGTGTCGGTATTTTACTGAGGAATTTGAAAAAATCTGCTTTGAGACCTTTACATTTTACAAGGGGCAGCAGCTTTTACAGATACTGAACTATGCGGATAATCAGCAGAAAACAGTCAGGAAAACGCTGGAACAGCTGCGGAAAAAGATAAATGATGACCAAAAGCTGGAGCTGGGATATGAGCTGACCATAGGAGCGGGCTGTCAGGCTGGCTGTTTGGAGGAGCTGCCAAAATCCTGGGAGTCAGCCAGGGACGGCCTGTATTTGCGTCTTTCCATGGGATGCGGAAAAATGATTGAGGCAAGTCGTTATTGTTATGAGATAACGAATATTGCAGCGGTATTTACCGTTGAAGAAATAAAAATGGTGGAGTGTTACGCAAAAAATTTTGATACGGACGGACTGGCTATATATATTCATCGGCTGTTTGAAAAAATTTTGGAAAATCCGAAATATTCGCCGTTGTTGGTCATTGAGATTGCACTGGAAGTATTATCCATATTTATAAATACATTGCGGCAGAGCGGAGTATACGCAGAGCAGCTGGCCGGGGAATGGGAGCGGGCGGTAAGGGAGTTGGAAACCTGCTACCAGGTGCAGCAGGTTGAGCGCTGCTTGAACCGGGTGTTTATACTGGCGAGAAACAATTATGAAACCAGCGCAAAGAGCAAAAACGATCGGGTGATTGAGATAGTGCGGCAGTACATTTCAGAGCATTACAAGGAGGACATCACTTTAAAAACACTGGCGGACGAGGTTGGCTTGAATCCGAAGTATTTCGGAGAGTTTTTTAAAAAAGAAACGGGAATGAACTACAGTGAGTATCTGTCCGGATATCGCGTGGAAGTAGCAGAGGCTCTGTTGAAGGATGTGCGTAACCGAGTGAATGAGGTGGGCTACATGGTGGGTTATAAAGATCCGAAATATTTCAGCAAATTATTTAAAAAGGCCACCGGACTCTCGCCGGCGCAGTATCGGAAGCTATTTTCTTAAGAGGATGAGAGATGGAAAGAATAAAGAATCGAATGGAAAAAAAGCTGGTACTGCGAAAGCATTTGCTGCGGCTGATGATAAGACACGGATTTGCAGGACTGGTATTGCCCGTTGTTTTAGAAACGGCGCTGTTTGTCTGGTGCAGGAGAGGAAACCGTTGGGGAGAGCCGGAAATAGAGCTGGTATTTTTCTTGGCGTTGCTGGTACAGCTGATGATTTTTCTGTATAACTTCCATCATTTTTGCCGAAAGATTTACAAGCCTTGGGTGGATATAGAAAAGGTGATTCACGGGATCGCCACAGGGACAAAGGAAATCCAGCAGCCGGATGTGGGAGAAAAGGATGAACTGTTTGGCTTATATCAGGATTTAAATTCTTTGCTATCTACGCTGGAAGAGCTGGCGGCGCGGGAATCCAGGGCTATTCTTATGAAAAAGCAGGCGGAATTGGATGCCCTGCAGAGTCAGATCAATCCTCATTTTCTTTACAACACGCTGGAATCTATTCGAGGTCAGGCTATGGTGTACGGAAACTGGGAAATCGAGAGGATGACAGAGGCGCTGGCAAACCTTTTCCGTTACAGCATCAGCAATGAGGGAAATACTGTGCCGTTTTCCAGCGAATTAAAAAATATCGAGAATTATCTGCTGATCCAGCAGTGCCGGTTCAACAATAAATTTGAGAAAATAGAAAAAATAGACGGGGATACGCTGGACTGTCTCATCCCTAAGTTGCTGATTCAGCCTATTGTGGAAAATGCGATCCATCATGGCCTGGAACAAAAATTTGGAAAAGGAATATTAACGATAAAGGCTTACCGCACAAACACCCGTCTTATTATCCAGGTGCTTGATGATGGATTGGGGATAGAAGCAAAAAAACTGGCACGGATCAACGATATTCTCAGACGGGGAGCAGATACACAGGAGAGACAGGAGAGCGGGATGCGGATAGGAATCGTCAATGTAAATGAACGCATCCATCTGGCTTATGGAAAGGAATATGGTCTGAGAATTTATTCTACGGAGAATGTGGGAACTAATGTAGAAATTACTTTGCCGGTGATAAAAAAGGAGGAAGTGGGTGAGACATTACACCAGTACACTACTTCGTAGAAATTGGCTCTTGTAGAATGACGGAAACTGTAGTATAATGTACTTCAGTAAAAACGGGGAGGCTTCGCAGCCTGAGAGTAAACCGAACGGTTTTGACCCTTTGAACCTGATACAGATAATGCTGGCGCAGGAAAATAGGACGATGGTTGTGAGGATAGAAGTCTGTGCGTCTGCATGGACTTTTTTTGATTGGATACGGGGAGTGCTGCTCTCGGTATGGGAATAATTCTTCGGTAATGATTGCGCATTTCGGGTATGGGCGCCTGCGGAATTGTTGGCATGGTTGGTACGGGAGAGGAAGCGGGAGAATGAAAAAATGGATGAATACGGCGGCTCCGGTTCTGGTGATTGGGGCGCTGCTGCTGCTTTGGGAGCTGGTGGTTTGGTTTGCGGGGATTCCGCTGTATGTCTTGCCAGCCCCCAGTGATACGTTGAAAACCTTCGTGCAGGAGTTTCCTACGCTGATGTACCACGGGGGGATCACTGTGATGGAGGCCCTGGTGGGGATGGGGATTTCTTTTGTGGTGGGGATTCTGATGGGGATTCTGATTGATGCTATGCCTGCGTTTAAGAAGTGCATCTATCCGATTCTGGTGGTGACTCAGACCGTGCCAGTGATTGTTCTGGCTCCGATTTTTATTATTTATATGGGGTTTGGCTATGCACCCAAGATTCTGACGGTGGTACTGATGTGTTTTTTTCCTATCGTGGTGAGCTTCAGTGACGGATTGGGACAAATGGAGGAGGGGTATCTGAATCTGGTGCGTACCTACGGAGGTTCCAGGCTGCAATTGTACTGGATTGTCAAGATCCCTTCCGCTATGATTTCCCTGCTGTCCGGGCTGAAGGTGGCGGCTACCTACAGCATCAGCGGCGCGGTGGTGGGAGAGTGGATTGCCTCCCAGGGAGGGCTGGGGTATTATCTGATCCGGGCGAAAAACGGCTATATGCTGGACAAGGTATTCGCCTGTGTTGTAATGATTATTTTGCTGAGCCTTATGATGAATGGCTTGGTGAAATTGTTTGGATGGATGTTTACTCCGGGCATCAGAAAGAGATAGAAAAAACCCCGGCCGGGTTTATATATAGAGAAGAAAAGAATGAACAGAGAAAGAAAAGAGGAATGAACATGAAAAAAATATGGAAAATGGGAGCGGCCCTTTTGGCGGCTGTGGTGATGACAGAGGGAATGGGAACAATGTCTTTCGCGGAGGACGCGCTGAAAAAGGTTACGGTGATTTTGGACTATGTGCCTAACACGAACCACACCGGGATGTATGTGGCGCTGGATAAGGGCTATTATGAGGAGGAGGGGCTGGATGTGGAGATCATCGAACCCACCGACGGAGCTACGGCCACGCTGGTGGCCCAGCAAAAGGGTACCTTTGGCATCAGTTATCAGGAGGATGTGACGATTGCACTTACAGCGCAGGATCCGCTGCCGATCAAGGCGGTGGCTACTGTTATTCAGCACAATACTTCTGGTTTTGTGAGCCTGGCAGACAGCGGAATTGAGTCTCCGGCGGATTTTGAGGGAAAGACTTATGCAGGCTGGGGCGGTCCCGGAGAATCTGCGGTGCTGGAAGCCTGCATGACCCGGGCAGGAAAAGATTTTTCTAAATTAAATATGGTGATTTCTGACGGAAGCGGCTTTGAGGCGCTGGGGAAGAGCTGTGATCTAATGTGGTTTTTTGAGGGGTGGGATTGTGTGATTGCGGATAGGAATGGCCAGGCCCTCAATTATATGGAGCTGCGCCAGCTGGATGAACGGCTGGACTATTATACACCGATTATTATTACCAGTGATGCGGTTATCGAATCTGATCCGGAGATGGTATCTGCGTTCCTGCGGGCCACGGCGAAGGGCTATGAGGATACCATCGCTGACCCGGACAGCGCGGCGCAGATCCTTGCTTCCCATGCGCCGGATTACGATGTGGAAATGCTGAAAGTTTCCCAGAACTATCTGGCGGAGAAGTTTATGGAGGGTACAGATCGCTGGGGCGTTATGAAGGATGAGGTGTGGGATAATTACACTGGTTTTCTTCAGGAATACGGTGTGATTGAGGCTGCGATTCCGGCTGCGGATTGCTATACCAACGAATTTTTGCCGCAGTAAACGGCTGTGGAATTTCCAGGGAAACGCAGAGAGCATTTCGTTATAAAAAGAAAGGATTGGGCCCATGAGATTGGAAGTAAGGCAGTTAAGTTTTTCCTACACGGATCAGCAGATTCTCCGAAATCTTTCTTTTTCGGTGGAGGATGGGGAATTTGTCAGTATCCTGGGGCCCTCCGGCTGTGGAAAATCCACCCTGCTCAATGTGTTGGCGGGGATCCTGCAGCCCCTGGGCGGTGAGATCCTGATCGATGGGGAGGAAAAGAAGGAGATTTCCGGTTCCTTTGCCTATATGCCCCAGAATGATCTGCTGCTTCCCTGGAAAACGATTTTGGATAATGTGTGTCTGTATGGAGAAATCCATCACAGAAAAGCGCAGATGAAGGAGCAGGCCAGGGCGCAGATGGCCCGATTTGGGCTGCAGGGATGTGAGAATAAGTATCCGGGGGAGCTTTCCGGCGGAATGCGCCAGCGTGCAGCATTTTTGAGAACCACTCTGTGTGAAGCGGGAATCTATCTGCTGGACGAGCCCTTCGGCGCGCTGGATGTGATCACCCGGGGCGATATGCAGGATTGGCTGGCAAATTTGAGCAGCAGCCTGAAAAAAACGATTTTGCTGGTGACCCATGATACCGACGAGGCTATTTACCTGTCGGATCGGATTTTGATTCTGGGAGCACCCGGGGAGGGAATCCGGGAGGAAATCCGAATCACAGAAAAAAACAGAACCAGGGAATGGCTGTACGGGCAGGGCGAAATGAGACTGAAGATTCACAGAATTATCAAAGAGAAGCAAAGGAATGGCAATGAAAAAGAGGAATGAATGGATTTCCCGGATAGAAAAAGAGGGAAAGCAGATGCGCATGATTGATATCCATGCGCATCTGTCGTATACTGGGAAAAGAAAAGGAGAAGAAAAAGCAGAGCTGGATTTTCGCCGGAGCCAGGAAATTTTCACCTGTTTGTCGGCGGGAACACCGGAGGAATGGGAGCGGCTTTTGCCCTGGATGGAACGGGAAGAGCTTTTGATCAGCTTTGGCCTTCATCCCTGGTATGCGCAACGTTATTCGGTGGAGGCGTGCAGGGAATATCTGGAGTGCTGTGCTTTTGTCGGAGAGATTGGGATGGATTCTGTCTGGTGCCAGGTGCCTTTGCCGATTCAGCGGCAGGTACTGGAGCGGCAGCTTCAGACAGCGGCCGATTTGGGGAAGCCCGTACTTCTTCACACGAAGGGGCAGGAGCGGGCCATCGGAGAGGTGATTCGGGATTTCCCCGGGAAGATCTGCGTTCACTGGTATTCCGGGACAGAGCGGGAAATGGAGCCTTATCTGGATAAAGGCTGCTATTTTACCCTGGGACCGGATGTGGCAAGGGTCTGTGGAGGTGATCCCGGGAAAGCCGGGGAGAGAAAGGCGGGCTGTCAGGTGGACTGCGGGGGCAGTGTGGCGGATCGTTGCCAGACGGACAGAGAATTTTGGGAAAAGCGGGCTGCATATCAGCGGATTTTAAGGGAGGTTCCGCCGAATCGTTTGTTTGTGGAAACGGACGGCATTTCCGCGGTGGCCTGGGCCAGAAATGTGGAGACGCTGGAAATTACAGAAATTCCGGGAGTTCTCGGGGAAAATATGGAGTATGCCGCAGGATGGAAGGGGCTTTCCTTCGGGGAGCTGGAACGACGGATGAAACAGAATTTAGCGGATTTCCTTGCATAAGCCCGGGAAAGGGCGGCGCTGTCATAAGAAGAAAGAGCGCAGAGCAGTAAGGAGAAAAGGGGGAGGGAAGGATGAATAGAGACGAAATTCTGGTGATTTATGGGAAAGAATATAAAAAAATGACAAAGGAGCTGGTGTGCCGCGCCGGGCT
>CAMNQN010000066.1 GCA_946549155.1 uncultured Lachnospiraceae bacterium | reverse complement strand
TTACGTTGATTACGCTGTCGGGTTTTTTGTGGGAAAGCATTACAACCGTCTCCACGTGATACGTCCCCGGAAACAAATCCACCGCCGATGCCCGCACCACCTGATAGCCGCTGGCCTGCAATACCTCCAAATCCCGCACCAGGCTGGTGGGTTTGCAGGAAATATAGACCATGCGGCTCACCCCGAAGCGGATAATCCGCTCCAGCGCCTTGGGATGAATCCCGTCGCGGGGAGGGTCCAGCACAATCAGATCCGGCTTTTCCGTCAGTTCATCAATAACCTTCAGCACATCTCCGGCAATGAAGGAACAATTCTCCAGCCCGTTTAATTTAGCGTTTCCCTTTGCGGCTTCCACGGCCTCCTCCACAATCTCCACTCCCGTCACGTGACGGGCCACCGGTGCTAAGATCTGGGCGATCGTGCCGGTGCCGCTGTACAGATCAAAGATCACCTTATCTTTGGTATCTCCGATATAAGAACGGGCCGTCTCATACAATACCTCCGCCCCCAGAGAGTTGGTCTGGAAAAAGCTGAACGGGGAAATGCGGAATCTGAGCCCCAGCAGTTCCTCGTAGAAAAAATCCTGCCCGTACAGGATATCCGTATGGTCGTTCTGTACCACGTCCGCCAGGCTATCATTGACGGTATGCAGGATTCCCGCAATGGTCCCCGTCAGAGAAAGCGCGCGCAAGCGCTGGGTAAGTTCCTGCAGCAGCTTCTCTTCCTCCAGCTCACTGCCCCCCTCTGTCCGAAACGCTTCTGTCTGAGAAGTCGTCACCAGATCCACCAGAATCTCTCCGGTCTTTTTTGCCTTTCGCACCAACAGGTGGCGCAGATAGCCGGTGTGCCGCAGCTTGTGATAGAAGGGCACCGGGTTCTCCCAGAAGTAATCCAGCACGCAGGACAGAATCCTTCGAAAGTCCTCCTCCACAATCCGGCACTCCGGAACAGACACAATATCATAAAAGCTGCCCCTCTTGTGCATCCCCAGCGCCAGCGGCCCGTCCTTTTCCTCATCTCCGAAGGAAAACTCCATCTTGTTCCGATATCCCTCCTGTATAGGACTTGGCTTGATCCCCTCGAATTTGTAGTCGCTGCACACACTGTCCAGTAATTTTTTTACCTGTGCTTCCTTCAGCTTCAACTGCTCCTCGTAGGGCAGATTACGGTAGGTACAGCCGCCGCAGGCACCGAAATGGGGACAATCCGGTTCCGCCTCCAACGGAGATTTTTTCAGTACCTCCAGAATCCGTCCCTCGCATTTTCCTTTTCTGGCCTTGCTCACCGAAAAGCGCACCACCTGGCCAGGCAGTCCGTTTTTCACCATCACCTGCCGTTCCTCTGCCGTAATAATCCCCTTATTAGGAAAATCCACCCGTTCTATGGTTCCTTCCAAAATCTGTCCTTTTTTCATTTGGCACTCCTTTTTCCTACTGTCTGTCCCATTTTTCTTCTGATTTCTATTTTCTGATCTCATAAAATCAGGCAGATACAACCTGCATCTGCCTGAAAATTTCTGTATTCTGAATCGGTCCTTAAGATTCATTTTTTTCGTAAAGCTGCTGTCTACGCCTCAGGAGCCTCTTCTTTTTTCAATTCCTCGGCGGCTTCCTCTGCCTTCTCCTCCACCGGATCAGCAGCCTTCTCTTCCTCCTCCTCTTCTTCCTCCTCGAAGAAATCATCGAAGTCGTCGTCAAAGTCATCCTCAAAATCCTCCAGATAATCCGGAGTCATATAGCGATAAACCGCATAGGCGATACCTGCCACCGCAGCCACTGCGCCGATGATCGCCAGCGCCCATAAGATACAATTTTTGTGCTTTTCATCCTCTTTTTTCTGGAGCGCTGTTAACAAATCCTCAATTTTCATCATAATATCCACGTCCTTTCTATAGCTTTATGCAGGTAAGCATCACAGCTCTTCCTCTCTGCAGCCTGCCATTAGTATACCACATCTCTTTTCATTTTACTATACCAAAATCCAATTTGACACTGTCCCGCACAAAATTTTAAAAAATGTTATAGCTTCTTCAGCTTCGCGAAGGAAGCAAACATTTTTTTCACGCCAGCCCTTTCAAAGTCTACCGTCACCTCGTAATCTCTGCCTCCCTCCACAATTTTCTGCACAACCCCCACACCGAATTTCACATGGGACACCGTATCCCCTTCCTTGTAATCCAGGCCCTCCGCCATTTTTACCTGAAATTGTTTCGGCTGGAAAACCTGGCTGCGGAAAGCCTCCCGGGCCTGCTGATAGGCCCGCTTCTTCGCCTCCATCTGCTGGACGCCGGAGGAAGCCGGCGCGCCAAGGCTGCCGCTCCCAGAGTCTGCCGTTCCATTTCCCGCGCTGACGGAGCCAAAACTGCCGGCTCCAAACCTGCCTTTCTTCTCTGTCTGCAAAAGCTCCTGCGGAATCTCCTTCACAAACCGGGACATTTTATTGTACTGGGTCTGCCCGCGGATCATACGGGTCTGGGCCGCCGTAAGAGTCAACTCTTTCATGGCACGGGTAATGCCCACATAGCAGAGCCGCCGTTCCTCCTCCACATCTGTCGGATCATCGGAGGTGATACACAGATAGCTGGGAAACAGCCCGTCCTCCATCCCCGCCAGATACACTTGGGGAAATTCCAGGCCCTTGGCGCTGTGAAGCGTCATCAGCACCACCTTGCTGCCCTCCCCGTCCAGACTGTCAATATCTGCCACCAGAGCCACTTCCTCCAGGAACCCGCTAAGGCTTGGTTCCTCCGCCGTCTCCTCATAGGCTGTGGCCTTGCTCACCAGCTCGTCAATGTTTTCTATCCGCTCTCTGGCTTCCTCAGTGCCCTCCGCCTCCAGCTCCTTCACATAGCCTGTCTGTTCAATGATCTCATTCAGCAGTTCCGTGACGGAATAAAACTCCTGCTTACTGCGCAGCGTCTGAATAAAGGTAACAAAGGGCACCGTCTTTGCAGCTCCCCTTCCCACCCCCGAAATATCCCGGGCCGCCTTCAGCCCATCGTAAAAGCTGATGCCATGAGCATCCGCATAATCCTGCACCCGGGAAATAGTGGCAGCGCCAATGCCCCGTTTGGGCACATTGATGATACGCCGCACCGCCAGATCATCCCGGGCGTTATCTACCGTCTTTAAATAGGCCAGCAGATCCTTAATCTCCTTCCGGGCGTAAAAATTGATGCCGCCGATGATCTTATAAGGGATGTTGGACAGCAAAAACTTTTCCTCAAACATACGGGACTGTGCGTTGGTGCGGTACAGCACCGCGCAGTCCTGATATCCGCAAATCCCCTGCTGTACCTTTTTCCTGATATCGTCCGCTATGTACTCCGCCTCCTCAAAGGCAGAAAAGAACTGCCGGAAATTCACCTTTTCCCCCGCACCGTTGGCCGTCCAGAGGGATTTCTCCTTCCTGCCCCGGTTATTGGCAATGACCGCGTTAGCCGCGTCCAGAATGTTCTGCGTGGAGCGGTAATTTTGTTCCAGCTTGATCACCTTCGCCTCTGGAAAAAACTGCTCAAAATTCAGAATATTTCCGATATTCGCTCCCCGGAACTTATAGATCGACTGATCGTCATCTCCCACTACGCAGAGGTTTTTATATTTTGACGCCAGAGTGCTTACCAGGCAAAACTGCGCCGTATTGGTGTCCTGATACTCATCCACCATAATAAACCGGAATCTCTCCTGATAGTAATCCAGTACATCCCCGTTATTCTGGAATAATTCCACTGTCTTGACGATCAGATCGTCAAAATCCAGTGCATTATTCTGCCGCAGCTGCCGCTGATACTCCTCGTAAACCTGGGCAATTTTCATCTTTGTGAAATCTCCCTGGGCTTTCAGCTTGTATTCCTCCGGTCCAATCAGTTCATCCTTGGCAGAAGAAATCGCCGCCAGCAGAGAACGTTCCCTGTACACCTTTGTATCAATCTGCAGCCGTTTGCAGATATCTTTCATCAATGTTTTTTGATCGTCCCCGTCATAGATGGTGAAGTTCGTCCCATACCCCAGCCGATCAATATAACGCCGTAAAATCCGCACGCAGGTGCTGTGAAAAGTGGAAACCCAAACACTGTCGGCCCCAAAGCCCACCATCCGGTCCACCCGCTCCCGCATCTCCCCTGCGGCTTTGTTGGTAAAGGTGATGGCCATGATATTCCAGGGATTGATGTTTTGTGCCTCAATCAGCCAGGCAATCCGATTCGTCAGCACCCTGGTCTTACCTGAACCTGCACCTGCCAAAATCAGGAGGGGACCCTCAAAATGACAGACCGCCTCCTGCTGCTCCCTGTTTAATCCTTCCAAAGTACCCATAGTTCCTCTTTCTCTCCATATCGCTATTCTTCAAATTCTGCAATCACGGTGTAACCGCTCTCATCCGTCCGGACTTCCGTCACAACACCGTCAAAAATCGTCAGCCGTTCCCGGTTTTTATAATTGGCAGACATGGCCACCGCCGGCTCTATCGTATAATACCAGCTGGACGGCAGCACACCCTCGGTCACATGAACCTTATCCCCGGGCTTTACCAAGCCCTCTCTCTCCATCTTGAATTCCATCGAACGCATCCGTTTTTCTTCTCCTCTTCTGCTTTCTCCCGATCAGCTGCGCTTCTGCCGCTTACCGGATTGCCGCAGGCTCCCATTCATTGTACTTGATCCGCCTCAAATAGTCAAACAGTAGTTGCGATTGAAAGATTCCACAAAAAAACCCTTGCCATCTAGTTTTTGAAACTATATAATAAGGTAAAGAGGTGGCAAACATGGCGTTAAATAAAGAAACACTGTTAAACAATATCCTGGAAAACCTGGACAAGCTGGATTACATTAAATCCGCAGACATTCCCAACATTGATTTATATATGGATCAGGTGACTACTTTCATGGAAAAGCATCTGACTTCTTTGAAACGCTACCCGGAGGACAAGGTATTAACGAAAACCATGATCAACAACTACGCAAAGAACCACCTGCTTCCTCCGCCGGTTAAGAAAAAATACTCGAAGGAGCATCTGCTGGTTCTGATTTTTATCTATTATTTTAAAGGATTTTTATCCTTTCAGGATATTCAGGCCGTGTTAAATCCTCTGACGGAACGTTTTTTTTATTCAGATTCGGAATTTACCATGGAACAAATTTATACGGATGTGATGCAGATGGAGCAGGAGGAGTTTCAGGTTCTGAAGGAAGATGTCCAGAGACTCTATGAGAGATCCTTTCAGGCCTTCCCCGACGCTCCCGCCGAGGATCAGGATTTTCTCCAGCTCTTTTCCATGATTTGTCTGCTAAGCTTCGATGTTTATGTAAAAAAACAGATGATTGAGCGGCTGATTGACGCCTATTCCGCATCCACAGGGGAAGAAAAGAAACCACCGAAAAAATAGGGCCAGAAACTGTCCCCCGCAAAACGCGCGCCGCAAAATGCCCGAAGGGATTTTGCGGCTGCTTTGAAAATCGTCTCTACTCTCTCTTATTTTCCCCCATGCGGGCAAACACCATCTCATAACCGTCATTTCCGTAGATCAGGGAACGGTTCACCCGGCTGATAGTGGCTGTGGAAGCCCCCGTCTTATCCGCGATCTCCAGATAGGTCTTCTTTTCTGTCAGCATCTTCGCCACTTCAAAACGCTGGGAAAGCGACAGCAGTTCATTTACCGTACAGACATCCTCGAAAAATCTATAACACTCCTCTCTGTCCTTCAGGCAAAGAACTGCGTCAAACAATGCGTTCACCGCTTCTGTTCTGATTTTTTTACTCATGATTTCTATTCCTCCTGCCGCTGCCCTGCAGCCTCTGACCACCGGCAGCCTTTCTATTTGCATGAGTATAATTTAACACGTTAAAATTTCACTGTAAAGTTGTATCTGAATTTTTATAACGGTTCACATATTTTTTATATTCTTCCACCGACCGGTTCACAATCAGGCGCTCCGGAAAATTCACCTCCTGCACCAGAGGCATGGAATAGCAGGTATTCCCCACATCTCCGGCCCAATGCGCATCGCTGTTCAGAATAATCGGCGTATTGTATTTCTCACACAGCTCCAGAAGTTTGATATCCGCCTCTCTGGCATTGATTCTGGAGCCGGAGGGATTCAGGGAACTGTTATTCAGCTCCAACAGCACATGGTTTTCCCTGGCTGCCGCCACCAGCATATCAAAATCCACCGGATATCTCCCGTCGTCCGGATGTCCGATAATGTTAATCAGCGGGTTTTCGGCGGCCTTCACCAGCGCATTGGTATTTTCCGCCACGGTTCCCGGTGTAATACACGGAATATGCAGGCTGGCAATGTTCACATCCATTTTTTTCAACAGGCCGGGACGCATGTCCAGCTTTCCTTCATAATCTATGATATTAACCTCGGCGCCAAACAACACCTCTATCCCCTGCTGCTGTCTGGGAATGACCTTTAAATTCATAAAATATAGCTCGTGGCAAGTGCCCGGCATCTCTTTTGTATGCTCTGTAAGAGCCAGCAGCTTCAGCCCTTTGGCAGCAGCGGCCTGCACCATCTCGGTAATCGTGTTGTAAGCATGTCCGCTGGCAAGGGTATGCGCATGAGAATCCAAAATATAGTTCATTCCTTTTCTCCTGTTTCCGATTTTTTCATAGCTTATACTGCAAAAGCCATTCCTATTCAGCTTTACCCCCGATTCTTCGATTCAGCCAGCACCGTCACCTCGAAACTATTCCGATCCCCCCGATATCTGGCCACGGAATATTCAATAGGGCGTCCATATGCATTGCTGCCCACAGAATGGAACAGCTGAATCGGCTTTCCAAGCTTCATATCCAGATACTGTACATCCTTCGCCGTGGCTTCCACAGCCTCCACCCGTCGATGCACACACAAAACCTCTGCCTCGACACTCTGCCGCAGTGTCTCATACAGAGACTCCTTCTCAAAATCATGATCCAAAACAAACTTGCACAGCTCGTAAGGCAGATAGGTCTCCGCTGTGAGAATCGGCTCTCCATCGGCGAACCGGCGGCGATGCAGATAGATCACCTTCTGGCCCTCCTCAAGCTGCAGTGCCTTGGCTACAGTACCCGATGCCTCCATCACTTCCAGTGCCAGCACCTCCGTTTCCGGCGTCATACCGGAACGCTCCATCTGCTCCTGATAGGTCTCCAAACGCTGAATAAAATCCTGGTTAATCTTCGGAGTAGAGACAAAGGTTCCCTTACTCTTCACCCGGTACAGCCATCCCTCCTGTACCAGCTCTGTCACCGCCTGGCGCACCGTGGTGCGGCTGATCTGATAAATTTCGCTGAACTCCTTCTCTGTGGGAATCAGACTTCCATTTTTATACTCTCCCGATTTAATGGCTTCGATAATCAGTTCCTTCAACTGAAAATAAAGGGGAATCGGCACGCTCTTGTCCAATATCCTATTCTGAAAAAAATTGTTCTCCATCATGCCATCCTCCTGCTGTAATGAACTTCCTGTTTTTCTTCTGTTGGAGACAACCTAAATGTTCCATAACTTTTATTTTATCAATTTTACCAAATAAAGTAAAGAGAAGAATCCCAAAAAGAGGCTCTGTCTCCGGCAATGCGGGGGCAAAAGCCTCTCTCTGCGTGTTTTCTTTTTGTATGTCCAGTCTCTTTTGTCTCTTGTCCCCCGGTTAACTCCAGGCCAGCGCTCTGGCCGGATTGGATCCTGAAATCTTGCGGATAACCTCCTGCGGGATTCCCTGACGCTCCATTTTATCCAGAAAGATATCCAAAATATAGGTTAACCCGATGCTTCCTCCGTAAGCGCTCAGCCGTTTTCTGGTGGTGTCCAGAGAAAACAGCAGGCGGTCTTCGTAACCGGCGCCAATCATTTCTCCGAAAATCTCCAGTTCCCGCTGATCGCTGTGGTACTTTTCTCTGGCGATCGTATCGTACTCCAGATAAACTCCCGCCTTCGCCAGCTCTTTATGGATCTGCATATCCGCGCAGGCCCGATCCAGGTGGCAGAAAATCATTTTCTCCGGCCGAACGCCCTGCTGCTCCAGAAATTCAAAATATTTCATCGGATGATGACCATTTTCCACATGCAGCATAATAGGTGCCCCGGTTTCCTTCGATGCAGCCGCCGCTGCTGCGAATACCTTCCGATACTGACCGTCCAGTTCCGAGATCTCCATGGCGGTCTTTATCTGTCCTGCCCGGGCGGAAATGCTGCATTCCGGCCTCCCGCAGGCGCCGTCGGTGTACATTCCCTCCACCAGTTCGTGAATAAAAATCTCCGCCAACGCCTCCTCCTTCTCCTCGAAGATCCAATGTCCCCGAGGATAAAAGGCCATCTTATGAAAACCGGTGGAGGCTACGATGCGCAGTCCCGTCTCCTCAGAAATACGCACCAGCTCCTCCGTCATACGGCAGCATCCCACAGGCTGTGCCTCTACCAGGCCGTCGCCTCCGGCCTTTACAAAGGCCCGGGCCTCCTGTATACTTTTGTCCAGCTCATCATAGTAAAGCTCCGGATATTTTTCTCCCGGTGTACCCTTTCCCATCAGGAGATGTTCATGACACTGAAAGAAAAGGGAAGCGTCCGGCTCCATAGGACCCTTTACTGTGATAATCCTACCCTTGTCGCTCATCGCTTATTTCCACTTGGGGTTATCCACAACCGCAGGAGCTCCATCCTTCTCCACAATCAGCTTATGATAGCCCTTCGTCTCGATGGTGCCATAATCATGACCCGCATCCCCCTGGAATACGTAGAAAAGAATCAGCGGCTCTGTTCCTGTATTTACCGTTCTGTGCGCATAGGATCTGGGCACATAAACAGCCTGGCCAGGAGTCAGGCGCTCCTCCATGGTATCTCCCTCGGGATTCTCCATCACCATGTAGCCCTCGCCGGACACGGTCCAGTACACCTCAGCCGTCTCCAGAATGGTATGGAAATGTCCCTTAGTCATAAAATACTCATTTCCCACTTTTCCCGGATACAGGATCGTGGTACCGAAGGCCAGATCGCCGGCCCGCTCCGGACATCCCAGCTCATGGAACTCATATACCAGCGGATCGCCAGCTTCCAGCAGCTTCGCCGCCGCTTCCGTGTCACAGAACATATCCTTCATCTGAGACAGATACCGTTTCGTGGTCTCCGCCGTCTTGGAAAAACCAGTTTTAATGTCAAAATCTACTAAAAAGCTTTTATCCCAATTAAAATTATTCATTTTTCTTCTCCTATCCTTATATCCTTATTTCTGCTTTGCGATATCACTGAGACGGTCGAGGATCTCGCCCTCGATGGGGGTATGGAACACTTCTGCAATTACCTGGGTCCAGCCATGAATGAAATAGATCCAGCCGGCCTCCACCCGCAGATTCTTCTCCTTCTCCTGCGCTCTGGCCTGCTCCTCAAAAATCGGGTCATCCACATACACCACACGGTAATTCAGTTCCCACACACAGCTGTCCGCCGGGAACTGTCCTGCGTCGGTAATGGGGCTTCCGGGGCCGTCCTTGCCCAAACCTGTGGCGTTCACCACCAGAGAGTGGGGTTTTAAGCTTCCCAGCAGCTTGTCATTGTCCTCCGGCTTCGGGCACAGAACAAATTCAAACTTCGTCTTGGTATCAATCTCACCCAGGATACGTTTCGCCTCGTCAAGACGCGGCTGGCTCCTGTTGGCAATGATAATTCTGGAGGGTACATTCTCTCCAAACTTTTTCTGTGTCAAATAAACGGACATGGCCAGGGCACTTCCGCCAGCTCCCATAATCAGCACGTCGCCGTCGTAATCCACCCAGTAATTCTTAGGAACGAAAGCTTCCAGAGCTAATCCGCTGGAGATGGGATCCTTCGCATGAGCGCACAGCATGCCGTCTTTTTTCGAAATGGAAGAAACCTCTCCCAACTGCTTTGCGTAGGGATCCACATACTCAAACAGATCCTCACAGCTCTTGAAAAGGTCAATCTTGTGTGTCGTAACCAGCGCACCCAGAGACAAGGGATCATTCTTAATAAATTCAACGGCTTCCCTGTATTCTTCCGCCGGTGAATGGGGCTTAAAGTCCATTCCTTTAATAACCGCATCCTTCAATCCAAGAGCGTCCGCCCACTTCGGGAAAACTTTCATAATCGAAGATTTTCCTGTTGTCACACCGATAAAATAAATAGTTGGCTGTGTAGCCGGTACATAGTTTGCCACGTTACTGTCTCCTTTCGATTTTGTGCATATGTAATTTTTGGTTTTGCTTTGTCATTACATAGTGATATTATATCTTTACTTTGCCGTCTTGTCAAGAGAGAAGAACAGCTTCTGCCATAAATTATATTCGCACCTTCCATTTCGCCACATATCTGCTTTAAACGCTGCCAGGCCGATGCCAAAACAGTCCTTTCTAAAAACAGTATTGTATTCGGACAATAATGAGGCTGTCGCAAAATCGCAGAGGAGCGTTACTGCTATCCTGTGTTCCCCTAGTCCTTCCGACATCTGTACACTTGGATATTCAGTAACGCTCCTCATGATTTTGCAACAGCCCCGACTGTTTTTATAATTAATTACCTATTCCCAGATGCTTTTCTGCAGCTCCGGGTCTGCCGCCTTCTGTGCCTACTCCGTAACTGCTTCCGTAGCCGCCTCGGCAGTCTCCGCTTCGGTGGCCGCTTCCGTAGCCGCCATAGTTGCAGCTTCCGTTTCCGCTTCCGTCAGGCCTTCCAGAACTTCCGTGGCTCCTTCGGTTTCTTTCTCCGTCACCTCTTCCGTCTCTTTCTCAGCCTTTTCGTCTTTCTTGTTGTCAGAGGCATCCGGCTGTACCTCGGTAACCGCCTCTTCCTCGCCTACAATATAGGAAATACGGCCCTGTCCGTAGGGATCGGCATATTCATCGCCAATCTTTCCTCCCAGGCTCTCCAGATAAGCGATCACAACATCATGATCCACTTCCCAGTCTTCGCCGTCCGCCGGCTGGATCATTTTGGAGCCCTTGAACATAGTCATGCCGTCACCGCACTCCTCAGAATAATACCGATTGAGCGCCAGCGTATAGGTTTTCTCCAGCTCCAGCGGCTCCCCGCCAATCATAACCTCCTCTACCCGGTAATCGCCGTCCACAGAAATGAACTCGCCGTCGCTATTTACATTGACAGAGGACGGGATGGTGGTGTTGATTGTATAGGTCAAGCCAGAAGCCTGAATAAATCCGCCGCATTCCTCCGGATACAGGTGAGCACCCATCTCCAGGCAATCCAGGATTTGCTGACCGGTAACCTCAATTACCCCAACTTCCGTATTCCAGGGATAAACGGTGATCAAATCCATGTAGGTGATGTCTCCGGCAGAGATATTGGCACGGATACTTCCACCGTTCATGAACGCGACATCTGTCTCAAAATAATCGCGGTATACATCCGTCAGGAAATCGCCCATATTCGTCTCATTGGTACGGATCAGGCGGGTCTCGCCGCCATCCGCCGGATCATAAATCACCAGATCGTAATCCACAGAGCCAACCACCTCAAAGAGGTAAGCGTACTGTTCCTCGATCTCTTTTACCATCTCTTCCATTTCCCCGTAAACGTCGGAGGACTTCTCTTCCTCCGTCAGCTCATTTACCAGGCCGGTGGCTGCTGTTACGGTTCCATCCTCACCCACAGAAAGCTTCAAAACACCGATGTTCTCCAGCTTCGTTCCGCTGGAAGCCAGAAGCACGTCCTCGCCGTCCTTGTTGGTGATCACTTCACCCGGAATCGTGTTGTGCGCGTGTCCATCCAGCATCACATCAATGCCGGTGGTGTTAGCCACTACACTGATGGAGGACCAGTCACTCTCAACCCCGGTGTCCCCAAGGTGACTCAGACCTACGATACAGTCCGCACCTTCCCCGAGGGCCCCATCTACCGCTGTCTGCACCGCCTCATACAGATCCTCCGGCGTTTCAGCATCAAATCCGTAAATGAAGTTTCCATCCTCATCCTGGAAGTAAGTAGGAGTAGACTTCGCAATTGTCTCCGGAGTACAGATTCCCACATAACCTACACTGAATTCTGTTCCGTCCACATCATATGTAATTACTTTATAGCCATCAAAGATAGATTCACCGCTTTCCAGATCAATAAAGTTGCAGGAAAGGAAATCTGCATCTGCCGCGTCAGCATAATCTAAAAATGCTTCCATTCCGTAATCAAACTCATGATTGCCCGGAATACAGATGTCATATCCAATCTTCGCCATCAGATCCATAGCATCCTGCCCATTGGACTCGGTGGTTACTACAGAACCCTGAATAGCATCGCCCAGATCAACAGTGGTAACCTGTCCGGCCTGCGCCGTCACATCTTCTTTCACCGCCGCCAGTCCGGCATAACCCAGACTTTTAGCAGAACCGGAATAATCCTCATCCGCGCTGATACCGCCGTGCACATCATTATCATAAAGCACCACAATATCGTTATCCGCGATTTCCAGATCCTCAACCGTTCCTGTCACAGAATCTGCCAGCGCAACGCTGTACTCGATCTCTTCTGCCTCAGTGGCCTCTTCTGTTTCCACTGCTTCAGTGACTTCTTCTGTCTCCGCTTTCTCGGTAACTTCTTCCGTTTCCGCTTCCGTCTCCTCGGCAGCCTCTTCTGTGGCTTCTTCCGTCTCTGTTTCCTCAGTAGCCTCCTCGGTGGTCGCTTCCGTCTCCGTTTCCTCAGTGGCCTCCTCGGTGATCGCTTCCGTCTCTGTTACTTTTTCAGTTGCTGCCGCCTCAGTAGACACTTCGTTTTCCGTCTCCACCTCCGTTATGATCTCTGTCAATTCTTCCGTGGCTTCTTCAGTCTCTGCTGCCTCAGTGGCCTCCTCGGTGGCCTCTTCCGTAGCTTCCTCGGTCTCTGCTGCCTCAGTAGCCTCCTCCGTAGCTTCCTCGGTCTCTGCTGCCTCAGTAGCCTCCTCCGTGGCCTCTTCCGTAGCTTCCTCGGTCTCTGCTGCCTCAGTAGCCTCCTCCGTGGCCTCTTCCGTAGCTTCCTCGGTCTCTGCTGCCTCGGTAGCCTCCTCCGTGATTGCCTCAGTCTCTGCTGCCTCAGTAGCCTTCTCGGTGGCCTCTTCCGTAGCTTCCTCAGTCTCTGCCGCCTCAGTAGCTTTCTCCGTGATTGCCTCAGTCTCTGCTGCCTCAGTAGCCTTCTCGGTCACTTCTTCAGTCTCTGCTGCCTCAGTAGCTTTCTCCGTCTCCTCTGCCTCGGTAACCTCCTCTGTCACTTTCTCCGTCACTTCCGCTTCGGCAGCCTGCTCAGCAGCTTTCTCCGTTTCCTCTTCTGCCGCCGCTTCAGTAACTTCTTCTGTAGCTTTCTCCACTTCCGTTATCGCCTCAGTGGCTTCCTCCGCTGTTTCGGCAACTGCTTCCGTAGCCGCCTCAGTGGGCGCTTCCGTGACTTTCTCAGTGACTTTTTCCGTCTCTTTTTCCTTGGAACCACACCCGGATAAAGAGGACGCTACCATCGTCACGCCCAATAAAAGGGCTAACATTTTCCGCTTCACTTGATTAAAAACCTCCCTTTTCTGTTTGCTTGATAACCTTCACCTTGATTTCTGCTCAGGTCAGTTTCTGCGCCATTAACGCTATGTTCAGTATACTTCTTTTCAAAAAAATTTTCAATCTTCTTTCAATGAAAAAACAAATTTTTAATCAATTTTTAATCAATTTTAAGCCGCACATTTTTCTCTTGATTTCATATAGTAAAACAGTTGAGAAAAAGGAGAGCAAACTATGAAAAAGAGACTTTGTGCACTGATCACGGCAGCCATGATGATTTTTTCGGCCTGTCCCACACCAGCATTGGCCGAGGAAGCCAAAGAAGATTCTTTAATTAAGGTAACCTTAAATGAAGTAGCCCACTCCATCTTCTATGCGCCCCAGTATGTGGCCATTGAAGAGGGATACTTTGAGGAAGAGGGAATTTCCCTGGAACTGGTTTGCGGTTTTGGGGCGGATAAGGTGATGACCGCCGTCCTTACCGGTGAAGCTGACATCGGATTTATGGGCTCCGAATCCTCCATCTACACCTATATTCAGGGGGCCTCTGATTATCCGGTAAACTTCGCACAGCTTACTCAGCGAGCCGGCAATTTCCTTGTTGCCAGAGAAGAACAGCCTGATTTTAAATGGGAGGATTTGAAGGGCAAATATGTACTTGGCGGCCGGAAGGGCGGTATGCCGGAGATGGTATTCGAGTATATTCTTCGCCAGAACGGTATCGATCCTGTAAATGATCTGGACATTAACCAAAGTATAGATTTCGGATCCACCGGAGCTGCCTTTACCAGCGGGCAGGGAGATTACACTGTGGAATTTAATAAATTACTACACCAATAAACCAATTCAGGATTGTGGTATGCAGCGGCGGGTGGCTCCGCCGCTGTTCTTCTTTCTATTTCACAAAAAAGATTGCTTTTCAGCAACCTTCCATGTTATACTTTCTTTGATGGGGAGCGGTGGCAAGCCCGCCCTCCCTGTCATGTGCTTTTAATCCTCTAAC
>CAMNQN010000065.1 GCA_946549155.1 uncultured Lachnospiraceae bacterium | reverse complement strand
ATTCCCAGATCCCCCAGCAGGTCGATTACCGTTTTACTGACCTTCGTACGATCCCTGAAGTCGTCCTTGGACAAAAACTTTCCGTCCTTCACCGCGTCCACCACCGCGTCCGCCGCCTTGCCGCCCAGCCCGTCAATGGTGCTCAAAGCAGGCATCAGCTTTCCGTCAACAATCTGAAAACGGCTGGCCTGGGCCTGATAGATGTCAATGGGTGTAAAGTCAAAGCCTCTGGCGTACATCTCCCGAACCACCTTCATGTCCTTATACTCATCCTGTTCCTTTTTACTGAGGGTATCCATCCGCTTCTCGTAGTCCTTCATGTGCATCAGTAAGCGATCCTCCCCCAGGCACATCAGCTCATAATCAAAGCCGGAGGCCCGAATGCTGAAATAGGCCGCGTAATAGGCCAGGGGCCGGTTGATCTTAAACCAGGCGATTCGCCAGGCCATCATTACATAGGCCGCCGCGTGGGCCTTGGGGAACATGTACTTGATCTTTTTGCAGGACCAGATGTACCAGTCCGGCACATCGTGATTTGTCATCTCCTCCTCCCACTCCGGCTTCAGGCCCTTCCCCTTCCGGACGCTCTCCATGATGGTGAAGGATAATTCGCTGTCCAGCCCCTTGTCGATCAGATAAATCATGATATCGTCACGGGTACAGATCGCTGTGGAAATGGTTGCCTTGCCCTCCTGAATCAGGGTCTGGGCATTTCCCAGCCATACGTCCGTCCCGTGGGCCAGACCCGCAATGCGGACCAGGTCGGAAAAATACTGGGGCTTCGTGTCCACCAGCATCTGGATGGCAAATTCCGTACCGAACTCCGGGATGCCAAGGGAGCCTAAGGGACAGCCGCCGATCTGCTCCGGCGTAATTCCCAGCGCGTCGGTTCTCTGAAACAGGGACATCACCTTCCGGTCATCCAGGGGAATCTTCTTGGCGTCCAGCCCGGTCAGGTCCTCCAGCATCCGGATCATGGTGGGATCATCGTGTCCCAGAATATCCAGCTTCAGCAGGTTATGGTCAATGGAATGATAATCAAAGTGGGTCGTAATGATATCCGTGGTCATATCATTGGCAGGATGCTGCACCGGGGTGAAGGAATAAATCTCCTCCCCGTAGGGCAGCACAATAATGCCCCCCGGGTGCTGTCCCGTGGTCCGGCGCACTCCCACACAGCCGGATACAATGCGGTTAATCTCGCAGATTCGTTTGTGGACGCCCCGCTCCTCAAAATAATTTTTTACATAGCCGAAGGCCGTCTTATCCGCCAACGTGCCGATGGTGCCGGCCCGGAAGGTCTGCCCAGCGCCAAAAATTACCTCTGTGTACTTGTGGGCCTTACTCTGATACTCACCGGAAAAATTCAGGTCGATATCCGGCTCCTTGTTCCCCTTGAACCCTAAGAAGGTCTCAAAGGGAATATCAAAGCCCTCTTTTTTCAGGGGCGCCCCGCACACCGGGCAGGTCTTGTCCGGCATATCGCAGCCCGCCATTCCGGAAAATTTCTTCACATCCGGCGAATCAAAATCATTGTAGTGGCATTCTGAACAATAATAGTGGGGGCTTAGGGGATTTACCTCCGTGATACCGGACATGGTGGCCACGAAGGAGGAACCCACAGATCCCCGGGAGCCCACCAGGTAGCCGTCCGCGTTGGACTTCCACACCAGCTTCTGGGCGATGATATACATTACCGCGAATCCGTTGGAGATAATAGAATTCAGCTCCCTCTGCAGCCGCTCCTCCACGATGGAGGGCAGCTGTTCCCCGTAAATCTCATGGGCTTTATTGTAACACAGATCCGTCAAAAGCTGGTCGGAATTTTCGATCACCGGCGGGCATTTATCCGGACGCACGGGGGAAATCTTTTCGCACATGTCCGCGATTTTCACCGTGTTGGTAATCACGATCTCCCGGGCCTTTTCCTCCCCCAGATAGTCAAATTCCTTCAGCATCTCCTCGGTGGTACGCAGGTACAGCGGCGCCTGATCGTCCGCATCCTTAAATCCCTTGCCGGTCATGATAATCCGGCGGTAAATCTCATCCTCCGGATTCAGAAAATGCACGTCGCAGGTGGCCACCACCGGCTTGTTGTACTGCTCCCCCAGCTGCACAATCTTCCGGTTATAATCCTTCAGCTGTTCCACCGTCTTGGGCTCGTCCTGATCCTCCCTGGTCATAAACATATTGTTGCCCAGGGGCTGAATCTCCAGATAATCATAAAAATTCACCAGACGGGCCAGCTCCTGCTCCGAAGCTCCCCGCACCACCGCCTGAAACAGCTCCCCGGCCTCACAGGCGGAGCCGATCAGCAGCCCCTCCCGGTACTGGGACAGAACGCTCTTGGGAATTCTTGGCCTGCGGTTATAATATTGCAGATGGGACCAGGATACCAGCCGGTACAGATTCACCCGCCCCACATCGCAGGTGGCCAGCAGGATCACATGGTAAGTGGGCATTTTCTTAATCTGATCCATGGAAGACTGCCCCAGCTCGTTGAGCTGATCCAGGTTAAAGACATCCCGCTGCTCCAGCATCTGGATAAACTTCTCGAAAATCTCCGCGGTACACCCGGCATCATCCACCGCCCGGTGATGATTCTGCAGGGAAACACCCAGGGCCTTCGCCACCGTGTCCAGCTTAAACCGGTTCAGCTGAGGCAGCAGCACCCGGGCCATGGCCACGGTATCCACATAGGTAAATTCCTGCTCCAGCCCCAGGCGGAGACAGTTCTCCTCAATAAAGCTCATATCAAAGGAGGCGTTGTGGGCCACCAGCACCGCGCCCTGGCAAAATTCCAGAAAACGAGGCAAAATCTCATCGATTCCCGGGGCTTCCATCACCATTGCATCATTGATTCCGGTAAGCTGCTCAATCCGGTATGGAATGGGCACATCGGGATTCACAAAGGTGCTGAACCGGTCCGTAATTTTCCCGTCCTCCACCCGCACCGCGCCGATCTCGATGATACGGTTCTGGATGGGGGAAAAGCCGGTGGTTTCCAGGTCGAACACCACAAAGGGCTCCCGCAGCGTCTGCCCCCGGGAGCGGATGGCCAGTTCCTTCGAATCATCCACCAGATAGCCCTCCACGCCATAGATAATCTTAAAATCCGTTCCCTTGGGCAGCGCGTGGCTGGCCTCCGTAAAGGCCTGCACCGCGCCGTGGTCCGTCACGGCAATGGCCGGATGGCCCCACTTGATGGCACAGTTGATAATATCCGCCACATCGGACACGCCGTCCATATCACTCATTTTGGTATGGCAGTGCAGCTCCACCCGTTTCTCCGGGTAGGTATCCATCCGGGGCGTCCTGAAGTCCGCGATTTTTTTGATTCCCATGACAGAGCCGATGGTGAGCTGGCTGTCGAATTTGTCAATGGTGGTGACCCCCTTGATTTTGACAAAGATTCCCTTTTTCAGCCCGGCGTTAATCTCTTCCATCTGGTCATTGCGGGCAAACATCTTCACCACGATGGTATCGGTGAAGTCTGTCACCTCCATCATAATGATGGTTTTCTCCCCACGGATCTCCCGGGTCTCCAGATTCTGTATCTGTCCACGGATGGCGATCTCCCCCATTTCGCCCACAATCTGCTCAATGGGAATCGCATCGTCCTCAAAGTCCCGGCCCACCAGCACATCCGGATTGTCGGAACGCCGGATGGAGCCGCCGTATTTGCCGCTGTCTCTGCGCTGGAAGCGGCCGCCGGAAAATTTTCCGCTCCGGAACCCTTCCTGACTGCCATTTCCGCCCTTTCCTCTGCCGTCTGCGCCGCCGCTATGGCCTCCTTCTGCCCCGGAACCGCCGGCGGATGCACTGCTGGCCGTCCTCTGTCCGCTGCTCGCCGGATGGCCTGCCTGCACATAGGCCCCGCCTTCCGCGGAACTTTTGCCCTGGCTGCCCGCCTCTGGCGCTTCCATAAATTCGTTGTCGTCCGCTCCGGTATCCTCCCGGTTTTTATTCAGCCGCTGCCGGATGGTCTCCACCTCCTGCTCTAAGCGGATCTGGGCAAACCTTCGGTTCTGGCTCTCCTTCGGTTCCGTCAGCCTGGCTTCGATTTTCAGATGCTGCCCGCAGCGCTCACAGAAGATTTTCTCAAGAATCGCCAGAAGCTCCTCTTCCTTCCCCTCCGCCACCACATTATCCTCCATGGTCAGCCGCAGGGTATCCTCATCGGTGAACTCCCACTGGGCGTTCCGAAACAGGTTATATAAAAAGATATTGTACTCTTTTAATTCCAGCAAAATACTGTCCCGATAGATCGGCATCAGCTTCTTCGCCGTATACTGTCCGGACAGATGAAATTTCTCGATAATTTTTACGGTAACAGGAACACGGAAACAGAGCTGGTCACAGATGGCCCGCTCTGTCTCTAAAATATATTTCTTATGAATCAGCGTATCGCTTTCCAGATAAATGCGCATCAGGTCTTTCCGGGCATTCATGGTGACCCTGGCAATGCCGCACTGTCCCATCAATTCCCGGGCATCCTCCTCCAGGGAAAGATTGGGAAAGACCTCAAAAAATGCTTTCACCATACTTACTCACTCCAGTGCAGCAATTCTTCCCGAAGGACCGTCAAAAGCTGATCCTCCGGAACCTTGCGGATAATCTCGCCCTTTTTGATCAGCAGGCCCTCACCCTTTCCTCCGGCGATACCGATGTCCGCTTCCTTCGCCTCTCCGGGGCCGTTGACCACGCAGCCCATCACCGCCACCTTCAGGTTCAGCGGGATGTCTGCCACCATATTCTCCACCTGGTTGGCCAGGCCGATGAGATCGATCTGGGTCCGCCCGCAGGTGGGACAGGACACCACCTCGATACCGCCCTGTCTTAGGCCCAGCGTCCGCAGAATCAGCTTCGCAGATTTAACCTCCTCCAGGGGATCGCCGGTCAGGGACACACGGATCGTATCGCCAATGCCCTGGGAGAGGATGATTCCTAAGCCGACGGCGGACTTGATATTGCCTGACAGCAGCGTGCCTGCCTCGGTAATACCCACATGCAGCGGATATTCCGTCTGGGCTGCGATCTGCTCATGGGCCCTGGCACACATCAATACGTCGGAGGACTTGATGCTGATCACCAGATTGTCATAACCCATATCCTCGATCATAGTCACCTTCATCAGGGCGCTCTCCACCAGCCCCTCCGCCGTCACGCCGTGGTATTTCGCCACCAGCTCTTTTTCCAGGGAACCGCTGTTTACCCCCACGCGGATGGGAATATTCCGCTCCTTTGCCGCGCTCACCACCGCCTGCACCCGGTCGGCGCTTCCGATATTGCCCGGATTGATGCGGATTTTGTCCGCACCGTTCTCAATGGCGGCGATAGCCAGCCTGTAATCAAAATGGATGTCCGCCACCAGCGGGATGGAAATCTCCTTCTTAATCTCCGCCAGCGCCCTGGCTGCCTCCATGGTGGGGACCGCACAGCGGATAATCTCACATCCGGCCGCAGCCAGACGGTTTATCTGGGCCACGGTGGCCGTTACATCCTCCGTTTTTGTATTGGTCATGGACTGAATCAGGATGGGGCTGCCGCCGCCGATGATCCGATTCCCGATCTGAATTTTTTTTGTACAGTCACGATACATATCCAACGCCTCCTCCTCATTTCTGTTCTGTGTAGTTTCAAATGTCAGGAAAGCTTCACTCGTCCTCAACAGGCTCCGCCGGTATAAATACACGGGTCAGCGCAGGATCCGCCGTCACCTCCGCCCGCTTCTTCGCTTCCTCGCAGAAGTATTCCTGGGCGCACAGCAGCGTTTTCCCCCGCTTGTCGATCTTTTCGTAGGTATTGCCCGGCTTAAGCTCATGGGCCTTTAAGGTGTCCGCCAGCTGAATATCCAGGATATGCTTTACTTCCTTTTTCAGATCCGCATCCTCCACCGGGAACAGAATCTCCACCCGCTTATCCAGATTCCGGGGCATCCAGTCGGCGCTGCCCATATACAGCTCCTCCTCCCCGCCGTTCTGGAAATAGAAGATCCGGCTGTGTTCCAGGAAGGTGCCCACCAGCGAACGCACAGAAATGTTTTCACTGATCTTTGGAATCCCCACCTTCAAGCAGCAGATTCCACGGATAATCAGCTGAATTTTCACACCTGCGGCGGAAGCCTCGTAGAGTGCCGCAATCACCTCCTGATCACAGAGGGAATTCATCTTGGCAATGATCCGGGCAGGCCGGCCTTCTCTGGCGTGCTCCGTCTCCCGGCGAATCAGGCTTAAAAATTTTTTCCGCAGCCAGATAGGAGCCAGGGACAGACGATTCCAGCTCTTGGGCTCCGAGTAGCCGGACAGCATGTTAAAGACCGCCGTGGCATCCTCGCCGATGGCCTCGGAACAGGTCATGATGCCGCAGTCGGTGTAGAGCTTCGCTGTGGAATCATTATAGTTACCGGTGCCCAGATGCACATAGCGGCGGATACCGTCCTCCTCCCGGCGCACCACCAGCGTAATCTTGCTGTGGGTCTTTAAGCCCACCAGGCCGTAGATCACATGGCAGCCGGCCTTCTCCAGCATCTTCGCCCAGATAATATTGTTCTCTTCATCAAAACGGGCCTTTAACTCCACCAGGACCGATACCTGTTTGCCGTTCTCCGCAGCCTGCGCCAGCGCTGCCACGATGGGAGAATGGCCGCTGACCCGGTACAGCGTCTGCTTGATCGCCAGCACCTGGGGATCCTTCGCGGCCCTGCGGACGAAATCCACCACCGGATCGAAGGTCATATAGGGATGGTGCAGCAGGATATCCTTTTTGCGGATGGCCGCGAAAATATCCGGTTCCTCCATCAGGGCCGGCACCGGCTGTGGCTTGTAGGGAGGTGTTTTTAAATGGTCAAAACCATCCAGCCTATACATTTTCATCAGGAATGTAAGATCCAGAGGGCCGCTGATGGAATAAATATCGTCGGATTTCACGTCAAATTCCTTTTTCAGCACCTTTAACAGCTTTTCATCCATCTTCTCCTCAATTTCCAGACGGATAACCTCGCCCCACTGGCGCTTCTTTAACTGCTTCTGAATCTCCTTCAGCAGATCCGCCGCCTCATCCTCATCGATGGTCAGATCCGCATTTCGCATAATCCGGTAGGGATGGGCGCAGACCACATCATAATTTAAAAACAGCTTATCAATATTCCGCTCGATCATCTCCTCCAGGAGGATCACACTCCGGTGTCCCTCAGGGCTTGCGGGCAGCTCGATAAACCGGGGCAGCACCGCCGGAACCTGCACTGTGGCAAACTCCGATTTTCCCTTCTCCCCTTTTTTGGAGATCAGTGCGCCGATATTTAAGGATTTGTTCCGAATCAGCGGGAAGGGCCGGGAGGAATCCATGGCCATGGGCGTGAGCACAGGGTAGACATTCTCCTCAAAATACCGGTCCACAAATTCCTGCTGCTCCTTCGTCAAATCCTCATGGGCCGTCACCAGCTCCAGGCCCTCCTGCTTTAAGGCCGGCAGCAGGGAACGGTTGTAGGTGGAATACTGAAGCTGTACCAGGCTGTGGGCCTTCTCCTGAATCAGCTCCAGCTGTGCCTCCGGCTTCAGTCCCGCGATATCCGGCTTCGTGTACCTGGCGTGCACCATATCCTTCAGGGACGCCACACGGATCATGAAAAATTCGTCCAGGTTGGACGCGGTGATGCTTAAAAACTTCAGACGTTCAAACAGGGGATTCGCCTTGTCCCTGGCCTCCCCAAGGATACGCATATTAAATTCCAGCCAGCTCAATTCCCGGTTGGTATAATACTCTGGTTTTGTGTAATCAACAGCTGCCATGACGCCCTCCTACATTTTCTTTTTCTGCTTCACCACAGGATGCACGTTAAATACTTCCTCAAAAAATTCTGTCTTTTCCGCCAGCGTCCCCTTCTCCAGGGCCAGATCCTCCTGGCTGTCCACCACCAGAATCAGCTTGTCCTCCCGCAGTGTAATGTTCACATCCCGGAATTTCTGCTTGTGGCTGCGGTCCAGCGCGTTAGCCACACGCAGGATCGCGGTCAGCTTCGCAATCACCAGATAATCCTCCCGGCTGACGCTGCTGAAGGTGGCCAATTCATCATAATAACAAAATTCCAGCGTATTGAACCGGACCACATTGGCAATGACTTCCCGCTCTGAGTGGGACAGCCCGATGATCTCTGTGGCCATGATGATATTGTAGGCGCACTCCGCCACATTGGTGAGGCTGATATATTTTCCGCAGTTATGCAGAATCACGGAAATCTGCAGCAGCAGGCGGTGCCGCTGATTCATGCCGTGTACCTTCCTCATCTTGTCAAAAATCTGCAGCGTCAGCTCCTCCATGTTCCGGATATGGGCCATATTGCTCTTATAACGCTTGGCGATATTTCGGGAAGCGGCAATGATATCCTCCTCGAAATTATGGCTGGGCCGCAGAAATTTGTTGGCCACCGCATAGTCGTAGCAGATGCCGTCACTCATGCTCATGGAGGAGAACCAGATGTTCTCCGCCCCCAGCTTCTCCAGCAGGCATTTGCAGAACAGGGCGGAGGGCACCACCAGCATGGCGGTGTCCGCGGAAATCTCAAATTTATCCGTGATTTCATCCGGGTTCAGATACACAATCTGCTGGTACAGCTTCTGAAACTGTTCGCCGGAGATCATGGAGATGGGCCCCGGATTCTCCTGCCCCTTTTTCGTCAGGGACTGCAGATCACTCTCCACCACGATCAGATTTTTGATCTGGCGGTCCTTCTGATACAGCTTGGCAAAACCGTTCAGTTCATGCTCCATCAGCTCCATGACAATTTTTTCAAAGTGGACATTATTCTTTGCCAGGGGGAGAAACTTCTCCCGGGTGCTCACCTTTCCCATACGGATATTTTGGGTGGTGATCAGCTTATCGTTGTCAAATACGGAAATTTGCATACTGTTTCCGCCGATATCCACGATGGCTGTACCGCTCTGGATGATGGCTTCAAAGGAATCACTCTCTGAGGCGATGGATTTGTAATCCAAAAACCGCTGCTCTGAGTTGCTCAGAATCTCAATGGATAAGCCGGTCTGCTTCTCAATATAGTCCTTTGTGATCAGGGAAGAACGGATCTCCCGCAACGCGCTGGTGGCACAGATACGGTAAGCATCCACCTTGTAGCCCTCCATCACCGTCTTAAACTCCTTGAGCACCTGACAGAGCTCCTTCACCTTTTCCACCGCCAGCTGCCCCTTACTGTAGGCATCCACGCCCAGATTAATGCGGGTGCTGACGCAGTCAATCTCCTTCATGCCCCTGCGGGGCGAAAGCTCAAATATCTTCATCTCGGTTTCCGTGGAGCCGATGACGATTGCCGCAAATAATGTCACTGCCATAGTTTTTACCCCTGCTTTGCTGAAATATAATCAATGAACTGCTGGGCGGTGCGGCCGGACAATCCGCCGTGGCTCAGCTCCCATTTGTTAGCCTCCAGAAGGAGCTCCTCCTCCGGCAGGTCAATGCCCCGCCTTTCTGCCAGAACCTTCACGATATTCCGGAACTCCTTTTTGTCCGGAGCGCCAAAGTAGATACTCACACCGAATCGGTACGCCAGGGAAAGCTTTTCCTGCACTGTGTCGGAGGTGTGCATATCCTGACGGATCTCCTCCTTATCAGAATAATTTTCCCGTATCAGATGGCGGCGGTTGGAGGTGGCGTAGATCAGGATATTATCCGGCTTCTTCTCCAGTCCACCCTCGATCACAGCCTTCAGATACTTATAGTCTGTCTCAAAATCCTCAAAAGATAAATCATCCATGTAGATAATAAACTTATAATTCCGGCCCTTGATCTGGGAAATGATCTCATTCAGATCCCGGAACTGATGCTTATAAAGCTCGATGATCCGCAGGCCGCGGTCATAATAGCGGTTCAGAATCCCCTTGATGCTGGAGGATTTTCCGGTGCCCGCATCGCCGTACAGCAGACAGTTGTTGGCCGGTTTCCCCGCCAAAAAGGCCTCTGTATTCTCAATCAGCTTCTGCTTCGGAATCTCATAGCCCACCAGATCCTCCAGGTAGGCATGGGTGATATTGGTAATCGGAACGATCTGCATCCCATCCTGGTCGTCATGGGTCACCCGGAAGGCCTTGTGCAGCCCAAACTTGCCCACGCCGAACTCCTTATAAAACTGCTCCATGTCCGTTTTAAATTCCTGGGGGGTACGGGCCTTAGCCAGCTTCCTGCTCAGGTCGCAGATACGCCCGCTGATCCGGGTGTTAAACAGCTTCCGTCCGCCGTGGGAATGGTCATAATTCTCAAGCAGCGGATAGAGCTTCACCTGCAGCTCCTCCTCCACCACAGCAAAATCGTAATGAAACAGATCCATAAAAATCTCAAAATCGTGAAGTGCCACCGCATTGATGGCGCCCTCCACGCCTCCCCGGATTTCACAGGCTTTGCTGTAAGCATTCTCGTGATAAGCCAGGACATAGGTCAGATAGCAGTGCCACAGATTCCCGGAAAAGCCGTGGGATTCCCCGATCTCGATCAGGTCCCGCACACTGCCAAAATACTGCTGCAAGATGTCATCCACCTCATACACCGATACGGGAAAATCCTTCTCCTCCCGCTTTTTTAACACATTCTCCGTGTCCAGCATCAGGCTGGCCACCCGCCCTAACAGTTCCCCTTTTTTGGGATGATACAGAATCAATTCCCTAATGTCCTTCATACCAAGCTCCTCGCACCGTTTTTAATAATTGCCTAAAATCTTCATGTTGATGGCTTCTTCCCGGATCCCCCGCAGCGCATTCTTCACGCTGCTGTCGTTAAGGTTTCCCTCAAAATCGATGAAGAAGCGGTATTCCCAGTTCCGCCCGGTGATGGGTCTGGATTCAATCTGCGTCATATTCAGATTATTGTAAATAAAATGGGAAATCATATTATACAAAGAGCCGCTGCGGTGAGGCAGCTCAAAGCAGATGCTGATCTTCCCCGCATCCTTCCGGAAAATCCTCTGGTTGGTAACGATCAGGAACCGGGTGGAATTGGCCTCGTTGTAATAGATATGCTCCTTTAGTACCTCCAGGCCGAACTGCTTTGCAGCAAAGGCGCTGCCGATGGCCGCCTGGGTTCGATCCTGGTCCGTCGCCACCTTTTTGGCTGCCAGGGCCGTATTGTCGTAGGGCACCTGCCGCCAGTCGGGGTGTTCATCCAGAAACTGCTCACACTGGGAGAGCGCCTGCTGATGGGACACCACGGAACGGATCTCCTCCAGCTTCGTTCCCGACAGCCCCATGAGCACATGCTCGCACTTAATCACCTGTTCCCCCACAATATAATTCTCAAAATCCACCAAAAGGTCATAATTGTCCGCCACGATACCGGCAGAGGAATTTTCGATGGGCAGCACCGCATAATCCGCTGCTCCCTCCGCGATGGCCTCCATGGCATCCCGGAAACGCTTCACGTGGAAACAGTTTACGTCCTTCCCGAAATAGCTGCACATGGCCGCATGGCTGTAAGCGCCCTCCACGCCCTGAAACACCACCCGGACGTTCTCCTTCTCGATCCTATCCACGCCGATAAAGGGCAGGCGGCCCGCCGCCCCGTTCTGGGCCAAAAGCTGGTACTGCTTCTTCCGGCTCATGGACATAATCTGATTAAACAGTTCCTGCACGCCGTGCCGGTTAAAATCATCGTGGGCCAGGGAGGACAGCTTTTCCAGCTTCTCCCGCTCCCGCTCCTTGTCAAATACTTTTTTCCCGGTGCTGATCTTGTAGGCCGCCACTTCCTCGCTGACGGCCATGCGCTTCTCGAACAGCTCCACAATGGTACTGTCGATCTCGTCAATCTGCTCCCGAAGCTCCAATAAATCCCTCATGGTAACTGAAATCCCTTCTGCTGTTTCTTTATAGCCCTTCCGAACCGCTCTTCCCGCCGGCGGATGCCTCAAATGCCTGCATGTACTCCCTGGCCTCCCATAAAAAGGACAGTGACCCGAACACCAGAATCACATCCTCCGGCGCAGCCTTCGAAAACGCCGCCTCCAGCGCCCGCTTCACATCTCCCACCGCCGTAACCTTAGGGTTTACCGGCCGTATCCGCTCTGCCAGAATCTCTGCCGGCAGGGCCCTTGGGTTCTCCTTCGTCTCCACGGTAAAAATCCATTCCGCCCGCGAAGCGGTTATCTCTATAATTTTATCATATTCTTTATCAGAAAACACGCCAAAAATATAATAAATTTTCTTTCCCTGAAAGTAATGCTGCACTGCATCCATCAAAACCCTGGCCGCGTCCGGATTATGGGCCCCATCGATAACCACCGCCGGCCCTTCTGAGAGGAGCTGGAACCGCCCTTCCCACACCGTATCCTGCAGCCCCCGGCGGATATTGCCCTCTTCTATCTTATAGCCAAGCTTTTGCAGCTCCAGCGCCGCATCCACCGCCAGAACCGCATTGCCGATCTGGCAGGTACCCGCCAGATGAATGGACAGCCCCTCCATTCCCCGGTAGGAAAACCGCTGTTCCTTCAGACCGTAAACGATATCGGAAAGCTGTCCGGCCTCCGGAAAGTGCAGGCTGGCCTGCTGCTCTTTGCACACCCGGCGCAATACCCCTTCCGCCTCCGGCTTTTGCCGGTCGGAAACCACACGAGTACCCGGCTTGATGATCCCCGCCTTGTTCCAGGCGATTTGCTCCAGCGTATCCCCTAAAAGTTCCATGTGATCCATGCTGATGGAGGCGATGATCTCCAGAATCGTGGTGGTCACCACGTTGGTGGCGTCCTCCCGTCCCCCAAGCCCCGTCTCCAAAAGCACCAGATCACAGTTTCGCTCCGCAAAAAACAGAAAAGACAATGCTGTCTCCACCTCAAAGATGGTAGCGGCAGGCTCTCCCCGGGAGGCGATGCGCTCCCGGGCCTGTGCAATCTGCCCCGTCAAACGGGCCACATCCGCCTTAGGAATATAGCTTCCGTTCACCTGGATTCGCTCCTCATAGCAAAACAGCGTGGGGGAAATGTAGCGACCCACCTGATAGCCTGCATCCTTCAGAATGGAACACAGGTAGGCCATCACGGATCCTTTGCCGTTGGTCCCCGCGATATGTACAAAACGGAGCCGGTCCTGGGGATTCCCCAGCTCCCGCAGCAAAATCCGGATGCTGTCCAGTCCCAGAAGATTTCCCCTGGCGGAAATCTCCTTCAAATATGCTCTTGCTTCCTCGTAGTTCATCTTTTTCTCTCCTGTTTCTCTCTTAATTTTCTCTGAATCCTTTTGTCCAACGCGCCCATCTGTAAGAGAAAAAGGCTGCCGCAAACTTTTTGTAAGTTTTGCAGCAGCCTCTGTGCTCATGGGGAATCGCAGTATCTGTTTAAGGCTTTCGCCCGGTCTTTACTGGCACTTAATGAGCGTTTCTGCAGTCAATCCACCTGGCATTGACCATTTTTATGTATATGGCACATCAGCCGTCCCAGCTGTATTCCGAAATGCAGAATCTCCTACTGGGTAGGCAGTATGCCCTTCTTCTCTGCCTGCTTGGCCTGCATATTCTGAATCATCGTGGTCAGCGGACTAAAGTACAGGCAGCAGCAAAGCACGCAGTACACCGGCGTCATGGCCGCAAACTGTGCCAGACGGGTGGGCAAAATCGCCCAGAAATCGTAGCCCAGGAAAAGCACCAGCCCTGCGTAAGTAAAGCCCATAGTTCCCAGAATAGAAGCAATCAGCACCGAAGCGCAGAGAACCGCCACTTTTTTCAGCTTTCCGCCGTTAATCAGGGGCTTCATCAGCGCAGGGATCAGGCCCCACATCATAGCGCCCACTGTGATCAGCGGATTCACCGCATAGCCCTGAATCAGACAGCCCAGAACATCCGCCGCCAGGCCGCTGACAGCCCCCGCCGCCGGACCGAACCATAAACCGGCCATAATGGTACAGATACTTCCCAGCGTAAAGCGGGCGAATCCCAGACTAATCGCCAGCATGCGGGAAAACACCAGAGTCATCGCCACCAATACTCCCAGAAACACTATGGTCTGGGTGCTCCAGATGGTCTTGTACGTATTTTTACGCATAAAAAACACCTCCGTAATGTGATTGTGAAATGGTTACCCGATAAATAATATTCCCTCCACATTATGAGATGTTCTCATCATGTAGCAACGGGTGCGGAAAAGGCATCGCAAGCCAGATCGTTTCCGACCGGCTTTTCGGTTCAGGGCGACTCCCCAGCCGCTGACAACTTAACGCGCCAATTCCTACTTCGCTATTATTTATTTATGGCCATTATAGCACAGTTTCCGGAGATTGCAAGCAGAACATGACTGATTTGGCATAATTGTTTCCCGGGCTGTTATTCAGGTAGTAATGTTTTTCGTGTTTGGTTAATTAGCAGGACGCAGGAAGGGAAAGCTTTACAAAATCACGCGGAATGTGACATTCTAAACAGAAAATGCCCGACTCGCGTGTAAATTCCGGCAAAACGGTACATCTGTTCCGATATCATCGGTACAATATATCCCTATGTCCATGTGGTTTCGTAATGTCCATACCATATTAACAGATTTACATTCAATCCAGCATTTGTCACTACACGATCTATTTCAGATATTTACCG
>CAMNQN010000064.1 GCA_946549155.1 uncultured Lachnospiraceae bacterium | reverse complement strand
ATATATCATTCCGTTATCAGCTTACGCAGGCTATATTTTTGTCGCTTAGTATGCCGCCTCTTCCTGCGTCCTCCTAATTAACAAAACACGAAGAACATTACACTTGTACAGTAACCTGAGAGAGGCGAAGAAGATAATTTATGTGTATACAGGGTATACAAAAAAAATCCGGAAGATTATAATAGGAATATACAAAAAGGAGGGATTTTTATGGGTAAAATGCCGCATATTCAATTGGATGATAGCATCAGTGCCACTGCCGCTATTTTGCCGGGGGATCCGGCAAGAGTGGACGCTATCGCGGAGTATCTGACAGATGTGAAGAGGGAAGGCTTTAACCGGGAGTATAAGAGTATTACCGGAACCTACAAGGGAAGGCGAATTTTGGCTATTTCCACCGGTATGGGGGGCCCCTCCACGGCGATCTGCATTGAGGAGCTGGCGGATCTGGGAGTGAGGGATCTGATTCGGATCGGAAGCTGCGGGGCTCTGCAAAGCCATTTGTCGCTGGGAGAGCTGGTGCTGTGTGACCGGGCGGTCTGCGACGATGGAACCAGCCAGACCTATCTGGATACGTTCCGGTACGCGGCGCCGGAACTGGATGAGGGCTGGAGAAATCATACAGAAGCTGTCCGGGATGAGATTGCATATGCGTACGCAGATCCTTACCTGCTTAACGCCTGCCGGGAGGCTGTGAAGAAAAATGGTTTTGCCTATGAGATCGGAGCCGCCAGAAGTCATGACGGCCTTTATCTGAAACGCAAAGCTTCGTTGGATGAATTTTATTCCTCCCGGGGGGTATTCGGCTCCGATATGGAGACGGCGGCTCTGTTTGCGGTGGCGAAGGTTCGGGGGCTTCGGGCAGCCAGTATCCTGAATGTGGTGGTGGAATGGAAAAAGGATCTCAAGGACGGTATTTCCTCCTATAAGGACGGAGCCGACGCCGCGGCCAGAGGGGAGAAAAACGAGATTCTGGCGGCTTTGGATGCACTGGCCGGGATAAAAGAGGGGATGGCAACGGAAGCGTAAACGGCGGGCCGAGGGGCGGCAGGGACAATAATGAGGGGCTGCCGCAAAATGGAAGGGGAGCGTTACTGATATCCCGCCATTTTGCGGCAGCCCGTTATTTTAGCAGATTAAGCTTCTCCGTTGGCTACCACCGGGGTGGGCCTTGTGGGATCGAAAACCTGGGAGGCCTTGAACATATTGTCCAGCACGGTGGTATTTCCCTGGCTGGACTGGTAAAGCATGTAGCCGTCCAGATTGATGCGGCCCTGCCGTACATAATTGTCCCGGATCTGCACCCAGTAGGGCACGGAGCCGTCCACATTGCAGTAGAAATTGTATCCTGCACTTTTGAAATACTGGAATTTCTCATTGTCGGCGCTGTAATCCTGCCAGTCACCGATATCGTTTCCGTGGGCGAAAATGATGGTATCCACCGGTCCCACGATGTTCTGTACCGTATTGACCCATTTTTCATTGTCCCGGCGCAGCTCGTCCGCCGTCTTGTTGGTCACGCTCAGGTGGCCCCAGGTGTGGCTGGCAAATTCCCAGCCGCTTTCCTTTATGGCTTCCGCGATGACCTTGGCCTGCTCCACGTCGCTTTCCCAGTCAAATTCAGGATGTTCCTCCAGCCATTTGGCCTGGTCATCCATGAGGTTTGCATGGTCCCGGTAGTCAGTATCGGTGCGGTAACCGAAAACGCCGTTATAACCGGTGAGGGCGATCAGTCCCCGCGCACCCTTATAGGCGCCGTCGGGATGCTCCTTCAGGAAGGTATTCAGGCGGGGAAGCACATCGAAATCTCCCACCTCCTCGGTGCCGTCCGGTTTTATGTAGTGGCATTTTACCTCCCCGTTTTCATCTAAAATCAGTTTGTCGGGATAGCTGGCGGTCTCGTAGGAATGGTAATAGCTTAAATCGTCGATGGACAGGACAATGGCCTTTTTGCCCTCCGGCAGCATCAGCTGGGTGTTGGGCTCAAAATGCACTGTGCCGTCGGCATCGGTGGTTTCCACCACTAGGTCCCGGAGTCGGACATATACGTAGCCGTTATCGTAGAGCTGCTGGGTAATTTTATCAAATTCCTCCACGGTGGTCATCCAGGCGTTCATGCCGTCCACAGTAAATTTGCCCAGCGTGTCATAGTTGAATGCGCTGGAGGTATCGTTGATCAGGGAATGGTAAAAAATATGGGGTACCGTGTTCACGTCCACAGCCACGCAGGCTTCCTTCGCCGCGGTGTACTCGCTGATGGCGGTGGCTGCGGCGGTGTCAGCTTCATAGCCGGAGATGCTCTGCAGCAGCGCGATGGCTCCGTCATAGTCGTAGCCTGCGGCCAGAAGCTCTGCCTGGGCCAAAATGTCATCGCCTGTGGTGCCTGCGGCTTCTGTGCTGTCCGGGACGGTGGTATCGCCGCCGCTTTCGGCACTGTCGGTATCGGTACCCTGCAGGTTCGCATCGTCTGCTTCAGTACCATTTTGAACATCCACGCTGTCTGTTTCCGTCTCCCCCAGGATCACCGCGTTCCCGTTCTGCCCGCTGCCGCGGGAAGCATTGGCGGTGCTTTCCGCATTTTTTTTCAGGACAAATCTGGGAACGATCACGGCGGCCGCTACGATCACCAACAGCAGAACCGTCAGAGTGGCAATTCTCATGTTTCGCTCCCTGCGTCTGCGCTGCTGCCGCCTCCTGCGCCGCGCCTCAGCAGCCTGTTGGTATTCCATGTCGTCGTACTGTTCGCTCATTTGTAACTCCCCTTATCGTATTATTTTGGCCGCATAGGCCGTTACGTTTAGTTTAGCACATGCCATAGGAATGGGCAAGTGAGAAGAGCCCCAAAAATGTTGCTGTTCAGATGGTAATGTTCTTCGTGTTTGGTCAGTACCAGGACGCAGGAAGAGGCAAGCACGCAGGGCCGCATCAGGCTTCTTTGTCCCCGCTGGTTTCTGTGTAATATTCTTCCAGGATGGCCTGGCGGATCTTTTCCAGCAGCTGAGGCTGGCGGCCGCCCACCGGTCTGCCCTCGATTTGGTTGGCATAGCGGAAGAGATTGCTGGAGCTGGTTACGATGACTTCCTCCGCGTCATAAAGTTCCTCCAGGGTAAAGGCTGTTTCGTTCACCGGGATTCCCAGATTTTTGCAGGCGCGGATCAGATGGGCGCGTCCAATGCCTGGCAGAATCAGATTATCCGCAGGCGCGGTGCGCAGCATTCCGTCCTGGAGAATGTGGATATTGCTGTGGGCGCATTCTGTAACCCGGCCGCCGGGACGGTAGAATACAGATTCCTGACAGCCTGCCTCCTCAGCCTTCTGGGCAGCCATCACGGTGGGAATCAGATTCAGCGTTTTAATATTACAGTGGAAGAAACGGGTGTCCTCTGTGGTGATCAGTTTGATTGGCTTGGATTCGTCCCCCAGTTTGGCGGGGGTCAGCGTGATCCACAGATTTCCGGCTCCCTCCGTAAAAATATGTTTCCGCCTGCCGGTTCCCCGGGTCACCTGGTAATAGACGAACAGGTCTCCGGTGTCCATTTTGTGCACCATCTCATATAACAGATCCTTCAATTCCTGCTTAGTGACGGGCATCTGAATTTTGATTAGGCCCGCGCTGTTAAAAAAGCGGTCCACATGTTCGTCGATGGCAAAGATTTTGTAATTCCGGCAGAGTCCGGCATCGTATACCCCGTCTCCAAACCAGCAGACACGGTCGTTCATCGGCACGGTCATTTCATCCAGTTCCCCGTATTTTCCATTGTAGTATCCCAGCGTTTTCATAATCTCCTCCTGATTTTAGGCATAAAACCCTATGGGCAATGATACTTTTCCTTTCTTTCAATAATCTATACCGAACGGTGAAGAATGTCAATGGAATTAAGAATTTAGTGAAACTTTTTTTAGGGGGAATGAGGAGCATTCGGGAGACATAGGATGGCAGGGAGAATGTGTTGCCTGTAAGGCGGGGAAAGCAGTTTACCCTCTCACGCCGCCAGGCAAAGGGGATGCAGAAATGGACAATCAAAAGGCGGAAAATCTTTTAAATCTGGCACTGGATGCCACGGAGGAGGAGCGGGAAAAATCCCTGAATTTGCAGGTGGGCTACGAGCCGGGGGAGCACATCTGGGAATTGATTATCAAATATGATCAGAGCAGGTCCGGGGAAAATCCCAGACTGGCGGAGGTGATTCCGCTCTCCTTTGGGTTTGGGATTATCCGGGTGCGGGAGAGCGAGCTGGAGGTGTTGCTGGCCCAGCCGGAGATCGAGTACGCCGAGAAGCCAAAACGGCTGTTTTTCGCGGTAGACCAGGGAAAAGCGGCGTCTTGTTTTTTGGGCCTGCCCAAGGCGGATGGAGAAGCCTTAGATGGACGGGGGATTATCACCGCCGTTATTGATTCGGGGGTCGATTATTTCCATTCAGATTTCCGTGGTGTGGATGGAACCACCCGTATCCTGGCGATCTGGGATCAGACTGTTACCGCTGGCAGTCCGCCGGAGGGCTTCCGCCAGGGGACAGAATTTAGCCGGGATCAGATCAATGAGGCGCTGGCGGCAGGCAGCCGTGAGATGGGGTATGCTCTTGTACCCAGTGTGGATAGCAGCGGCCACGGCACGGCGGTGCTGGGGATTCTGGCCGGAAACGGCAATGCCTCCGGGGGTCGGTACGCGGGGGGCGCTCCGGAGAGCGATATTCTGGCGGTAAAGCTAGGCCTGCCGGGGAAAAATGGATTTCCCAGTACCACCCAGCTGATGCAAGCCCTGGAGTATGTGATCAGGAAGGCTCAGAGCTTAGGAAAGCCGGTGGCCGTAAATTTAAGCTTCGGGAACGTGTATGGCTCCCATACCGGAACCTCCCTTCTGGAAATTTATATGAATCAGATGGCGGGCAAATGGAAAAATGTCATCGTGGTGGGAGCAGGCAACGAGGGAGCCGGATATGGCCACACCGCCGGAGTGCTTTCTGATGACCGGGTGGAGCTGATTGAGCTGTCCGTATCGGAGTTTGAACCCACCATAAATCTGCAGCTGTGGAAAAATTATGCAGACGAATTTGAGGTGGCCCTGGTACACCCTTCCGGCCAGCGCATGACGCTGTCCTCCGGAGTCATGCAGCTGGCGGGGGCATCCGCTCCGGGGGCCAGCCGCTACCGTCTGGGGCAAACGGAGCTTCTGGTCTATTACGGGGTGCCGGCCCCCTATAGTGCCAATCAGGAGATCTATCTGGACTTTCTTCCCGCCGGAAACAATCGCTATATTGATTCCGGAATTTGGAGAATCGAGCTGACGCCCCTAAGAATCCGACAAGGCGGTTTCGATCTGTGGCTGCCGGGGGCGGAGGCGCTGAATCCGGATACCCGGTTTCTGCGGCCCTCTCCCCAGGTGACCCTCACCATACCCGCCACAGCGGAGAAGGTCATTACCGTGGGGGCCTACGATGCCGGCACCATGGCCTACGCGCCCTTCTCCGGGCGGGGCTACACCCGCTACCCGGAAAAAGTAAAACCGGATCTCTCAGCACCGGGAGTGGACATCACTACCACAGCCGTGGGCGGCGGCTACGCCGCCTACACCGGCACCTCCTTTGCCGCACCCTTCGTCACAGCCGCCGCCGCCCTGCTGATGCAGTGGGGGATCGTAGCCGGAAACGATCCTTACCTGTATGGGGAGAAAGTAAAAGCCTATTTGATTCGCGGCGCCAGGCCTCTGCCGGGGTTTTCGGAGTGGCCGAATCCGCAGGTGGGATATGGCGTGCTATGTTTGAAAGATAGCTTTCCAAAATAAAGGAGAGAATCATGCTTTTTTAGGACAATCCAGTTTCTTTACTGCATCAACAATATCTTTATTATTTACGCTCCTGCAAATGGATGCTATAATCTGTATACATAGGCATCCTTCTTGCGTGTGGATTAATGAGTTTGGTGATTTCATTATAGAATACATTGGTGGATGCCTATATTTTATTTAAAACTTTTCACTCTCACGTATAGATGAAATAGAAAGGGAAAGTAAAGATGAATGACAACAATACACAATATTATGCGAAATCAAAGCGGGAAGATGGGACCCAGGAATTGCTTCGAAATCATTTGGCAAAAGTCAGTGAGATGGCAGGAGTATTTGGAGAGCAGATTGGAAGTAGAAAAACAGCTGAATTATGTGGAAAATTGCATGATTTCGGAAAATACAGTGAAAGGTTTAAAGGCGTTTTGGAGAGAAAATATACGCGCATTGATCATGCAATTTGTGGAGCCGCATTTTTGTATTGTCTGTTAGGGAACAGAAAATCTTTGTATGGCTATCGAGCAGCTATGGAGGCAATAAACGGACACCACGACGGGCTTACTGGATATGATGAGCTGGAAATGGATTTGAAAGAGAGTCTTTTATCCGGTAAGCCTGTAGAGCGCAATAGTAAGACTGCGGCATTAGCAGGTCAGAAACAATATCAGGAAGCATCAAAAGCTTTTCTTAAAGATTTTCCTCAATTCCTGTCAGAATATCGGTCAATAGAAAAAGTGCGGAAGTTGGAGGGGATCGATGAAGCCATAGATGAGATGTTATATACACGCATGTTATTTTCTTGTCTGGTAGATGCAGATTATACCATTTCGTCGGAAAAGGAGTTGCAAAAACCACTGGAATTTGAAGCGGAACAATGTTTGAAGGCATTGGATAAATATAGAGAAGAACTGAAAAAGAATGTAAAAGGTTCTTTAATCGTGAATGACCTTCGTGACTTATTGTTTGAAAGGTGTGGGGAGGCTGCAAGATTAAAAGAAGGTTTATTTATTCTTACAGCACCTACAGGAACGGGAAAGACGCTGGCATTATTGAATTTTGCATTGAAGCATGCAGCCCAATATAAAAAAAAGCGTATTATACTTGTATTGCCGTTTCTTGCATTGACGGAACAAAGTTATGATGTTTATTCAAAAATAATTCCGGAGATTTTACAGGATCACAGCCAAAGTGAGCTTGATGACAGGCAGCGGGAATTTGCGGAACGCTGGGAGCCTCCATTTATTATAACTACCTCAGTTAAATTTTTTCAGGCGTTGTTTGCGCAAAAGCCAACAGACTGCAGGAAACTACATAATATTGCAAACAGCATCATTTTGTTTGATGAGGCACAAAGCTTACCGGCAAATCTGTTGACTGCAACCTTGAATGCTGTAAATACATTGTGTACCCGATATCACTGTACTATGGTTTTTTCTACTGCTACGCAGCCGGAATTTAAAGCTATACAGGGAGTATCCTGGAAACCTATTGAGATTGTGCCAGAATATCCGATAATGTATGAAAAATTAAAAAGAACACAAGTGGAATGGAGAATGAAAAAGCGGATTCCATTGGAAGAAATAGCACGGGAAATGGAAGAGGAAGAAAATGTTTGTGTAATTGTAAATCTTCGCAGACACGCAGTTGAATTGTTTGAAATCTTAAAAAGTGACGGCTGTAGTCGGGAAGAACTTTTTTTCTTAACAACGGATCTGTGTCCGAAACATCGAAGTGAAGTGATAAGAAAAATAAAAGAAAGACAAGAGGCGGGATTGCCATGTAAAGTAGTATCGACACAGTGTATTGAAGCAGGTGTGGATTTGGACTTTTGTGTTTTGTACAGAGCATTGGCACCGCTGGAAGCAATTATTCAGGCAGCAGGAAGATGCAATCGAAATGGAAAATCTGGAGTTGGAAAAGTGGTGGTTTTTGAACCGGAAGTGGAAGGCAGCTTGTATCCTCCAGATAAATGGTATCAAAATGCGGCAATTGTTGTAAAAGAAATTTTGTCCAGAGAAAATATTGAAATCAATGATCCGGAATGTATATCCAATTATTATGAGATACTTTTTCGGGAATATGCAAAAGATAAAGAGACACTGACAAAAGCGATTGAGGATAGAGATTATAAAGAAACCGCTAGGGAATACAAGCTGATCGACAACCAGGGCAAAAAAGTGATTGTTCCTTTTGGTGAAAAAATGCAGTTGTATAATGACGTGAGAAAAGAGCTTTTAAATGGTAATTTAACGCCGGAACTTGTAAAACGATCAGCAGAAATTACCGTTAATACTTTTGAAAAAGATATAGAGAAGTATTGTGAACAGGTGTATTATTTTGATAGAAAGAGAAAACAGAAGATGGAGTCAGGGTATTATGTACTGCGCACACAGTATGGGTATATGTACCGGGAAGATATGGGACTGCAGTTTAAAGAGAAAGAAAATGAAAAATGTGAGGATAATGGTCTGATTTTTGGTTGACAAAGAATGAATGATTATATATAATTAACATGACAGCAATAAAAGTACATGCTATTATGGATATTTACTTTTATGATTTGCTGAGAATTGAAATATGTTAATTATTTATGCGTGCGTATGGGGCTGATTTATCAGCCCCATACTGTCAAATAAGAAGAGAAGGGAGTGACAGAAATGGAGTTATCAATAGAGGTATGGGGGGATTTTGCTTGCTTCACGCCCCCATTTTCAAAAGTGGAAAGACTGACATATCCCTTTCCCACGCCATCAGCGTGCCGAGGGATTCTATCAGCTATTTACAGTAAACCTGTGGAATTTTACTGGCAGGTTAATCAGATAGAGATCTTGAATTCGATTCAATATATATGTTTTAAACGGATTGAGGTGAAAACCAGAGTTAGCAATAAAGTAATATATACCGACGAAGAAAGGACGCAGAGACAGACTGTTGCATTGAAAGATGTAAGATATCGAATAACAGCATCTATCTGTCCGAGACCTGCATTTAAAGGAAGAGAACAGCAGCTTTATGATCAGGCGTACAGAAGGATAAGAAATGGGAAATGCTTCAATCAGCCATCACTAGGTTTACGAGAATTCGCAGCCTATTTTGAGGAAAGCGACGGAAGCAGAGAGGCAGTTGACATCAATATGGATGGGGGATTCATGGTTTATGACATTTTTGATCTTCATGATTATGAGGTGAGAAAAAAAGTGAAACCGCGGCTGTCATTGTATCATGCTGTTGTGGAGCATGGAGTTATAAAAGTTCCGGCGTATGACAGTCCCGAAGTGCTGAAGGGGGGAAGAAAATGCTGAAAGCATTTTATGATTATGCAATACGAAATGATCTGATTTTGCCGCCGGGATATAGCAACAAAACAATAAAAGCATATGTTTCGTTAAGCAGGGAAGGAGAATTTCTGGGAATCATATTAGGAGATGATACGCCTGTTTTATGCCCGGACATTGGAAGTCTGGCGAATGGAAAAGAAAAGTGCAATCCCATTGTAGAAAAAAGAACCGTGATTTTTCAAGATGCTTCAGATTTACAAGATAAGGCAAAGATAAAAAGAGATTTTTATTATCAGGTTTTAAAAGATGGGAGTGATGCTGTTCCGGAATTTGAAGTATGTGTGAAAGCGGCAGAAGACGAGAAAACGCTTCTGGCAATTTCGGAAGCATTGAACGAAAATAAAATTAAGGGATCAGATCGAATTTCTTTTATCGTTGATGGGAAAAAAATTGTAAAGGCAGAGGGCTTAAGGGCTTGGTGGAATATTTATCGAAAGAAGTATATTAATACAGAGATAAAAGAAAAAACCTTATGTCTGATTACCGGAGAAGATACGGTTCCTATGGAAACAGTTCCTCCGGTTACCGGGCTTGCAGTAGTTGGGGGACATGCCCGTGGAGATGCCCTGATCTGCTTCGATAAAAGTGCTTTTTGTTCCTATGACCAGAAGAAAAGTGCGAATGCACCGGTATCAGAAACTGCTTTTTTTGCGGTTAAAGCTGCGTTGGATCATTTATTGAAAAGTGCTCCTGTATTGGCAAATATGAAGTTTGTACATTGGTATGAAAAGGATGTTGCGGCAGAAAATGATCCTGTGCTGAACGCAAATTTTCTTGGAATAAATATGCTGGGGAATGATGAGGAAAATGAGGAAGTATTGGCAAATGAGGAAAAAAGAAAAGCCAGAAGCGCTGAAAATCAAGCTTCCAAATTGATTAAAAGTGTAAAAACAGGAGAAAAAATCCCACATTTGCCCAGCCAATATACGATAGTTTTGTTATCTGGTGTTAATGGGCGTGTTATGGTCCGTCAGTATGAACATGGTTCCTACGAAGACCTTCAAAGGAATATTGACCTTTGGAATGAACAATTGGAACTGAAAGCTTTGAATGGAATACAAAACGAGAAAAGTAAAAAACTCAGTGCAAGATTATTATGTTTGCTGAAAAAACATAATTCTGACAGCAAAATATGGGATAGAGTGAATAAAGAATTATCTGGAATTACACAGGCGATCATTCGTGCTATTATACATGGAACTTCGTTGCCGGATGCAGTTGCGCTTCGTTCGTTGGCGTATATTCGTTCGCAAATGCTGGAAAACGATGAGAATCAGATTGGCATGCAAATACCAGATGTGACAGCATGTCAGTGGTTGAAGGTCTGGCTTATGAGAAAAGGAAAGGAGAATGAAATCATGTCAGAATATGATTCTAAACACAAAAGTTCTGCCTATCATTGCGGTGCTGCCATGGCGGTGCATGCAGCAATACAGAATGTGGCAATGAAAAATGTCAATGCTACAATCGTACAGCGCTATTATTCAAGTGCAAGTCAGATGCCGGCACTGGTATTAGGACAGGTATCCAGATTATCAGCTTATCATCTGGATAAAATAGAAAATGAATGGCTGAGAAAACAGTATGAAAATGCTTTGAACGGAGCATACTGTGCAATCGGAAATGAAATTCCGGCAACTCTGACATTGGAACAACAGGCTTATTTTGCCTTGGGATACAGACAGATGTGTACGAAACTACAGAAGGATAAAAATGAAAGAATAGAAAAGATTAAAAATAATGTAAAAGATCAAAACATATAAGGGGGAATTTATTATGGCAATTAAAAATCGTTATGAATTTATTTATTATGTGGCATGTACAGATGCCAATCCTAATGGCGATCCAGATATGGGAAACACTCCAAGAGTGGATCCTCAGACCATGCAGGGATATATTTCAGATGTATCTACGAAAAGACTAATCAGAAATTATGTAACCATGTCCAGAGAAGAAGAACCTGGAATGGAGATCATTGTTCAGCAGTCAACAAATATGAACCGCCATATTGCCAGAGCTAAAAGAGAAGCAGGGGTTGAAGACTGTGCAAAAGCGAAAGAAGCGATTTATGCAGGACGTCAGAAAGCATGCGAATTGTTTTATGATGTACGTACATTTGGTGCAGTGATGAGCACTGGTCCAAATGCGGGACAGGTGCGAGGTCCTGTTCAGATCACATTTGGAAAAAGTCTGGATCCGGTTTTGCCATTAGACATTTCCATAACCCGTATGGCAGTAACTGACGGGGAAAAAGATTTGAAAATGGAAGATTATCAGCGGATGGAAAATGAGAAACCGGAAGATAAACTTCGGACAATGGGACGTAAACAGTTCATTCCTTTTGGTTTATATGAAATCAGGGGATTTATCAGTGCCAATCTGGCTGCGGAAACTGGATTTGACGAGGAAGATTTAAATCTTTTGTTTGAAGCAATTCTGAATATGTATGAACATAACCGTTCTGCAAGTAAAGGAGAGATGGAGGTAGTTTCTCCACTGATTATTTTCAAACATGTAGGGACGGATTCTGATCTGGGGCAGAGAGTCCGTCAGGCAAAATTGGGCTGTGCTCCAGCGCACAAATTGTTTGACTTGGTTGAAGTGAAGAAAAAAGAGAGTGTGGTATATCCAAGAAGTTATCATGATTATAATGCGATTATTCATTTGAATCGTGTACCAAAGGGCGTTGAGGTTGGTTTTAAAGAAGAGGCATTTAAAGATATTGTATGGAATCAACTTCCTGAAAATGAGGAATGGTTTAAAAATGAATGATAAAGAGTATATTCCATTAAGCTGGCTTTCTCAGATGTGTTATTGCCCCAGACGGGCTGCTCTTCTATTAAATGAACGGGTATGGGTGGAAAATGTGGAAACTGCAAAAGGACGTGCGGAGCACGAACGTGTTCATACCCAGAGAATCGAGAAAAGAGGAGAGTTTCTTAAACTTTATGAATATGAAGTGGTTTCCGAAGAACTGGGAGTAAATGGAAAATGCGATTGTATTGAAGCAACCAAATCTGAGGATGGATGTATAATTCCGGCTGCAAATTTTAAAGTAACTCTGTTTCCAATAGAATATAAACATGGAAAAGTCCGGGAAGATGAATTAGAGTATAAGATTCAGCTGTGTGCAGAGGCGATGTGCCTGGAAGAAATGTATCAGACGAAAATTCCACTAGGGGAAATATTTTTTATATCTTCACATAAACGTTTACGGGTTGAGCTTACGGAAGAATTGCGGACAATAGTTCGTGATACAGCCATAGAGTTAAGAAAAATCCGTGAATCATTTATAATTCCGGCGGCACAGTATAGTTCCAAGTGCAAAAAATGTTCTATGTTAGAATATTGTATGCCGAAAGTGAAAAAATCAGCTTCTGAATATTGCAAAGAATTAAAACTGGAAGCAGAAGAGGGGAGATGTATATGAAAAAGCTTTTGAATACGATCTACATTCTGACACCTGGCAGTTATATACATGTGCGCAATCAGAATATAGTTGTGGAAATGGACGGAGAAGAAAAAGTTTCCGTTCCAGCTCATAATATTGAAGCAATTGTATGCTTCGGGCAAATTACAGTTTCAACGCCATTGATTGGATTTTGTGGAGAAGAAGGGATTTCACTTGTATTTTTATCCGAGAATGGAAAATTTCTTGGAAGAATATGCGGACCTGTAAGCGGAAATGTTTTATTGCGAAAAAAACAGTATGAAAGTTTAAATGATATTGAATTTTCAGTTCGGACAGTAAGAAACATTCTTTATGGAAAAATTCGTAATTCAAAAGCGGTTCTTATGAGAAGTGCAAGAAATAAAGATTCGGATGAAAAAAGAAGTGCTTTGGTGGCGGCAGCAAATAAACTTAGTGATATTGCAAAAAAAATACAAAATATCAATGATATTGATTCCATGCGAGGGTTGGAAGGTGCAGCGGCTACGATTTATTTTTCTCAATTTGATAATATGCTGGATTCAAAAGAATTTGTTTTCGATGTTCGAAGCAGAAGACCACCCAAAAATGAAGTAAATGCAGCGTTATCTTTTGTTTATATGCTGTTGACTCGCGAAACGCAATCTGCCTTAGAAACAGTAGGACTTGATCCGGCAGCGGGGTATTTACATGTTTTGCGGCCGGGACGCCCGTCTTTTGCTCTGGATCTGGTTGAAGAATTGCGGGCACCGTTGTGTGATCGGTTTGTTCTGTCACTTTTTCATAAGGGACAGTTGCAAACTAAGGATTTTGAAATGGATTCGGAAGCGGTATATTTAAATGACAAGGGCAGAAGGACGGTTTTAAATGCCTGGCAAAAAAGGAAAAAGGAAACTATCAGGCATCCTTTCCTGGGCGAAAATATTGAAATTGGAATGCTTCCGTATTCTCAGGCGATGTTATTTGCCAGAGTGCTGCGTGGCGATTTGGATGAATATCCGCCGTATTCCTGGAGGTAAACCATGCTGGTAGTGATAACTTATGATGTAAATACGATGGATGCTGCAGGGGAAAAGAGACTTCGAAGAGTAGCAAAATTATGTGAAAGATATGGTGTTCGGGTGCAAAACTCGGTTTTTGAAGTTTTAGTAGACGCAGCGCAACTTACGACATTAAAGCATGAATTAAGAAAGGAAATAAACAAGAATTTGGATTCCATCCGGTTTTATCGGTTGGGAAATTCTTATCAGAACAAAATTGATTCTATGGGAAGAAAGTTAAAGGTAGAGACTGGGGAACCTTTGTTGTTATAAAACTTTGCGCATATATTTCCCATACATAAAATCCCAGGAGATTGGCGCAATGAAAATTGCACAAATATAAGGCCTATACTGATTAAATTGGGGATTTGAAAGAATTAATTTTGTGAAAATGTATTTAATGAATAAAAAACAGTAAAAGACCGATAGAAAAATTGGTGCTTTTTGCAGAAGCCCCTCTCGCAGGGGCGTGAATTGAAATTCGTCAGCGTTGTTCCGGTGCCGCCGATCTTATGAAGCCCCTCTCGCAGGGGCGTGAATTGAAATAAATGCTTCCGATATGATTGAGCAGGATCACGAGAAGCCCCTCTCGCAGGGGCGTGAATTGAAATAATCCTACTCCTTTTAATGCGGCAGGGGGATATTGAAGCCCCTCTCGCAGGGGCGTGAATTGAAATATGGAATATCCTGCCTCGTCATGTACAAAAGTTCGAAGCCCCTCTCGCAGGGGCGTGAATTGAAATAGCATTTAGAAATAACTGTGACAGATGTTGATATGGGAAGCCCCTCTCGCAGGGGCGTGAATTGAAATGGGATATAATATATACCGCTCCGTATGTTTTGGGAAGCCCCTCTCGCAGGGGCGTGAATTGAAATAGTTGTGATAATTTAAGTACTTTAACAATAGTTAGAGCAGCGCGACGCGCAGGGGGGTTTGTTGAATTTTCGGTAGCGGAGGACGAAGGGTCAAGATATCAGGG
>CAMNQN010000063.1 GCA_946549155.1 uncultured Lachnospiraceae bacterium | reverse complement strand
GTTTTCCTCCCTATCCTGCAAAAGGAGGAAACCCCTACGCTGCCACTTGCCGGAAATTATGACAGGGGTTCCCGGGAGTATGCTGAATTTCTGGATTTTGTCAGAGAAAACGCGGTTGAGGTGCGGCGAATCGGGGACGGTACAGAGACGGAGGCCGGATTGTTGTCTGACGCCGCAGAAACAGGAGAGGAAGACGCCGGACTTCTGCGGGCGGACGGCGTTCAGACGGCGGTGCTGTACACGCTGGATGAGGCGGCGGTGAGAGAACTGGGAGTTCCGGCCAACGGGTATTATCTGATGGACTGGGGAGTGCGGGAAATCCTGGATATTTTAGAAGAAAAGGGCTATTCCTTTCTTCTGAAGGCCTCGCAGCAGAATTTTAAGGTCATAGAAGAACCCTATGGGGTTTTAAAATCTGATTTTACGGTGAGGGAGAGCTATGAAGTGCCGGGCGGCGCGGAATTTGACCTGTGTTTTGATTATATCAGCGGAAGGGTAAGCGATATTTATATCCTTCCGGAAGCGGATAAAAGCGCGCTGCATCTTTCGCTGACAGCGGATTTGCTGGACGGGTTATTGACGGGGCTGCCGGAGGAAATCAGAAAAACGGCAGAGGATTTCAGCAGGGGAATTGCAGAATATAACAAGCAGTCTGCCAATGGCGCTCTGGTTTATTATGCCTGGGACTTTGAAGAGATTCGGGTGAGACTGTTTCGGGCAGAGGAGGGGACGGAACGCGCAGGCTTTCATATCAGCAGGAGGGAAGAAAATGCGCCCCCCTACAATTGGTAAAAAATAGCTTGACAAATTCCCTGGGTATGTGTATTCTGTAAGAAGTTCCGCCGAATCTGCAGGCGGCGGATTTGTCACTGATGATTTCAGGCATGGCCTGATGGATAGATAGAGAGAAAGGAAGCAGCTGTATGTTTAACTTTGGAGTGATGAAGCATAGGAATCGAATACGTAGCTGGAAAAGTTTTGAAGATGGTTGCCTCTTGGATAGGGCGGGATAGACAGACGTACTTTGTATTTCTGTGTGTGTTTGCTGTCAGGGCTCACAGCTTCAGGCTGTGGGCCTTTTTTTGACATTAAAAAAGTGGTAGGGAGATGAGAAAATGAAACTGCGAACGTATATGACCCCCTTCTGGTCCCGCTATATACTGGGGACGGTCTGTATGCTGGGGGCCATCATTCTGGATCTGATGTCCCCGGTGATTACCCGGAGGGTGATTGATGATGTGATTGTGGGAGGGCAGATGCAGCTTCTGATGGGGCTTCTGATGGGCCTGCTGGGCATCGGTTTTGGCCGGGCGGTTATGGGGTATGTGAAGGAATTTACCTTTGACTGGATCGGTACCACAGCCACCAACCGGATGCGCAGAGATGTGTTTGACCATGTGCAGACCTTATCGGTGAATTTCTTTTACCGTCACAATACGGGGGAGCTGATGACCCGTATGAAGGATGATGTGGACAAGGTCTGCGTTGCCATTGGCTTTATCGGAATGCTAGCGGTGGAGGCCACAGTACATACGGTGATGGTGGTGGCGTGTATGCTGCGCTTAAGTCCGACGCTTACGCTGGTGCCGCTGTGCCTGCTGCCCATTATCGGATTTCTGGCGGTGCGGATGGAGCGGCGCCTGGGAAAGGTGTATGAGGAGATCAGTGACGAGACGGCGGCCCTGAATACGGTGGCGGAGGAGAATCTGACGGGGGTGCGTACAGTGAAGGCCTTTGCCAGGGAAGAATTTGAAATGAACAAATTCCGGAAACGGAACCGTCGTTTCCTGAACCTGAATATGGAGCAGGCCAGGATGGCGGCCACCTATCAGCCTTTGATCTCTTTTATGGGAAAGCTGCTGCTGCTGGCGGTGGTGGTTGCCGGCGGTCTCATGGTGATAAACGGCAGAATGACCCTGGGAGCCCTGGGCGCTTTTTCTGAATATGCGAATAATATTATCTGGCCCATGGAGATCGTGGGATGGCTCAGCAATGACCTGGCCTCCGCCATGGCTTCCTGGAAAAAGATCAAAAAGATCATGGCGGAGGAACCCGCGATCCGGGAGCCGGAGGCGCCGGTGCGATTGGAAGAGGTGGAGGGACGCCTGACCTTTGACCATGTGAGCCTGGAGCTGGAGGGGCAGCCGGTTTTGGAGGATATCTCCTTTGAATTGCAGCCGGGAAAGACCTTAGGGATTATGGGAATGACCGGTTCCGGAAAAAGTATGCTGGTCAATCTGGCCCAGCGTTTCTATGATCCCACCCGGGGAAGCGTGCTGCTGGATGGGGTGGACCTGCGAAAGCTGCCGCTTTCCCAGCTTCGTTCCTCCATGGCGGTGGTGTTTCAGGATGTATTCCTGTTTTCTGATACGGTCAGCCAGAATGTCCGGCTGGGGCAGAAAGACAGAATGGACCGTGAAACGGTGGAATGGGCGCTGAAGCAGGCGGATGCCTATGGGTTCGTCAGCGGGCTTGCCGCTCAGACGGAGACGCTGATCGGCGAGCGGGGCGTAGGACTCTCCGGCGGTCAGAAACAGCGAATCAGCATTGCCAGAGCCATGGCAAAAAGAACACCGGTGTTAATCCTGGATGACTCCACCTCCGCCCTGGATATGGAGACGGAGCGTCAGATTCAGCAGGATCTGAAAAAGACAGAGGGAATGGCGAAGATCATCATCGGACACCGCATTTCCGCGGTGCGGGATGCGGATGAGATTCTGATATTAAAGGACGGAAGGGTTGCGGAGCGGGGTACCCACCGGGAACTGCTGGCGCAGCGCGGTGAATACTACCGCACCTGGCGCGTCCAGTATGGAGAGGAGGAAGGCCAATGCCGGTAAATTCTGTGCGGCAGGATGAACTTTCGCGGGAGGTTTCCAAGAAGGAGACGCTGGTTCGTCTGTACCGCTATCTTTTCAGATATAAGAAAGATTTATGGGTGGTGGCATTTTTGATGGCCGTCACCGTGTCCATCAGTCTGATTTCCCCGCTGTTTATTGAGCGGGCGGTGGACGTCCATGTGGCGAAGGGGGACTGGCGGCGCCTTTTGCTGCTGGGAGCTGTCGCGCTGGCTGCCTATGTGATTTTTATGGCAGGCACCAGAGCCCGCACCATTTTGATGGCCCGGATCACCAATCAGGTGCTTCTCAACATCCGGGAAGAATTGTATGCCCATATCCAGACCCTGAGCTTTCACTTTTTTGACAGCCACCCTACGGGGAAAATACTGGCCCGGATTATCGGGGATGTAAATTCCTTAAAGGAGCTGCTGACGGACAGCGTGACGCAGCTGGCGCCGGAGTTTATCACCGTGGCAGGCGTGGCGGTGATTATGGTGGTGAAAAATCCCCTGCTGGCGCTGGCCGCGCTGATTACCCTGCCTATCCTGGCGGCAGGCATGTTCTTTATCATGACGGTATCCCACCGGCGATGGCAGGTATACCGGAAGAAAAATTCGAACCTGAATGCCTTTATCCATGAGGACATGTCCGGTATCCGGGTGGTGCAGAGCTTTGCGGCGGAGGAGGAGACCAGGGAGGACTTTTATCAGCTTTCCGGCCAGGTGCGGGATTCCTTCGTGTACGCGGTGCGTTTGGCGGACTGCTTTGGTCCGCTGGTGGATATCACCTGGGGCCTGGGAGGATTTTTGCTCTATTTTATCGGTATAAAGGTGGTGGGAGTGGACAAAGTGGGGGTGGGTACCTTTCTGGCCTTCTCCACTTATCTGGGGATGTTCTGGAACCCCATCCGGAATTTGGCCAGCTTTTATAATAAGCTGGTGACCAATCTTTCCGCGGCGGAGCGCATTTTTGATATTCTGGATACCCCGGCAGAGATCGTGAACCGGGAGAATGCCGGCAGTCTGCCGGAAATCAGGGGGCGGGTGCGTTTTGAGGACGTGACCTTCGCCTACACTGACGAGCCGGACCGGAACGTGCTGGAGCATGTAAGCTTTACGGTGAAGCCGGGACAGACCATCGCGCTGGTGGGCCCCACGGGCGCGGGAAAAACCACCATCGTCAATCTGATCAGCCGTTTCTACGATGTGAAGGCTGGAAATATTTTCATTGACGATTACGAAATCCGGGATGTGACCATGAAGAGCCTGCGGCAGCAGATGGGCATTATGACCCAGGATAACTTCCTGTTTACGGGAACGATCCGGGAAAATATCTGTTATGGAAAGCCGGATGCCACGGAGGAGGAGATGCTGGCGGCGGCCAGGGCGGTGAACGCCCATGACTTTATCATAAAGCTGGAGAAGGGGTATGATACCGAGATCAGCGAGCGGGGAGCACAGCTTTCCGTGGGACAGAAACAGCTTCTGGCCTTCGCCCGCACCATGATTTCCGATCCCCGCATCCTGATTCTGGACGAGGCGACCTCCAATATCGACACCCACACAGAGCTGCTGGTGCAGGAGGGAATCCGCCATCTGCTGGAAAACCGGACCTCCTTTGTGGTGGCCCACCGCCTGTCTACGATTCGAAACGCGGACCGTATTTTCGTTATTGACGGGAAGGGCATTCTGGAGGATGGGAACCACCAGGAGCTGATGGAGCGGAGAGGGGCTTACTATGAGCTGTATCAGAGCCAGTTTGGCAGTTAATCCGGAATTACTTTCGGATATTCTTTGATTTTTTGTGCGGCATCCCGTATAATATTGGTAATGACAGGCTTCGTGCAGAGGCAATCGTTTGAAAAAGCAGGAGAGCAGGTTATTCAGGGAAGAGAGGGACGCTGTATGATTACGATCAAGGAGATTGCACAGCTTCTGGGAGTGAGTCCCACTACGGTATCGAATGTGATCAATGGAAGAACCGGCAAGATGTCGGAGGAGACCAGGAAAAAGGTGGAGACGGCGCTGGTGGAATACCATTATGTGGGAGAGAGCAGAAGAGACGACCGGAATGCCGGGTTGAAGCTGATTTCTCTGGATTTTTGTCTGGGAGAGAATAAAGATATTTTGACAGACCCTTTTTGCGCCAGCCTGATGGAGGCTCTGATTCGGGAGCTCCATAGTCTGGGCTGGTACATTGTCAGTTCCTCTCCGAAAAATGACGATGAGATTTTGCGAAAGATTTCATCCAGGGGAATCGACGGGGGCATTATCCTGGGCTGTCAGCCGGAAAAATGTGAGGAACTGCGCAGACGGATTCCAAAACCGGTGGTGTTCATCGATTCCGGGGATGGGGAATACGATAACATTGGCCTGCAGGATGCAAGGGGAGCCTATGAGATAACCTCCTATCTGATTCAGCAGGGCCATCGCAAAATTGCCTTTTTTTATGATCACGGCGGTTTCAGTGCCAGTAACCGGGAGAGGAGAGAGGGGTTTTTGCAGGCCATGAAAGCTCACGGCCTTGCGAGCAGTCAGCAGGATTACTTCTATCTGCCTCTGGATAAACACGAACGCCATGAGATTTTACGGCAGTTTGCCCGGGAGAAGGCGGGGAAAGAATATACGGCGGCATTTTTTGTGTGTGATCTGTTCGCCAATGAGGCGGTCAGCATTTTTTTCTCCCAGGGAGTATCGGTTCCGGAACAGATATCGGTTACCGGCTTCGATGACAATATTTACGCCAGACTCTCCAGACCCCGCCTGACCACCGTCCGTCAGCACCCGGAGGAGAAGGCCAGGGAGGCGGTAAAGCTTTTGATGAACCGGATTTACGGGAACCCGGTTCAGGTCCACTCCCTGCATCTGCCCACAGAGCTGATTGTGCGGGAGAGCGTGCGCAATATCGGACAGGAGGACAGGCGGTGAGGCTCCGAGGGGGGCTGTCACAAAATCACAGGATATCAGTAACACTTCACTGTGATTTTGCGGCAGCTCCTTTTTTGTGCAATCCTGCCAAAAAGGCCCCGGTCTTATTGGAGGAAATGATGGTGTTTTATACCACTTCTTGCAAAACCTGACAAAACAAATTAGCATAACGGATGAAAGGAAGAAAATCGACGAGACAAGACGACTGGAAAGGGTTCGGGATGCCGGCCAAAAACCCGGACAGTTGCAGAAGTGAGAGAGGAGGATATTTCATGAAAAAACACATGAAAGCAGCCGCAGGCTTCCTGTCCGTAAGTCTGGCGGCAATTGCAGCGCTGACAACGGGCTGCAGTTCGGACAAAAACGCGGATGGAAAAACCAGAGTGGAGATTGTCCATTATAAGCCGGAAGCGGTAAAAGCGTTTGAAGCGCTGGAGGAAAAATTCAATGCGACCCATGATGATATTGAGCTGGTGATTGATTCTCCCAATGATGCGATGACCATTCTCAAAACCAGATTTATTCGTGAGGATTATCCGGATATCATCGGCATTGGAGGCGATATTAACTACTCCAATTTTCTGGACGCCGACATGCTGATGGATATTTCTGATTACGAGGGGCTGAGTGAGATCAAGGAATCCTATCTGCGCACGGATAAGGAACTGGAATTTATACCCATGGACGGCGTATTCGCGGTTCCCTATATGGCCAATGCCGCCGGCGTTTTGTACAATAAGGATATTTTTCAGGAACATGGCTGGAGGATTCCAACTACGCTGGATGAGTTCTACCAGCTTTGCGAGGAGATTCAGGCGGAGGGGATTTTGCCGCTGTACTTTGGCTTCAAGGATACCTGGACCACGCTGGCGCCCTGGAATGCCATCTGCGTGGATCTGGCGCCATCCGATATCTGTTCCAGGGTAAATAACGGGACGGCTACTTTTGCGGAAGCATACCGTCCTGTGGCTGAGGTGACCAGATCCCTGCTGCAGTATGCCCAGCCGGATCCCTTTGCCTACAGCTACAATGATGCCTGCACCGCATTTGCCAGGGGGCAATCGGCTATGTATGTGATCGGAAGCTATGCCGTACCTCAGATTAAATCTGTGAATCCGGATATGAACATTGACTCCTTCGTATTCCCGGGGAGCAACGATCCGGAAGAGAATATTCTGAATTCCGGCAATGACCTGCAGTGGTCTGTGATGGCAGGCTGCGAAAACAAGGAAGCTGTCTATGAGGTACTGGATTTCCTTTATGAGGATGAGAATATTCAGACTTACCTGGATGATCAGAGCGCGGTTCCCTGTAAGAAGGGGGATTTTGAACTGCCCCCCATGCTGGACGGTATGAAATCCTATATTGAGAATGATAAGATGGCGGATTACCAGGATCATCATTATCCTGCGGAGATGGCGGTGGACGCCATGATTCAGACGTATTTGATGGATGAAAGCGAAGACGCGCTGGAGACATTCCTGGCGAAGTTTGATACGGATTGGGCGCGGTACAACCGGGATCTGATTGCCAAGGTTCAGAAATTCTATGGGGAACATCCCGAACTGTTAACGGAAGGAGGAGAAGAGTGATGAAATTATCAAGGGGCGCACAGGACAGAAAGCGTACCTTTCTGCTGATTACCATTCCGGTGGTGATCCTGTTTTTCCTGTTTAATACACTGCCGCTGATTCAGGGCTTTATTTACAGCTTTACCAACTTTAAGGGGTACGGTTCCTACGATTGGGTGGGTCTGCGCAACTACCGGGATTTATTTACCGATGCCCGTGTGGGAAAATCTTATCTGTTTACCTTTAAATACGCTTTGGCAGGGACGGTAATTACCAATGTGATCAGCCTGATTCTGGCGTTGGGCCTGAACAGCAAGATTAAGGGAAAGAGTGTGCTGCGCGGCATTTATTTTATTCCCAATGTGCTGGGAGGATTGGTAGTGGGCTATATCTTCAGCTTTATTTTCACCTATATCCTTCCTGCTGTCGGCCAGAATCTGGGAATTGAATGGCTCAGCAGCAGTATGCTTTCCAGCACCGGCAAGGCCTGGATGGCTATCGTAGTGGTGGGCTGCTGGCAGGCTATCGCCATGAATACCATTATTTATATCTCGGGACTGCAGACTGTGCCGGAGGATGTGTACGAGGCGGGTTCGATTGACGGTGTGTACGGCTGGAAGAAATTCTGGAGTCTGACCTTCCCCCTGATCGTTCCTTTCTTTTCCATCAATATGGTGCTTTCCATGAAGAATTTTCTGATGGTATTCGATCAGGTAATGGCGCTGACCAAGGGCGGGCCGTCTCAGAGTACGGAATCCATTTCCTATCTGATCTACAATAACGGTATGAGCGGCGGACAGTTTGGCTTCCAGAGCGCCAATGCGGTACTGTTTTTCGTGGTAATTGTGGCGATTTCCGTCTTTCAGCTGATTGTGACAGGGAAAAAGGAGGAGCAGTTATGAAGCGTTCAACGAATAAACAGACAAGAGAGGTTAACTGGGCGGCTACAATTCTGCTGGTGATTGGCTGCCTGACCATCTTTTTTCCCTTATATATGGCTGTGATTATCGCTTTCAAGCAGCCCTCAGAGATGACCAATGACATTGCAGGGGCCCTCTCCTTCCCGGCACAGTGGAGCTTCAGCAATTTTGCGGAGGCCATGAGAGTCACGGATTTTTGGAACTCTCTGGGCAACAGCGTGATGATCACAGGAATTACCGTTGTACTGGCCATCGTTATTCACAGCCTGGCAGGCTATGCCGTCGGGCGCAGCATGAAGAGCAGCAAATTCTACAGCTTTGTGTATCTGTATATCGTCAGCGGCATGTTCGTTCCCTTTGCGATTTTGATGATGCCGGTGGTGAAGGAAACCGCCGCGCTGGGAATCGCAAACCGGGTGGGCGTGATTATTCTGTATACGGTATTTTTTATGCCGCTGAACCTGATGCTGTACAAAGGCTATCTGACCAACATTCCGATTGCGCTGGAGGAGGCGGCAAGAGTGGACGGGGCCACCACCTGGAAAACCTACTGGTCCATCGTATTCCCCATTATGAAGCCGATGCATGCCACAGTGGCGGTGCTGACGGCCATGAGTGCCTGGAACGATGTTATGACTTCCCTGGTGATCATGTCCGGCACCGGCGTAAATACCCTGCCGCTGGCCCAGCTGAATTTCCAGACGCAGTTCGGCACCAATTATAATCTGGCTTTTGCCTCCTACCTGCTGGCATTGCTGCCGATTTTGCTGTTTTATATCGTCTGCCAGAAACAGATTCTCAACGGTGTGGTAAACGGGGCCGTAAAATAAGAAAGACTGGAAGTAAAGGGGATTCTCAGATGGATGTAAAACAAAGTTATTATGAATTATATGGACATAATGAGCTGACAGATTACCGGTACGGGCAGCTGATGGAAATCATTGAAAAGGCAAAAAAGGAGCGGACGCCGGAACTGAAAAAACAGGATGCCGAGGGAGACGACTGGTATCTTTCTGAGAAAATGGTGGGCATGATGCTCTACGTGGACCGCTTCTCCAGGGATCTGTATGGCTTTGAGGAAAAGATCGATTATCTGGCAGAGCTGGGAATCACCTATGTACATTTTATGCCTCTTTTGAAAACCCGGGAGGGTAATAATGACGGCGGCTATGCGGTGTCCGATTACCTGGAAGTGGACCAGCGGCTGGGCAGTATGCGGCAGCTGGAGAAGGTGGTACGGCTTCTGAAAAAGAAGGGGATTCGTACCTGCATCGATTTTGTTTTGAACCATACGGCCAAGGAACACGTCTGGGCGGAGGAATGGAGGAAGGGAAATCATGACTACGACGATATGTATCATGTATTCCCCGACGGCTCCATGCCCGCGGAATATGAGCGTACCATGACGGAGATTTTTCCGGAGGTAGCGCCCGGAAACTTTACCTATTATCCGGATCTGGATCAATACGTGATGACCCGTTTTTATGAATTTCAGTGGGATTTGAACTACGCGAATCCCCAGGTGTTTAATAAGATTACAGAGGTGCTTTTGACCCTGGCAAATAAAGGGATCGACATCTTTCGATTGGATGCCATTCCCTATATGTGGAAGGAACCGGGGACCAGCTGCATGAATCATCCGAAGGTGCATACGCTGCTGCGGATGCTGTATGCCATCATAAAGGAGGTGTGTCCCTCCGTAATCTTTCTGGGAGAGGCTATTGTGGAGCCTCATGAGATCGTGAAGTATTTTGGCACGTCTGAGGAGAAAGAGTGCAATGTAATGTATAATGCTTCCCTGATGGTGCTGCTGTGGAATTCCCTGGCTACCAGGGACGTGCGTTTGATGGAACGGTCTCTTTCCAGGGATTATGGAGTACCGGCCGACGGGGTGTGGATCAATTACGGAAGATGTCATGATGATATCGGATGGGGATTTGAAAATGGGATTCTCCGGGAGCTGGGATTTGATCCGGAGGCCCACAAGCAGTTTATGATCCAGTTTATGGAAGGACGGTATCCCGGCAGCTTTTCTGTGGGAGAACTGTATGAGTTTAACCCGGTGACCCGGGATGCCAGAAACAGCGGGACGTTTGCTTCCATGTGCGGGCTGGAGCAGGCGCTGAAGGAAAAACATAATTATAAAATCGAGCAGGCGGTAAAACGCATCCTGCTGTTGAATTCCATTATAATTTCCTACACGGGAATTCCGCTGTTTTACAGCGGGGATGAGATTGGGCAGCTCAATGACTGGAGCTATAAGAATAACCGGAAAAATGCCGGGGATTCCCGCTGGCTTCACAGAGGAAGCATGGACTGGGAGGCTGCCGAAAGAAGGTACGATTCCGGCACGGTTCAGGGAATGATCTACAAAGGAATCAAAAAGATGATCGGGATTCGCAAGGGCTGCCCCTATTTTCGCTCCGATGTGAAATCGGAACCGGTAGATTTGGGAAATCAGTCTGTGTTCGGCTTTCACAAAGAGAATAAAATGATGGTTCTTGCCAACTTCTCAGAGAAGGAACAATGGGTGGATGCGAACCGGTTTAACTGGTTCGGCCTCCCGGGTGAAATGCAGGATCTCTTGACAGGAAGGCCGATTCGTTCCTATAATAATCAGGTATTGCTGGGACCTTACGAATATCTTTGGCTGGTGTAAGGAACCGGTGGTTTGACAGTCATATTATTTCAGGAAGGAACAGAAGAAGCATATGGCAATCAGATATGATGAAACCAGGAAAGTATTTACGCTTCAGACAGAAAAAAGTACCTATCAGATGAAGGTGGATGGCCACGGAATACTTCTTCATACTTATTTCGGCGGGCCGGCGGACGAGACCGATTTTTCCTATTTGATCGTGCCGGAGGATCACGGATTTTGCGGACAGCCCGGCGATGTGGTGGAGGACCGCACCTATTCCATGGATTATTACCCGCTGGAATATCCGGTTCACGGAAATGGGGATTACCGGGTAAAAGCTCTGAAGGCAGGCTGGAAGGGGGAGGTCCCCGGTCTGGATTTGCGCTACGATTCCCATAAGATTTATCCGGGAAAATACGGTTTGCCCGGACTTCCGGCATTCTTTGAGGCGGAGAGTGAAGCCGCGGCTGCTCACAGAACAGTGGAAACGCTGGAGATTGTGTTAAAGGATCTGTATGAGGAAATTTACGTGACGCTTTATTACGGTGTATTTGAGAAAGCGGGACTGATCACCCGGGCTGCTGTGATCGAGAACAGAGGCGGGAAGATTCTGGAAGTGAAGAGGGCCATGAGCGCCAGCTTTGACTTCCCGGAGGGGGATCTGGACTTGATCCATTTTTATGGAAAACATGCCTGCGAGCGGCAGTTTGAGCGCAGGTCCGTATTTCATGGCATTTCGGAAATCGGCAGCATACGGGGAACCTCCAGCCATCAACAGAATCCCTTTGTGATTCTCTGTGAAAAAGCTGCCACAGAGGATTTTGGCGGGTGCTGGGGCGTGGTTCTGCTTTACAGCGGAGGCTTTAAGATTCAGGTGGAAAAGGATCAGTTTGACATGACCCGCCTGGTATGCGGGCTGGACGATGACGAATTTATCTGGGAATTAAAGGGTGGAGAGCGTTTTGTCACACCGGAAGCTGCCGTGCTCTACACGGACCGGGGGCTTACCGACCTGTCCCAGAGCCTGTCTGCGGCCTACCGTAAAAACCTGATCCGAAGCTGGTGGAAGGACAGGAAGCGGCCTGTGCTGGTGAATAACTGGGAAGCTACTTATTTCAACTTTAATCAGGAAAAGCTCTCCGGCATTGCCCGGCAGGCCTCCCGGTTAGGGCTGGATATGCTGGTTTTAGATGACGGCTGGTTTGGCAAGCGGGATGATGATAATTCCGGGTTGGGAGACTGGAAGGTAAATGAGACGAAGCTGGGCTGCTCCATGAAGGAAATGGCGGAAAAGGTAAATGGTCTGGGACTGAAATTCGGCATCTGGATGGAGCCGGAGATGGTCTCTGAGGACAGCGATCTCTACCGTGCCCATCCAGACTGGGCCTTTCAGGTCCCCGGGAGGACGCCGAACCGGGGAAGGAATCAGCTGGTGCTGGATCTTACCAGAAAGGATGTCAGGGATTATATAAAAACCAATGTGGATCATCTTCTGAATAACGCGAACATCGAATATGTGAAATGGGATATGAACCGCAGCATAGAAAGCGTGGGAAGCGCAGCCGACCCCTCCCAGAGCCAGGGAGCGCTCCGGCACCGCTATGTTCTGGGGTTGTATGAGATCCTGGAGGAGTTCGTTACCCGTCATCCCAGAGTGCTTCTGGAGGGGTGCAGCGGCGGAGGCGGCCGGTTCGATGCCGGTTTCCTCTACTACGCGCCCCAGACCTGGTGCAGCGATAATACGGATGCCATTGAGCGTCTCCGCATCCAATACGGCACCTCCTTCGGGTATCCGATGTCCTCCGTATCCGCCCATGTCTCCGTGTGCCCGAATCATCAGAATGGCCGGGTAACTCCCTTTAAGACCAGAGGAATCTGTGCCATGCAGGGGGCCTTCGGCTATGAGCTTGATTTGGAAAAGCTGGACGGGGAGGATCAGGCGGAGGCAAAACGACAGATTGAACGGTATCAGGAATATTCTGATCTTTTCCGGAACGGCAGCTATTACCGTTTGACCTCTCCCTTTGAGAACAGCGATTTTACTGCCTGGAGCTACGTGTCGGAGGATAAGACATGTGCTTCCCTGAGCGTCGTATATACAGACCTGCATGCAAATCCAAAGGGGCTGCGGGTAAAATGGAAAGGGCTCCAGGAACATGGCGTATACGTGCTGGAGGGGAAGGAGTATTCCGGCAAAGCACTGATGCAGGGAGGAATGGTGCTTCCGAAGCCGGAGTGCAACTATGATTCCTACATGGTGATCATAGAGCAAAAAAATTGATATTCGTGTTTTGTTAAGTATCAGGCCCCGACTCATCCTGCTGTATTCTGGCTGGCTTTAAATAATTCTGCCGAACATGTATACCAGGGCTCCCATTTTGTCCAGAGCTTCAGTTTCTGCGCAAAAACAGGAGCACAAGATTTCCGAAATCGGCGCTTTCTTAAAAATAACATGCCCGATAACAACTATTTTGCTTTTAATAAGCCAACAACGTAATGGCGAAGATAGGAAAACGGTAGGAATTTAGAAGAAATGCCATTTTTTGACTCAGTATTTGCCATTATACGATCAGCTTATGCACGAGCAAATATTTGCTGCGTCCTGATCATTACAAGAATTTTAATTTGGAATCTGCCGTCCCTCATGATCCATGGTGCAGTTTTCTTGGTACATTAACTGGAAGATGGGCACCAGCTCGTAGCTTATACGGAAAGTGAGAATAGCGTATGTAATATTATGGATATGGCGGAAATGATGGTTAATTTTAGCGGCAGATGTATGGTTTGCTATTTATATAGAAAATCTGGTTGTGGAAAAATGGATGAGTGGATATAATATAAATAACAGAAGAATTGGTTTTGAATGGATGAGGGGGGAATAGTTATGCCGCACACAATGCAAAGTCTGATTGAGCAATATATTGTTGAGATTAAGAAAATTTATGGTATACATCTGCGGAAAATTATTCTGTATGGTTCTTATGCCCGGGGGGATTTTGGTCCGGAGTCAGATGTGGATATTATGATACTTCTTGATTTGTCGGATTTAGAATTAAAAAGATTCAGCCAGCAGCTTTCTTATATGACCTATGATTTCAATTTGGACAATGACCTTGATATTAAGCCCATTGCCAAAAGTGAGGCACATTTTAATAAATGGATCGCTAATTATCCATTTTACTCAAATATTAATAATGAGGGAGTAATTTTGTATGGAGCGGCTTAAAGAGGAAATCGGGACAAAGAACGATCTGGTGCTGTATCGAATTCAGACAGCTAAGTCGGATTTGAAGTCAGAAAGAATATTGTTAGCTGCTGATGAATATAAGGGAGCTAACAATCGAGCTTATTATGCAATATTTCACGCCGTAAACGCTATTCATGCGTTAGATGGAAAAGCCTACAAACGTCATAAAGATGCGATGGCAAATTATAATAAAGATTATGTAAAAACTGAAATTTTTCCAAGAGTGATTGGAAGAAAAATTGGTGAAGCAGAAGAAATCCGCCATGCCAGCGATTATGATGATTTTTATATTGCAAGTAGGGAAGAGTCGGAACGTCAGGTTGCTGTAGCGGATGAATTTATCCAATTAGCAGAGAAATATTGTATGGATCGGCTGACAGCGCAACGTAATGAAATGATTGATGTTCGTGTTTGGTTAATTACCTG
>CAMNQN010000062.1 GCA_946549155.1 uncultured Lachnospiraceae bacterium | reverse complement strand
ATGTGCAAGTGTTTCCAGATTACGAAGCTGTTCATGAAACTGACTGTGTTTGAAAATGTGAGAATCGCGCTGATCAGCAGAAACAGGAAGGTGTTTGATTTTTTCCCCAAAAACAGAAATTATCTGAGGGAGGAAGCGGCTTTGATTTTAGAAAGTGTCGGTATCCTGCATTTGATTGATGAGACGGTGGCCTATTTGTCCTATGGAGATCAGCGGCGGGTGGAAGTGGCTACGGCCCTGGCTATGTCCCCGAAGTTTCTGCTGTTGGATGAACCCACGGCGGGAGTGGCCCGGGCGGAGGGATATGCCATCATGGATATGGTGGAGGGGCTAGCAAAGGAGGAGGGATTGACAGTGCTGTTTATTGAGCATGACATGGATATCGTATTTAATTATCCGGATCGGATTTCGGTTATGCACAATGGCGTAAAACTGGCTACAGATACTCCTGAGAGAATCAGACAGAATGACTTTGTAAGGAACGCATATCTGGGAGGTTTGGAATGATAGTAGAATTAAAAGACGTAAACTCCTTCTATGGAGAAAGCCACATTATTTTTGATATGAACCTTGCAGTGGAAGAGGGGTCTTCTGTTTGCATTCTGGGGCGAAATGGAGTTGGAAAATCCACCACCATGAAATCCATTGTGGGGTTGCTGAATCCCAAAAAAGGAGGAAACGTAAAGGGCAGTATTATCTTTGACGGGAAGGAATTGGTCGGAATGCCGTCCTATAAAATTGCGAGACTGGGGATGGCCTATGTGCCCCAGGGAAGACATATTTTTCCTACCCTGACCACAAAGGAAAATCTTTTGATTGCAGAGCGCAGAGGGGTGGATGGTTCCCAATACTGGAATCTTGATACGGTTTATGAACTGTTTCCCAGATTGAAAGAGAGAGAAAATTCGTTGGGTTCGAAGCTCTCCGGCGGGGAACAGCAGATGTTAACAATTGCCCGGGGCCTGATGCAGAATCCTAAAATGCTTTTGATGGATGAAATTACGGAGGGGCTGGCACCGGTTATCGTAAAAGAACTGGTGGATATTGTGAGAAAACTGCAGGAATCAGATGTTACTGTACTGTTGGCAGAGCAGAGCGTAAAATTTGCGCTGAATGTCAGTCAGTATTGCTACATCATTGAGAAGGGAACCGTTGTTTATCACGGAAAATCTGCTTCCATTCCAGAAAAAATTTTTGAGCAGTATCTGGGAACCTGAGGAGGCGGCAATTTGAGAAAGATTATTGATGCACATGTACATATTTATCCCTCTGACCTGAGCGGCTTTTACGATCCTTATGTGGGCACCTGGTTTTACGATTATGGAAAGATGGCGTTCTGTGATGGAAAAGTGATACAGAAGCTTCCGGTAATTTTAAAAGACAGTTGTTTTGATGCGGACGTACTGGTCCGACTGATGGACGAGTACCATGTGGAAAAAAGTGTTATTATGCAGAGCGGGTCTCCGGCCTTCATGGCTGTTACCTGTGAGGCGGTGGCGGCTTTTCCTCAGCGTATCGGAGGTGCTGTCGCTCCGGACTTTAAAGATCCGTTTCATCTGAAGATGTTGGATGAATACTATAAAAGGGGACTTCGGGTGATAAAATTCCTGTTTGCGGAGGATATGGGGCTGACCTGTTCCCTGAGAAATCCGGAGTTTGATTTTGAATCGGAGCAGGTGTGCGATTATCTGGAGCGTGCAGAAAAATACGGTATGACAATAGCTCTGGATATCTTCGGTGTAATGAGCTGCGGTTATCAGATTGACGCATTTGAAAATGCGGTAAAAAATTTCAGGGGATTAAAATTTGTTTTCTGCCATTTGGGAATGCCGCCTTTTAAAGAGGGATGGACGGAGGAAGCGGTGAAACGCTGGAGGCGGATTTTACGGTTGGGCAGGGAGAGCAACGTATGGTTTGATGTGGCGGCTTTACCGGAGATTATCGGAGGGGAGGAATACCCCTATCCGACGGCACCTCGCCTGGTAAGAGATTTTATCGATGAGTATGGCGCAGGAAAATTGATATGGGGTTCAGATATTCCGCAGACCCTGACGGATTCTTCGTATCGGCAGATGATTCATATGTATGAAAAAAGTCCTCTGCTGACGGAGACAGAAAAACAGAAGCTTTTTTACGAAAATGCAATGGATGTCTATTTTTCGGCCCTTTGAGTAAATGGAAAAACCCGGTGCGGCAAGAACGAGGTATCGTATCGCGCATCGGGTTTTTAGATTTCATTTGATGATACTTGCAAACATGGGGCTGTAGGTCCGCAGGTGTTCGATGTCTTCCACAGTTTTATTCAGATGATCATGCAGACAGTTCACAGCCGTTTCCGCATCTCCGGCTTCAATGGCGTTGGTGATGAGATTATGTTCAGATGCAGCCACGGAAATACGATTTTCGATGCTGGCGGTGATGTAACGGATTTGCTGCTGATGGTCGCAGATGTTTTTGTAAATGTTGTCCACCAGAATGTTGCTCTTTAAGGACAAAATTTGCAGGTGGAACTGTTCATCCTGTTTGAAAAATTCAGAATAATTTTTTGCGGCTAAAGCGTTATCCATTCTTTGTGAGCAGAGGCGCATGGAATTGATTTCCTTTTTCGGTACCTGACCGACGGAATTGCGGATAGCGGCAGCTTCCAGGATGAGACGGAGGGCATAGAGATCCCGAATGTAATCCATTTTTATTTCGGCCACACAAAATTTACGGCTGTTGGTTTCGGAAAGAAAACCATCGTCCCTTAGTCTAACCATAGCTTCCCGTGCAGGTGTCCTGCTGATCTTGTATTCTTCCGCCACCTGCTGGACCATTAAAAGCTGGCCCGGCTGATATTCGAAGCTGATGATTCTTGCCTTTAAGATGTTATAAATTTCCTCTGATACAGATTGATCTTTTGCCATATGATTGTTCACTCCATTATAAATGAATCTATTTATGAATTTATTTTATGACAATTTAACACGCAAAAATGAATTTGTCAATAATCGTTATATTTGTATCAAGCAAATTTGCGTTTTTCGTGTTTTGTTAATTACCCGGACGCAGGAAGAGGCGGGTGCGCAGGGCCCCGTCTTTTCCTGTGTCCTGCTACTTAACAAAATACGAATAGAATAAACTGGATATCTGAATGGGTATGTGAATTTTAATTCTGTTACTCAATTATGCATTTAAAAAAAACAAAAAATAAATTTATTTTTAGATTTAGTATTGCATTTTTAAAAAAAGTATGCCATAATAGCAGCAGAAAGAAACAAAAAACGTTTTTGGAAAATCTTGGAAGGACAAAACAGGAGGGAAAAATGAAGAAACTGACAGACAGGTATGAGCTGAGAAATGGAACCGGGATTCCCTGTGTAGGATTTGGTACCTGGCAGACGCCGGATGGTGAGACAGCAGTGCAGGCGGTTAAGACAGCTATCGAGAGTGGTTATCGCCATATTGACGGGGCGGCGGTATATAGGAATGAGATCAGTGTCGGTGAGGGAATCCGGGTAGGAATGGAAGCAGCCGGCATAAAAAGAGAGGAGCTGTTTGTGACCAGCAAGGTTTGGAACACCGACCGGGGTTATGAAAAGACCTTAAAGGCATGTGAAAGATCGCTGACAGATTTTGGACTGGATTATTTTGACCTGTATCTGATTCACTGGCCGGCCAATGAAGTAAACTGTAAAGAGGGTTGGGATGCCATGAATCTGGAAAGCTGGAGGGCAATGATGGAGCTTTACAAAGCAGGAAAGGTGAAAGCCATCGGCGTTTCCAATTTTCTACCCCATCAGCTGAAATCCCTGATGAAGGCGGAAGTTCCGCCCATGGTGGATCAGATCGAATTCCATCCGGGCTGGATGCAGAAGGAGGCGGTGGCGTACTGTAAAGAAAACGAGATTCAGCTGGAAGCATGGAGTCCCATTGGAAGCGGCGCGATGTTTTCCAATCCTACGATTCTGGCGATGGCAGAAAAATATAACAAAACAGTTGCTCATATCTGCATTCGCTGGTGTCTGCAGCATGGATTTGCTCCGCTGCCGAAATCCGTGACCCCGTCCCGGATCGTAGATAACACCAAGGTATTTGATTTTGAAATTTCCACAGAAGATATGGCAGTGATTGACGCCATGGAGGTCTGTGGTTATTCCGGAAACAATCCGGATACATTTAATGTTTTTTAAATGATGCTTCAGAAAAGAAAATGGGAGGAAAGAAAAAGATGATTAAGCGTACTTTAGGAAGAACTGGCTATGAGGTGTCTGCTCTGGGACTGGGCGGATTTCAGTTCACCAGCATGTTCGATGTGACCCCGGAGGAAGCGGACGCCATCGTGGATTATGCACTGGATCACGGGGTGAATTTCATTGATACCGCCCAGTGCTATGGCGGTGGTGAGAGTGAAGCCATCGTGGGAAGAGCGCTGCAGCGCCATCAGGACAACAAACCGATTGTCTGTGCAAAGGTGGGACATTTGCATGAGGGTATTCTGGCTGGCATGAAGGAGCGCGCCATCGGTGCATTTCAGGATCCACAGAAGATCCTGGCTACCATCAAACATTCCATGTGGCTGATGCGTATCGATCATTTTGACCTGCTGCTGATGCATGAGGTGGAGCGGGAATGGAATGCGGATTTTGACACCGGAAACTGCGTATGTATGGAAGTCCTGGAGGAACTGAAAAAGCAGGGAATTGCCAAGTATATCGGTGGATCCTCCTGGGATTGCAATGCGCTGGCACGTATGGTGAAAACGGATCGGCTGGATGCGGTTATGGTGGCCGGTGGTATTTCTCTTTTGAACCGTTGGATGTTCGATGAGCTGATTCCAGCGGCCCAGGAGCACAATGTAGGGGTGGTTGTGGGAGGATGCCTCGGCCAGAACAATCCAGGGCTGGTGATGAAAAACCGCGAAGCATTAAAATCGCTGTTGGAGTCTGAGGATGAGCGCGCGGTTATGCAGGGAAGAAAGCTGTCCATGCTGTATGATCTATCGGACGAACTGGATTTGAACATGATTCAGCTGGCAGTTCGTTATGTGCTTTCTTTCCCGGAGATTCATTCCCATACTCTGGGTGCACGTGCGCTGGCGCATATCCAGGATAATTTAAAGACTGTGGAGATGGGCCCGCTGGATCCGGCCATCGTTGCCAAAATCAACGCGATTCAGGATCTGGACAAAGGAAATGCAGGCAGCATGAAATTGAAGGAATTCACCAACGTATTTAAACAGTGATGAAAGGGAGGAAAAAATACAATGATTAAAACTATGGCAATCGGTGAACCGATTTTTAAGATTAAATATTTCGAAGAGGAGAAAAATATTGAGATCGGCCAGATGGGGATTCTGGTAAATCTTTCTTACGATAATAAGCGGGATATCATGATTGAGGGGATCCCGTTAGCTCCTATGAAGGGAACGGTCGTTGGACATACCATGCTTCCGGAAATTGACAAGGCGGTTCTGATTGAAAATTATGAAGAAGCTGCAAATGATCCGGATATTTTTGAAAAGATCAGCAAGGCATGGCCAGTAATGTACAGCCTGCGTCCGGAGGAGCGTTTTAAAGGACTTCCATTCTACCATGCGGTTGGCGAAAATGCCATCAATGAAAAAATCAGCATCTTCCCGGACTGCATCGCGGCTCCGAAGAATCTGGGTTTACATAAAACTCATGCCCGTGATATTGATGAATATCACTGCCAGGTACTGGGATATGGCAAGATGCAGAAATATCATGAACAGGATTTTGATACCTGTTTCCAGGATTTGAACATGGCACCTGGTATTGTTCATGACGTGATCTTTGACGCAAATGGGGAATATCCTTGGCATCAGTATCAGTCTCTGACTCCGGCTGTATTTATGGGGATCCATATTACACGATAAAACAGGGTTTTACAATACAAGAAAGGAAAAGGTAGAAAAGATGAAAAGAATGAAAAAAATAGCAGTAGCAATGTTGGGGTTGGCAATGGCGGCATCTCTGTTAGCGGGCACCACCGCCATGGCGGGGGAAACGGTAGATCTGACTATGACGGCTGGTTTGACGACGGAACACATTATCACCACGATGGGGAATGAAATCGTGGAAAAGGTTGCGGAAGCCACGGACGGAACAGTAAATATTAAATTCTATCCTGCGGATACCATGGGGGCAGCCGGTGACCGTGCCCAGATGCTGATGGCTGGCGATATCGACATTGATATCCAGGCGCTGTCCGTATTTGATGCTTACAATCCGCGCCAGGGTATCTTAAGCGCATTCTTTATGTTTGAGAACTGGGATCACTACCGTACCTTTACGGAAACAGAGCTTTACAATGAAATTATCGGCGGTCTGGAGGAGGCGATCCATGTAACTGTGCTGGGGGATGTGTATTATGCCTGTCGTCATTTCTTGAGTAAAACAGAAATTACCTCCATTGATGATGTACAGGGAATGAAATTCCGTGTTCCCAACGAGGAACAGCCCATCGCAGGTATCACCGCCATCGGCGCGGCACCCACTCCTATGGCCGGAAGTGAGGTGTATACCGCCCTGCAGAATGGAACAATTGAAGCGACAGAAAATGGTGCGGAACAGATCTATGCCCAGGCCTTCTATGAGGTGGCGCCATATTTGACCAAAACGGCTCATCAGTATCAGACCATGTGCTTTATGATGAGCGATGCCTGCAAAGAAAAGTTAAGCGAGGACCAGCTGGCGGCGATTCAGCAGGTGCTGGATGAGACTATCGTGAAATATGATGTTCTGGCGCAGGAGGCAGACGCGCAAAAGGAAGCGCTCCTGGCGGAGAAGATCACGGTGAATGAAATCGATCTGACGGATTTCCAGGCGGCTCTGGAAGCGAAATACGATGAGTATGACGACGTATGGGGCGATGGCGCGTGGGAAGAAATCAAGGCACTGGCAGAATAATCAGAATATTTTGTGAAATTTATAATCGGCTCCGTTTCAAAACGGAGCCGTTACAGAAACAGGAAATGTGGTAAAACCCTCGGTTCATATGGATAGATGGGAGGTGCATCATGGTTAGAATAATAAAAAAGATTGTTTCCACGTTTGGAAAAATGGAGGAGTGGGTTCTTACAATTTTGTTTATGCTGGCTTTTACTATCATTTTGATACAGGCTGTGAGTCGGTATGTGTTTAATAGTCCGATTATCTGGACAGACGAGATTTCTGTTACCTTACAGATGATTCTGGGATTTTTGGGAATTGGTTATGGGATTCGCATGAAAACCCATATCAAGGTGGATACACTTTCAAAAAAATTCCCGGAGAAAGTACAGGCAATCATTAATTTGGCCTGCGGCGTTTTGTTTATCATTGCGGCAGTGATTACGATTCAGTATGGCTTAAAATATGCAATGACCAACTGGAATATTAAGTTTGGAACGTTTAAATTAGGAAAAGGAAAAACATTTATGGCACTTCCCATTGGATATGGCCTTGGGATTATTTATATGCTGTTTGATATGTATGATGATTTTCTGGTACTTATTGGGAGAGAGCCTGTGTTTCATTTTGGAAAGGAGGAAGGGGCGTGAATTTGAATTTTATTTTACTGTTTGCAATGCTGTTTGCGCTTATGGCACTTGGAATTCCGGTTGCGGTTGCCATGGTCATTTCTTCCTTTATATATATGACGATTTTTGATATCAGTATTTACAGCGCGGTGGTACAGTCCGTTTCAGCACCCATGTCTCAGACGCTGTTAGCGACCGGCTTCTTTATTTTGGCTGGTAATTTGATGAATCGCGGCGGCGTTACACGAAAAATTTTTAACTTTGCAAAAGACTTGGTGGGATGGGTTCCTGGCGGGCTGGCTCATGCGAATGTGGTGGCAAGTGTTATATTTGCAGGTATGTCTGGATCCGCTACTGCGGATGCCGGTGGCCTGGGGCAGATTGAAGTGGAGGCGATGAGAGAAGACGGTTATGATTTGGATTTCTCTCTGGCGGTGACCGGTGCATCCACCATTTTGTCTCCTTTAATTCCACCCAGCGTTCCTGCAGTTATGCTGGCCTGCATCACAGGGGTGTCTACAGGAAGATTGTTTATGGCGGGAGTCATTCCGGGATTGGTTTATGCGGGCCTGATGATGGCATTGATCGTTCTGATTTCTTTGAAACGCGGCTACCCAAGAACAAAGGTTCCGCCGGTAAAAATTCTTGTGAAGGATTTTATCAACGCGTTTTTCCCGTTGCTGACACCTGTTATTATTCTGGTTTGCATCTATAATGGTGTGGTTACTCCGTCAGAATCCGCTGTCCTGGCAGGTGTTTATGCGACGGTCCTCGGCTTAGTGACAAAGGATTTGAAGCTTCGGGAGCTTCCGGGTATTTTTAAAGATGCAGCCCAGCTTCTGGTAAGTATTTTGTTCATCGTAATTGCCACAAAGCTTTTCAGCTATATTATTACTCTGGAGCAGGTGCCGACAACAATCTCAAAGATCATGATGGCCAATGTATCCAGCCCTACAGTTTGTCTGATGATTGTAGCTTTGGTTCTTCTGATCTGCGGATGCATCATGGACAATACGGCAACCATTTTCATTGTTGCCCCGGTACTTTTTCCGGTGGCGACTGCGATGGGTGTGGATCCGGTTCAGTTCTGTCTGGTATTTAATTTTGTGCTGATGATCGGTGTCATCACCCCACCGGTAGGTATGGTGCTTTTCGTGCTGCAGGGAATGTCGGGAATCGAATTTGGAAAGCTGTGCAAGGCGATGGCTCCGTTTATCATTTTGGCGTTGGGAACAGGACTGCTGATGATCTGTGTTCCCAGTATTTCTACCTGGCTGCCGAACCTGATTTATGGCGCCTTGTAATACATAGAAAGGTAAGAAAAGTAAAATGAATAAAAAAGTTGTATTTTTTCATACCACACCGGCTACACCGGAACCAATGAAAAAAGCATTTCAGGAGCGATACCCGCAGGATCAGCTGATTACTATTCTGGATGACGGTGTTTTGCCGGAGGTAATTGCCAATCAGGGACAGCCGCCCCGCTTTATCACGAAAAAGCTGGTGGCTTATGGCTCCATGGCGCAGGAACAGGGCGCTTCCGCCTTTGTTTGCATGTGCACCACCCTGGGCATTGCTATGCGGGAGGCCCAGATGGCAGTGGATATTCCCATGATTACCATTGATGGTCCTATGCTGCGGGAAGCAGTTGAAAAGGGGGAAAAAATCGGAATGCTGATTACCTTTCCGCCCACAGAGAAAACATCAAAAGCAGCTTGTTTGGCCTTTGCGGAGGATATCGGCAAAGAGGTGACGGTTGACGTGATCATCGTGGATGGGGCTCGCGGTGCACTGAATGAGGGCAATAAGGCATTGCATGATGATTTGATTGTCAGAAAGGCCCATGAAGTGGCTGCCGATTACGATGTTTTGGTGTTTGCCCAGGTAACCATGCTGGATGCGGCAAAATGCTGCACTGATCTGGATCTTCCCATTCTTACCAGTGTGGCTTCCGGTATAGAACAGTTGGCAAAATATCTGGATGAGGCATAGCGGATGGAAAATAGAAATCAGGTTTTAGAAAGGGATGATAAAAAAACATGAAGATAACAGATGTAAAGGCAACAGTATTGAAGTATACCTATGAAAACGGAATTGCGGACGCACAGAATTTCTTTTCTACCCGTAATGCGGTAATTGTTCAGGTGTATACGGACGAGGGAATTGTGGGGTTAGGAGAGTCGGCCTGCTTTGGCGGCCCGCCGGAGACGACCCGGTTCGTAATTGAGAAAGAATTAAAGCCCATTATAATGGATCAGGATCCTACAAATATCCAGCGCGTATGGCAGAGAATGTTTGACAGAACCCGTCAACACGGCAGAAGCGGTTTGATCTTTGCGGCAATGAGCGGAATTGATATCGCATTGTGGGATATCCTTGGCAAAAAAGCGGGGCTTCCGGTTTATAAGCTGCTGGGCGGTTATGCGGACCGTGTGACTCCCTATGCAAGTTCCGGTTTTTATTCCAGAGGAAAGGACACCAAGGCTATTGCGGCAGAGTGCCGCAGCTATTTCGAACTGGGATTTAAGTATGCCAAGATCAAAATCGGAAGAAATCCGGAAGTTCTCATGACTCCGCTTCACAATATGGCTTTTACAGAAGAATGCCGGTATTCTTTGGAAGAGGATTTGGAACGCGTGGCGGCCTGCTGCGGGGTGGCAAAAGAGTATGGCGCGCGGATCATGGTAGACGCAAATAATAACTGGAATACCTTTACTGCCATTGAAATGGGCAAAAAGCTGCAGGCAATGGGCGTTTACTGGCTTGAAGAACCGCTGCATCTGGACAACATTGACGGCTCTGTGGAACTGGCGGCCGCTTTGGATATGCCGGTGGCGGGCTATGAGTCGGAGATCGGTATGTATCGTTTCCGGGAATTTATCCAGAGACGTGCCATCGATATCGTGCAGCCTGATGTGGTGTGGTCTGGTGGTATCACAGAGTGTAAGAGAATTGCGGATCTGGCCCTGGCCCATAATCTTCCCTGCAATCCCCATGTATTCTCATCAGGTGTCAGCCTGGCGGCAAACCTGCATTTCCTGGCGGCGCTGCCCAATGCGGGATTGTTTGAGATGGACCGGAATATTTATCCGTTGAGGGATGAACTTCTTACCCAGAAGATTGATATCGGGGAAGACGGCTATGTATACGTTCCGCAGGGACCAGGGCTTGGTATCGAACTGAATATAGATACTTTTAACAAATATAAAGCAAAGGAAATGTAGGAGGAGAACACATTATGAGCATGTTATCAAAAGAGCAGGAAGAGGAATTTATCAAAAAGCTTCAGGAAAACATTTATTACAAATATGTAAAGAAGGAAAACGCGGCTTCTCTGACACTGGAACAGCAGGCAGAGCTGATCAAAGAGCTGGAAACTTATCCCTCCGGTCTGGTGGCGGCCTGTCTGGAAAAAGGACATGGAAGAGTAGATTACTATACTTCCAGAATGGACAAATATTATACCGATGCGTCCCTTCACTGCACCAACCGGAATGTGGGTGCTCGCTGCGGTTATGTGGTAACCATGCGAGTAGGCGTTCCGGTACCGGGTTTTGACGGTCCTACCAGATATGATCTTCTGCGTCTTATCGAAAAGAGTCCGAAGCCGGTTACTCTGGTTATTCAGGTGGACGAACCGGAGGCAATGAGACTGTCTGATTCTAACTTCGGTGGCCAGTACGGACGTGTCTGCAATATCGCAGGTGTTCAGAACGTGATCTGTGACGGTGCAATCCGTGATATCGATGAGTTGGAATCCTTCGGCATGCAGGTGATGGTTCCGGGCACTGTGGCATCTACCGCTCCTTCCATTCCTTATGAGCTGAATGGAAAAGTAGAAGTTGCCGGAATGGAGGTAGAACCGGGAGAACTGGTACATATGGACAGGGACGGCGCGGTAAAGTTTAAGGTGGAGCTGCTGGAGGAACTGGTGGCTATGTGCCGCGCGGAAAAATGGGCGGAGGAGAAAACCTACGAACTGATTGAAATGGCAGAAACCGTGGATGAGTGTATCCGTGCATATGAAATCTGCCATCTCAGATGCAATCCGGCTCCCCGGGAGGATGCGGAGTAAGAAAAAAGGAAGCGAGCGTGAAATATGGAACATAGACCTTATGCTTATACATCAGAAGAAGAGTTTTTAGGGGATCTGGCGAAACTGACCAAAGGACTTCCCTATTCCGGGGATACGTCGGTGTTAAATACGCCGGTAGTGGCTGGCGGAAAAGAAATTAAGAATCGTTTGCTGGCACAGCCTATTGAAGGGGGAGATTCTTTGGAGAATGGCGCTCCCAGTGAGCGTGCGAGGGAGCGGTACGGAGAGTTGGCAGAGGGCGGCAGCGGCACCATTTGGATGGAGTCCATCTCTGTAAATGAGGAAGGGAAGTCCATGCCGAAACAGATGTGGCTGAAGGAGGATACGGTTTCAGGGTTTGCAGATCTGGTGAAGGACATTCATGCAAAGGGGCATCCTTTTGTGGTTGCACAGTTGACGCACTCGGGCAGAAACAGCAACCCGGATGGAAAGAGACTGGCGGTCTGTGCCTATGAGAATCCCTTGCTGCCGAAAGAAAACATGCGGATTATTACCGATGAAGAACTGGAAGTTTTGCGGGAGGATTATATCAAAGCGGCGGTTCTGGCAGAAACGGCTGGTTTTGACGCAGTGGATATCCGTGCCTGTCACGGGTATCTGCTAAATGAATTGTTCAGTGCGTTTGAACGGCCCGGAGGGTATGGAGGATCTTATGAGAATCGTACCAGACTGCTGAAGGATATTGTAAAAGGTGTCCGGGAAAAAACAAAGCTGGTAGTGGGAGTGCGCATGAATGTGATGGAAGGCCTGCCGTATCCCTATGGATGGGGATGTGACCGGGAGAACGCGAAGATTCAGGATCTGCGGGAACCGATACAGCTGGCAAAGGATCTGGAGAATGAGGGAGTTTCCATTATCAATGTCAGTGCGGGCATTGGAGCATGTACTCCCTATATGATCCGTCCCTATGATAGGGGGAATATTCCGGAGGAACACCCTCTGGAGGGGGTGGAGCGTCTGCTGCAGTCTGCAAAAGCAATTAAGGAGGCAGTCCCCGGTGTCTGTGTAGTGGCTTCCGGATTTACCTGGCTTCGTGAATATGCGCCCCGGGTGGCGGCCGGAGGTATAAAAGAAGGATGGTTTGATCTGGCTGGATTTGGACGTCAATGGATCGCAGATCCGGGATATGCCAACGAAATTCTGGCAAAGAAACCATTCAGCAAGGTGTGCACCACCTGTGGGGCGTGTATGGCATTTTTAAAAGACGGGAAGCCCATGCGCTGTGCCCGCAGATAGAGTAAAGAAGAAAGGAAGAGATATTATGACGTACAGGCTTGCTCTACTGGCAAAAGATATTCATAATTCGGTGCTTCCAAAAACGTATGACTTCTTTGGCAAGTGCTTAGGATTTGATGTGGATTTTGAAATATTTAATGTGGAACCGGAGGAGCTGGAAACTACAGTGAAAAAGATGAAGCGTACGCTGGACGGTTTCACGGTGACCATGCCCTACAAGGTAAAAATTATAGAATATTGTGATGAATTGGATGTCTCCGCTGAGAAATGCGGGTCCGCCAATACCATTTTGGTGAAAGACGGCAGGCTGATCGGTTACAATACCGATGGCTGGGGAATGATTAAGTGTCTGCAATTAAAGGGCCATTCCTTTCAGAAAAAGAAGGTTACCCTGGTGGGGGCCGGCGGCGTCGCCCGTTCCATCGCCTATCAGCTTTCCATTAACGGTGTAACGGGTGTGGATGTGCTGAATGTGTTTGAAAACGAAACAGAAGCGCTGGTTTCCAAAATGGGACCTTTATTTACGGGGCATATGCTGAATACGGAAAATCTGTATGCTTATGCGAAAGATAAGGATGTATTTATTAATGCGAGCATTTTGGGTCAGGTTGGATATGAGGATTATGCGGATTTGGATTTCCTGGATGAACTGAAGAGGGACGCGCTGGTATTTGATGTAAACTATTCGAATCCGGATGCGAAACTGCCTGCAGCAGCGAGAGCAAAAGGCATCCGCAGCTACGTGGGCAAAGCCATGAGTTCCTGCCAGGGCATCCGCGCGATGGAGATCTGGACCGGCCAGGCTCCCTCGGATCAGGATGCCATGGAACTGGTGGCTGAAGTGGAAAGCGCATAAGAAGGCCGATTATGCTGAGCTTTTTACTGATGAAAAAGATCATAGCCATGGTGTTTACAGCACTGTTTGGTTATGTGATCGTAAAGGCAAAATTGTTAAAGCCGGAAGATAAAAATGTTTTAAATGTATTAAGTTTATATGCGATCAATCCTTGTGTAATTATATCTTCTTATCAGGTGGAATTGACAGAAGATAAGATGGAGGGTTTGGTTCTGACAGTTGCCGCAGCGGTTGTTGTGCATATAGCCTTTATTTTTTTGACTTTTTTATCAAAAAAAGCACTGAAATTGAGCAATTCTGAGCAGATGGCAGTGATATACACCAACTGCGGCGGCCTGATTATTCCGATGGTAGGCGCGGTTCTTGGAAAGGAATACATATTTTATGTGTGCTCCTACATTGTGGTTCAGACAGTATTGTTCTGGACTCACGGGATTATGCTGATGGGTGAAGGGCAGGATGGGGTCAGCCTGAAAAAGATTTTTGCTAACCCGAATATGTGGGCGGTCATAATTGGACTGCTTCTTTTCCTGGGACAGGTATCCCTGCCAGAGACCCTGCTGGACACCATCAGCGGTGTGGGGGATATGTGTGGCCCCATGGTGATGATTATTATGGGAATGATTGTGGCAGACATGAATTTGAAGGAAATTTTCCGAACCAAAAGAGCGTATTTGATCAGTTTCCTGAGATTGATTTTGCTTCCGTTGCTGTTTATTCTGGTGGTTCGGATGACCGGAATCACTCTGTACAGCGAGGAAATTTATGCCGCTATGCTGGTAACCTTGCTGGCGGTGAGCGCACCCATCGCCACCGGGGTGGTGATGGTATCGTTGCTCTATGATGCGGATGTAAAATATGTAAGTACCGTCAATATAATGTCGCTGGTTCTATGTATTGTGACCATGCCGCTGCTGGTGCTGGTGTATCAGATGGTATGCTAACTGGAAAAATGGAGGTATTGGGGTTGAAAAAAGAAGCCGTTATACAAAAGGTTCTGGATAAAAAGATCATAGCGATTATTCGCG
>CAMNQN010000061.1 GCA_946549155.1 uncultured Lachnospiraceae bacterium | reverse complement strand
GCGCACGGCTGGGGGCCGTGAGGTCGCAGGTTCAAATCCTGTTGCCCCGATTTTTCCTTTAAAATAAGAGTTTTCGATATCAGAAGATATCGGAAGCTCTTATTTTTTTGATTACCTGGATGAGGCTGTCACAAAACGGCAGGCAGCAGCACGATACATCACTCTACTCTAATCCCTACACATATTCCCGCACTGTCCGCTTTTCAGGCGTTCCCTCACAAGCTGCTCTGTCATTTTCAGGATCGTCTCCAGTGTCGGCAGTGCATTTCCATCATAATCAAACAGCGCCTGATTGGCCCACTCGTTTCCACCGGGCCCCTTCTCATGCAGGTATTCGCAGGCTTCTGGTGTGGCCCACTCTGATCCGGCCACCGGAAGCCAGGCCGGCTCCCAGTAAAAGAAGCCGCAGCCCAGGTTCTCCGGTACCTGCCGGATCACCTCCAGCAAATCCCGCATAAACTGGCTCTGGCCCTCCCGCGTCATGGGATAGCCAATGTGCTCCACCAGCTCCGGCCTGGTAGCCATACCCTTGCGCCTGCTGCTGGGCAGCATCTCGTACTCCTGATAATCCTCCATCGTAAAGCCCATGGACACCTCTGCCACCACCATCCGCTTTTTGTAACGGTGGGCCAGTTCCTTCATATTGTCCCTCAGCATATCCAGCGTTCCGTGCCAGAATGGATAATAGGAAAGCCCGATATAGTCAAATTCCTCCCCACCGTTGGCAAAATACTGGTCAAACCAGGTGCGGTATAATTCCCTGTTCCCGCCGTTGTCCAGATGAAGCATCACCTGTATCGAGGAATCCGCCTCCCGCACCGCCCGGATCCCCGCATTCACAAAGCGAACGATGCTCTTATAATCCGGCGCCTTGCCGCAGGGCCACAGAAGCCCATTACTCAGCTCATTTCCAACTGCCACAATGCTGGGCGTCAGCCCTCTCTCCCGGCAGCATCGCAGCACCTGTGCGGTGTACGAATATACCGCCTCCTCCAGCTGTTCCTGATTCATTCCCTGCCAGGCTTTTGGAATGACCTGCTTTCCAGGGTCCGCCCAGAAATCACTGTAATGAAAATCCAAAAGCCAGCCCATCCCCTTATTTCTGGCCCTTTGGGCCAATTTCAGCGTGGTTTCCAGATCATTGCCCCCTCCGCCGTAGGAACAGCCCTTATCGTCAAATGGATCGTTCCATAAACGCAGACGCACCATGTTCATACCGTATTTCTTTAAAATGTCCATGGCATCCCCGGGCTGCCCCCTGTCATAAAAAGTGCCCCCGCACTGTTCCACCTCCAGCAGTGTGGAGAGATCCATTCCTGTAATCCATTCTCTGTTCTTTTCCATACAAACCACTCCTTTACACTCTTTCAATACTCCGCCGCAGACAATACGTCTGTCACGAAAATGCAGCTGAATTTTACTCTGAAAGACCGTCTTTGTGTACCCCGGCGGGCCACATTTTCCTCCATCTTCCATACCCGGCCGCACCCACCAGATCCGCCAGCACCCATCCGATGGGAATAGACCACCAGATCATCTCGTAGCCCAGACCAGGGGCCAGCCCATAGGATAACGCCACCCGGGTACCCAGGGAAATTATGGTGAGTACAATAGACATCTGGGTCCGGTCAAGCCCGCGGTAGAACGCATACATCAGAAACAGAATGCCGATTCCCGCATAACACAGCCCCTCCGAGCGCAGATAAAACACCCCGATGCTGATAATCTCCCGCTCACTGCCCTTTACAAACAGCCCCATCAGCCAGGGAGCCCACAGCGCCACCAGTAGGGAGGAAACCAGGCAGAACAGTACGGAAATAGCCACAGCATCTTTCATACCCTGCCGGATTCGCTGCGTCTTCCCGGCTCCCCGGTTCTGGGCCACATACACCGCAAAGGCATTTCCAAAGTCCTGGGCCGGCATATAGGCGAAGGCATCGATCTTCACCGCCGCCGCAAAGGCCGCCATCACATTTACGCCAAAGCTGTTCACCAGCCCCTGGATCATCAGAATGCCCGTATTCATTACCGATTGCTGGATACTGGTCATTAGGGAATTGGACACGATGTTCTTTAAATGCTCTGCTGACAAACGCCGGTTTTCTTTTCCGGGAAGGAACTTCTTCGCTTTCTTTAAAAAGTACGCGAAAATACCCAGGGCGGACACCGCCTGGGAAAAAATGGTAGCGTAAGCCGCCCCTGCAATCCCCATGCGGAAATTTACAGTGAACAATACATCCAGCACAATGTTCAATCCGGCGGAAATGCCCAGAAAAATCAGCGGAACCACTGTATTTCCAATACTGCGCAGCCCGTTGGAGATAAAATTGTATAAAAAGGTAAACATCATCCCTGCCAGAATAATATGCAGGTAGATCAAAGAATCGTCAAATACCGCATCCTTAATGTTCAGAAGCTGCAGGCAGGGCTCCAGAAGGATCACCGCCGCCCCATTCACGATCAGCGCAACGATGCCGGTAAAACAAAAAGAATTAAACAGCGCTGTACGGAAATCCCGGATGGCCCCCGCACCGAAGAGACGGGAGAGCACCACCGATCCGCCCATGCACAGCCCGATAATAATGGAATTAAGAAGCGTCATCAGCGTATACGCAGAGCCCACTGCCGCCAGCGCCTGAGGGCCGATCACCCGGCCCACAATCAGCGTATCGGCAATATTATAGCACTGCTGCAGGAGATTTCCCGCGATCATAGGCAGGCTGAACAAAATCAGCTGCCGCGGCACGCTTCCCTGCGTCAGATCTGTCGTTTTCATCTTTCATTGCTCCCAGTAAATTTTCCCCCCGCAGTCAGCGGTTCAGTACCACTGCTTCACGGTCTGCACCGGCTCGCTGGTCAGATCCACCCCCAGCTTCTTAAAAATCTTGATATCCACATCAGACAGCATGACCGTGGTATGCACCTGACAGCCACTCAAATTCGGCAGCTGCTCCAGCGCCCGTTTCGCATTTTCATCCTCATAGGCGGAGGTGGATAATGCTACCAGCACCTCGTCGGTGTGCAGGCGCGGATTCTTGCTTCCCAAAAAACGGGTCTTTAATTCCTGAATCGGCCGGATCGCCCCGGGACTGATCAGATGAATCTCGTGATTCACTCCTGCCAGATATTTCAGAGCATTCATCAGAAGGGCCGCGGAAGCCCCCAGAAGGTCTGAGGTCTTTGAAGTAATAATCGTGCCGTCCGGCAGCTCGATGGCCGCAGCCTCCACCTCCATCTCCTCCGCCCGCTTTCTGGCCGCCACTGTCACCTTCCGGTCCGCGGTGGTAATCTTCGCCTGCTTCATCAGCAGCTCGATTTTATAGACCTCATTCTGGGAGGCTTCATCCTTCACCACCTTATTGACGGTCTGATAGTAACGGCGGATAATCTCCATCCGGGATGCCTCACAGCAGGCTTCATCATCAATGATGCAGTTTCCAGCCATATTCACACCCATATCCGTAGGAGATTTGTACATGCACTCCCCGTAAATACCTTCGAAAATAGCAGCCAGCACCGGGAAAATCTCGATATCCCTGTTATAGTTCACCGTAGTTTTTCCATAGGCCTCCAGATGGAAGGGGTCGATCATGTTTACGTCGTTTAAATCCGCCGTAGCAGCCTCATAGGCCAGATTCACCGGATGCTTCAGCGGAATATTCCAGATGGGGAAGGTCTCAAACTTGGCATAGCCCGCCTTAATCCCCCTCAGATTGTCATGATAAAGCTGGGATAAGCAGGTGGCCATCTTACCGCTGCCCGGTCCCGGCGCTGTAATCACCACCAGGGGGCGCTGCGTCTCGATATAATCGTTCTTTCCAAAGCCCTCAGGGCTCACGATCAGCGGAATATTGGCAGGATACCCCTCAATCGTATAATGCAGATATACCCGGATCCCTCTCTTTTCCAGTTTCTCCTTGAATTGCTTCGCGCCGCGCTGTCCCTCATAGTGAGTAATCACTATACTGCCCACAAACATGCCCCTGTTCTCAAATTCGGCAATCAGGCGCAGTACATCCATCTCATAAGTAATCCCAAGGTCTCCCCGTATCTTATTTTTCTCAATGTCCGCCGCATTGATCACAATGACGATCTCCGCCATATCCGCAAGCTGCATCAGCATCCGCAGCTTGCTGTCCGGAGCAAAGCCGGGAAGCACCCGGGAAGCGTGGAAGTCGTCAAACAGCTTCCCGCCAAACTCCAGATACAGCTTATCACCAAAATGCCCGATGCGCTCCTTAATATGCTCGGACTGAATCTTCAAATATTTTTCATTATCAAATCCAATTTTCATTTTTCTCTCACCGTCAATTACTCCGTATACGCCAGCATCTCTTCCTCTGTATATACTTCTTCTGTTTCGTTCTCATTAAAGTTCATTGTCTCTCTCCTTTTTCCGTCGTAATCTTTTGCGCCCGTGGTTTCTCCCTCCCCACAAGCGTAGCGATTCCCCTTTTCTGTCATATTCAAGACAAAGATACTCCCTCTGCTGATTTATTTCCAAAGCTTTGAAGGATATACCCCTTCCTCCAGAAGCTTCTTGAAATCCGCGATCACGGAAGGGACATCCTCCCGGTAGGTCACGCCAAACCACTTATCCTCCGATTTTAACACCGTCAAATCCACCCGTTTCTCCCGAAGCAGCTGATCCACGATGGTGGGCAGCAGATACTCGGCCTTCCGGGCATTCTCCTCTGTCAGCTCCCGCAAAAATCTTTGGAATCCGCTCTCCAGTTCCTCTATAAAATCCGGGGTAAAGCCCCAGAAATTCATGGAAACCAGATGCTTTGCATCCAGCGCCTGCAAAGACCCGTCCTCCTTAAGGACCGCCGCCCCTTCCGGTGTCCTGACAATATTTCTGGTCTCCTTCACACCGGTCAGATTTTGATTTTCATCCGTCAGGCAGATGCCCCGGGTCACACCTCCGTTATCCGACAGTGTGTTCTCCAGAATAAAGCCCGCCATGCAGAAAGAAAAGTGTCCCCCGGCAGTCACCTTCGTGTCCGCCAGATAGTCATGCACCAGACGGAACGCTTCCTTTCCATAGTAATCGTCGGCATTGATCACCGCGAAGGGTTCATTTATCAATCCCTTACAGGACAGGATTGCCTGTCCCGTACCCCAGGGCTTCGTCCGGCCCTCTGGAAAAGCGATTCCCTCCGGAATGTCCCGAAGCTCCTGAAATGCATACTCCACCTCGATAATCTTCTCGATCCGCTTTCCGATGATCTCCTTAAAATCCTTTTCCAGCTCCCTGCGGATTACGAATATCACCTTATTAAATCCCGCTTCTATGGCATCATAGATAGAATAATCCATGATGATCTCACCATTGGGGCCAAAGGAAGTCAACTGCTTGATACCCCCGCCAAAGCGGCTGCCAATTCCGGCAGCCATGATGACCAGTGTCGTCTTTTTCATCTTTTTTCTCCCTGTAATCATACTGTGAAAGCACTACTTTTCCAAATCATTCTCAATCACATGCAGCATATATTCCAGGTCCTTCTCTTCCGTCTTCCCGGTGCAGCAGATTTCCACCTCGTCACCGCTTCGCACTGCCATGGATAAAATATTCAGGATGCTCCTGCAGTTCACAATATTATTTCCCACAATCAATTCCACCCGGGATTCACACTGCTCTGCCGCCTTAGCCAGCACTCCCGCCGGCCGTACATGCAGTCCTGACGTATTTGCAATTCTGATTTTTTTACTCTTCATTTTTACTCACCACCCTGAAATAGCTAGATGTTGTGTAAAACACTTATTCATCATACTCCATTTACTGAATCAGTGCAAGAGATATTTCTCTTGCACGAAAACAAAAACAAGGCCTGCCCTTTATAACGCTTAGCATTATTGTTCAGGTGCCAATGTTCTTCTTGTTTTGTTAATTGGCGGGACGCAGGAAAAGACGGGGCCCATATTAAAAAAATTAAAAAAAGACTTGCCAAAACAGACAAAAGCATATATAATGTCAATGTTGGCTGTTAGCCATGCCGGATTAGCTCAGTCGGTAGAGCGACGCATTCGTAATGCGTAGGTCGTGGGTTCGAGTCCCATTTCCGGCTTGTTGAAAAACCTTGGAAATCCAAGGTTTTTTATTGTTAAAGCAGTATTCCCAGTTCCCACACCTGCTGCTCCTGTCCATTTATCTATGTGGCTTCTATCTCATTAACCACTCTGCCTTCTTTCGCATATCCTAAACAAAAAAAGGAGTTCCTCTATGCCTGACAATTTTGACAACCGCCGCATGCGCCCTTGTCCTCCCTGTCCGCCCTGCCGCTGTGACTGCGACCGGAATCGTCGTGATGACCGACAGGATGACAGAAGAGAAGACAGACGGGATGATCGCCGGAATGACCGCAGAGACGACAGACGAGGCCGTTATTAAATTTTAATATACCGGGGGCTGCTTTGGCGGCCCCTTCTTTTTGTCCAAATGTCACCATCCTGCTGCATCCTGGCTGTGTTCTTTCACTCCTCTATAACAGCCCTGCTCCCCGGCCGCAATTCTTCCTCACATCCGGTCACCACCCGGGTCTCCACTCCCTTGAGCAGCCCCTGGGCCAGTATGCAGCCGTTTTCTTCTCCGCAGAGTGTAATCTCCTCTTTTTCCAAAACCTGCCACAGGCCCCAGACCGTATCCACATCTTTGACTGTCCAGACGCAGCTGTTTTCCCCATTTTCCCCATCAAGCAGGGCGCCCTTCGGCAGAAGCAGCATACGTTCCTCCGTCCATTGCGGTTTTCCTGTTTTAACACGGAGGGTATGGACCCGCTCATAGCTGCGGGAATAGAAGGTACAGATCAGCAAAAGCGCTGCGAGAATAACCGTAAATCTGCGTATCTGCTTTTTGCCCATTTATTTCACCCCCATAAATTCAAGTCCTTCCATCAGCTCCCCTCTGTAATAAAGATACAGCAGCACCGCAGGAAGAAGCGCCAATATACTGCAGACAAAGGAAATGCCCGGGCTCTCCGGCTGTACGGAGGCTAAAAATACAGACAGCGGATACTGCTCCGGCCGGCTTAAAAAGATCATGGGCTGCTCCACCATATTTCAGGCATCCACAAAGGTCAGAACCGTCAGGCATACCAGGCCGCTCTTCACCATGGGAGCTATCATATGTATCAGAATACGCCCTGTGCCTGCTCCGTCCAGACGGGCGGCCTCCATCACCTCGCCGGGTACCGCCCGTATCATCTGGGTCAGGAACACCGTGCCGAAGGGCAGAAACATGGCGGAAAGAATCAGCGCTCCCCAGACTGATCCAGAATTTCGTCAGATAGCCGGACTGGTACAAGAGCACCTGCTTCCAGTGTTCCAGCGTCCATGTTTCCGGAAGCAGCGCAGCCCTGACATCCTGTCCGAAGGAATGAAACAGGACAAACAGCACCGGGAATGCCGTCAGGACAACGCAGAGTCCCACCAACAGCATTCCCGCCCAGCAAGAAGGCCTCCCGGTAAATTTTGAACGAATTTACCACGGAAATCACAAAGGTAAAAAACAGAACCGGAATCAACTGAGGCAGCGTAATATAAAAGAAAATCTGCCAGCCCCTGGCCCCGTCCAGAGAAGCGCTCTCCGTCTGCTCCTTAGGAATCATATTCATTCCAGCCAGCAGCAGAGTCATATCATATCCCGCATATTTCCACAGATACAGCAGAATCAGTATGCCGAAGGCCGCAGAGGAATGAATCCAGTCCCGTGGATCTGCCCCGAAAACAGCCAGAAGCTGGTTTATCAGTCCTGTTTCAGACAGCAGATACTGCAGAAACATGACAATAGCTCCCACCGGCAGAACGTTCCTGTTTCTCTGTCATCACTTGTTCCTCCCAATAAAAAGTCAGCCAACTGGACTTTTCCTCTTTATACTGCAATTTCCATCAACCTTCCATTCTTAAGCTGATATACCCTATCAAAGCAGTTCAAATACTGCGATTGGTGCGTGACAAAAATAATCCCTGTATCATGCAGCAGCCCCAGACCCTGTGTAAAAAGCCATTCCTCTGACTCCTTATCATAACCGGAGGTACATTCATCCCGAATTAAAAAGGGGGCTCTCTTCAAAACCCCACAAAGAAATGCCAGCTTCTGCTTTTCCCCTCCGGATAAATTCGTACCGTCCACATTGATTGGCGTATCCAGCCCGTCAGGCAGGCGTTTGTACACATCATCCATATGAAACCTCCGAAAGAAACTGATCAGTTCTTTATCCGTATAGTGAAAAAACGGGTCCAGATTATCCCGTATCGTATCCTGAAATAAGTACGGAAACTGGGCAACCACAGAAAACTGCGAACGATAAAGTTCCAGTTCCATTTTTTCCGTATCCTGGTCATCGAAAAAAATCCCGCCGCCCTCAGAATCATGCAGCCTCAAAATAATATTCAGCAGCATCGTTCTCTCCGTGCTATTTTCCCCCGCTATTGCGATTCGTTCGCCGCGCTTCACCGTAAAAGAGGCATCCCTCAATATGCTGTGCTCATCATAATAAAATGCCAAATGATCGGCTCTCAGTTCATAAATCTCCATTTGTGTCTCCCTACCCTAAATTTCTTATTTATTCTTCCCAGTAGAAAGCCAGCCCCTCCGTGACGGTATCCGCAAACTCCTCATATGTCAGCGCATCTGCTGCATACTGGCCATAATAATCATGAAAAGCCAAATCTCCGCTAACCGGCAGATAATAAATCTGCTGAATGGCTTCCAGTGGTAATCCTTTCCAAAACAGCAAGCAGCGAATCGAAGGTCAATTCTGTTCCATCAAAAGCATAGGGCTCGGTAAGCTCCTCCATCCGCAGCTTCAATACATTGGCCAGAAGCTCTTTTCCCCGGCGCACCGGCAGGCTGTTGCCGTCAGGATAATATCCCTGGGACTGCATCTCTTCCGATAAGAGCAGCTTGAGAAACTCAATGCGTTATACTGATTTTTGCTGTTGGCGTTTATGGCCGCATAACTGCATATCCCAGCCACTCCGCTTCCCAATTCACTGGGATACAGAAAAAACACCGCTTCTTCCCCCTGGGCGGCCAGACACTCGGCTACAGATACCACGCCAAACTGGGCATCCATTACTCCGCCTATAACAGGCAGTTCTCCATCCTTAATCTTCTGAGCCTGTTCCCCATAGGAATCGTCTCCCACGCCCCATTTTTCATATAGCTGATCATTTTCCTTACTCCACTCAAAATGCTTGTCCGTTTTTCCTGAACACTGGTTCCTGCTGCAAAAACGACATAGCCATTTAAAAAAATACAAAACGCGCTAAGCAACGGCAGCGCCGCTTTTTTCTTTTGCTGATTACTGAAATAAAATTTTTCAGTGTCCGCTTCCTCCTCAAAATATACGTTTTTTGTAACATGAATTATACTTTTTTATCTCCGGCGACATTCTGCAATTATTCTCTTTACAAAATCCACATCTTCTCTATATACATAAATATAATACATATTTTCTATATTGCACTTTTCTCCCACACGTCCAACAAAAGTTCCCCTTATACGATTTTGCATTCCGCTGTTAACTATTTTCGTTTTATAGGGTATTTCCATCTCATCCAATTCCTTTCGTATCCTTCCATACAGGAAAGAATTATTTGTTAAATAAACTTCTACCATCCTTCTAAGCTTCATTACCGTATCCCTCCGCTGCCATATATTCAGCAAATTCAAGCGCCCCATCCATTACGGCTAATCTGCTGGAAATTAACGGAATCCCTCCATTCATCAGTCCTGAAAGCCGTCTTTTCACCTTTTCTTCATAGGATTCCATCCGCCTGTCATCATCTGCATAGGTTTAATACGTTTTATCTCTTCGCTGAGGTGTCGGCTACTTTTACATCAATTCCGGTTTGCTCCAGATTTTCCTTCGTCGTCACATTTATTGGATCAGTATAAAAAGACAAAGGAAATAATAAAAAGTGATCCCCAACACTTCCCGCAGGCTGAACAACATCTTCACTGATTTCCTAACGAATACGTTCCATATGACCATTTTCCATTTCATATACCTCATCACAAAGGATATCGATGTCGTCTTTGTTGTGACTGTCCAATAACATCATCTTTCCGCTTTCCTTCGCATTCAGAAATAACTCCCTCATACGCATTATATTTGATAGATATTTGCGGTCAGGAGAATTCCGGATACCATAAAGATATTCCAGATTACGGTATCCGCTCCACTTCCGTAAAAACGCCGGCTCCTCGATAATAGCCCCTGCATTTTGTATCATTGTCATATCTTTTCCTATCTTTCTCCTCTTAAACAAAATTTCTCCCTCATCGTATTTTAAAAATACGCAAATACATTTTAAAAGCACCGTTTTTCCTGAACCATTGTGCCCTACAATGCCATAGATTTTACCACTGCAGAAGACTCAGGGCAAAGGAAATCTGGTCAATCTCCGCGGCATAATTCTTTAAATCCATCCTTTTTCTCTCCATTTTTTTAATTATACCATGCCGGACGAACTATAGCGTAAAAATGTCCTCGAATTTACCTCTTTTTGTCCCCAAAATCTGAGAAATAATGACAACAATCCTATGTACTTTATGACAAATAAGAGCAGAAGAACTTAACTGTCTCCTGCTCTTATTTACAAGTTTCCTGCTGTAATTATATGTTAGAAATAACGGATATGTCAAAGAAAAAAATCCGTTTAGGCGCCACTGTTCTTCCGTGTTTTGTTAAGTAGCAGGACGCAGGAAAAGACAGGGCCGGGCGGACAGATCCCGCTGGAAAATAATTCGGAGGATACCATAGAAAATCTTAGATGGAGGCGGACGAAAATTCCGGGAGAGCTGGGATATCATCAGGATTTCCCGGCGAACCGCTCCGGTGCCCGAAATTTTCGTCCGACTGCATCTTAGATTTTCTTGGCATCCGGAGTTATTTTCCAGATGCTTGTGGCCCTGCGCGCCCGCCTCTTCCTGCGTCCTGGTATTTAACTAAACACGAAGAACAATAACGGCGTGGTATCTCTTCGGATGCCGCGCCGCCTATACTATCATTTTTCTCTTCCGCATACTCTCCACTGAGTCAATGCAGGAAACGGGGAGGGATCGTTCTCATCTTTCTTAAATTTCCGCATTTTTACCCAGGTCACCTCATGCTCCTGATCCAGAGAAAAGCTCTGGCACCCGCCCGTTTTTTCCAGCCGGATGGGAAGCTCATAGCCATCACTGAAGGTAAGCAGCGCTTCCTTCCAGTAGTTGTCGTGGGGGAAGTCTGAACGCAGAAATACCTGCACCTCATCCACCAGAACGTCTCTTCCAAACCAGATCACAATCTCCGCATCCGGATCCTCCCCCTCGCCCCAGGAGGTATAAGGCCAGAAACCATGGCCTGAAGTAAGGAGGAGCCCGTCAATGGTATTTCTTGCCGCAAATACTGACTCTCCTCTGGTCTCTATGCTGGCCGTACAGTGGGGATACACCGCGGTCTCGCCCCTTACATCCAGAGGATTTTCGCTTAAATATCTCCGCCCTGCCGGCTTATCCACATATTCCGCCGTCAGCTGATGAACCGGCCCCGTAAAAGCTTCCTGGGGATAGGCCTCCTTGGCCCTGCCGAAGGGGACCTCAAAGCGGAAGGTTCCATCCGCCGTGTAGATAAGTGCCGGAGCAATCAGGGTGTCCGCCTGAATTCTGGCAAAGCAGCCCGCTTTCAGCTGCACCTCTATCCGATCTCCCGGCTCATAGCTTCCATACCACACCAGTTCGCTGTGATTCTGGCCCGCCTGCTCCAGTTTTACCGTGCCGTCCTGATTCAAAATACGAATTATCACTTGATTCATTTTGCTTCCCCTGTCTGAACTATCCTTATTTAATGAACCGGTCAATCGCCTTATTCAGCTCCTCAATCGCCTCCATATCCCCGCTCTCAATGGCATCCACCAGACAGTGCTGGATATGATCCTGTAAAATCACCTTTCCCGTATTATTGAGGGCCGCTTTCACAGCGGAAAGCTGGATCAGGACCTCGCTGCAGTCCCTTCCGCTTTCCACCATTTTTTTTATGGATTCCAGATGGCCGATGGCCTTGGACAGACGGTTCAAAACAGCCTTCGTATTCTCATGGGTGTGCGTATGGGTATGGTTGTGGGGCTGTTCCCCTCCGGAAGCATCATGAATATGTACATGCTCATACACGGTGCCGTCCGGCCTTACGTGAGTGTGCATCTGGTTCCCATGATCCTGAATCTGTTTTTTCTCCTTCAATCCTTCCTCTCCTCTTCCGCTATTTTCTGCTCCAATTCTTCCTTCAGGCTTTTTTTCGAAGCTCCCTTCTTTCCTGCCGACGGACTCTTCCCACTGTCCGCCATCTTTCCGGACACCGCTTTTCTCGCCGCCGCCTTCTTCTTCGCCTTTGCTGTCGCATTGGCGGAGGCCGTCTCCTTCACCCTCGTACAGGCAAATACAGACACGCCCATGGGCGGAACCTTGATAACGATGGAATTTTCCCTCTCGTCACAGGACTCCTTTTTCGACACCTTAACCCTGAGGTTCACCACGCCGGTGCCGCCGAACTCTGCCCTGTCACTGTTAAAAATCTCCTTATATTTTCCGTGGAAGGGCACGCCGATTCTGCGATTCTCGTACACCAGCGGTGAAAAATTGCACACCACCAGCAGCGTCTCGTCCTCCTTCTCCGTTTTTCTCATGTAGACCAGCAGGTTTTCATTGGAAGCAATGCAGTTAATCCACTCGTATCCCTCCGGCTGGTAATCCATCTGATACAGGGCCGGATTCTCCCGGTAGAGCGTCAGCAGCGCCTTCATGTAATCCTGCATCTTCCGATGCTCTTCCTGCTCCAGCAGCTCCCATTCCAGTCCCTTCTCTTCATTCCACTCATGGAACTGAGCAAAATCCTGTCCCATAAACAGCAGTTTCTTTCCCGGATGGGTCATCAGATAGCCGTAGAGGGCCCGGAGATTCGCAAACTTCAGTTCCCGCCGGCCAGGCATCTTACCGATCATAGAGCCCTTCCCGTGCACCACCTCGTCATGGGAGAGAGACAGCACAAAATCCTCGCTGTAGGCATAGATCATGCTGAACGTCAGATCATTGTGGTGATAGCTGCGGAAAATGGGATCCAACTGCATATAGCCCAACGTATCGTTCATCCATCCCATATTCCACTTATAATCGAAGCCCAGACCGCCGTCATCCAGCGCCCCGGTAATCTTCGGCCATGCGGTGGACTCCTCCGCAATCAGCAGCGCGCCGTCGGTCTGCTTTTTAAAGATGGAATTCAGATGCTTTAAGAACTCCACCGCTTCCAGATTTTCATTGCCGCCATAGATATTGGCAACCCACTCGCCGTCATTTTTTCCATAATCCAGATACAGCATGGAAGCCACCGCATCCATGCGGATGCCGTCCGCGTGATACTTCTTCACCCAGAACAGCGCATTGGCAATCAGGAAATTCTTCACCTCCGGCCGGCCATAATTGTAAATCAAAGTGCCCCAGTGGGGATGAGAACCCTGCCTCGGATCCAGATGCTCATACAGGCAGGTGCCGTCAAAGGCCGCCAGGCCATGATTATCCCTGGGGAAATGAGCCGGAACCCAGTCTAAAATCACCCCGATGCCCTGTTCGTGCATATAATTCATGAAATACATAAAATCCCTGGGAGAACCGTAGCGGGCAGTGGGCGCATAATATCCTGTCACCTGATACCCCCAGGAAGCATCCAGGGGATGCTCCATAATCGGAAGCAGTTCAATATGGGTATAGCCCATACTCTTGACATACTCCGCCACCATGGGCGCCAATTCTCTGTAATTGTAAAAATACCGGCCATCCTCCGGCTTTTTCCAGGAGCCCAGGTGCATCTCGTACACAAACATGGGCTGCTTTTTCGTATCTATCGCTTTCCGTGCGCTCATCCACGTCTCATCCGTCCAGGTAAAATCACACAGATTCGCCACCACGGAGGCTGTCTCCGGGCGCAGCTGCGCCGCGTTTGCGTAAGGATCCGCCTTTAAATAGGTCATGCCGCCTTTCGCCTTAATCTCATATTTGTAAATAGCGCCCTCTTCCAGCCCCGGCAAAAACAGCTCAAAGATACCGGAATCCCACAGTCGGCGCATGGGAAGCCTGCGGCCATCCCACAGTACAAAATCACCCACCACACTGACACGCAGCGCATTGGGAGCCCAGACCGCAAAGTATACGCCAGAAACGCCGCCGATGGTCATGGGATGCGCGCCCAGCTTTTCATATATATCATAGCAGATACCCGCGTTAAATTTCTTCGTCTCCTTCTCCGTAATCTGCGGTGCAAAGGAGTAGGGATCCCAAAGCTCCTGCTTCGAATCATCATCGTAGGTCACCAGCAGCTTGTAGGAAGGAATCTTTTTTCTGGGAAGCAGCACGGCAAAAAATCCCGCCTCGTCCTCCATTTCCATAGGGTAAGTCTTTTTCACACCCTCTACCACCACGGAAATCTCCTTCGCCGTGGGGATAAAGGTCTGTATCAGCACTCCTTCTTCCGTTAAATGGGGACCCAGCAAATCGTGGGGGTGATCCTCCTCCGAATAAACCACACCCTCAATACCTGCCCAATCCATCATATCATATAGCTTTTCATCCATAGGTATACCTCCCCATTCCAAATATGATATTGCATGCCTAACATCCTTCCGGATACTATCTGATTTTCATTTTACCATTTTCACCTGCAAAATACAACAGCCGTTATTACTTTTCAGGTGTCGCTTTTCTTCGTGTTTTGTTCATTAGCAGGACGCAGGAAGGGAAAGCGCGGAGCCGACCCTGTCATCTGGAAAACTGCTTC
>CAMNQN010000060.1 GCA_946549155.1 uncultured Lachnospiraceae bacterium | reverse complement strand
TGACTGGAGTTCAGACGTGTGCTCTTCCGATCTTAATGCTCTGTGCCGCCGCCAGCCTTGGCAGAATCACCTGGTTCATGACCTTATAGGGAAGCTTCCCGATTTTCATATTGTGAATTCCATTGGCGTTGCATAAAACCGGAATCTCCACAAAGATATCATCCGGTATCCCCTCAATGGAGCCATTGTTGGGCACGTTCAGCGTCAGAATGCGCTCCGTTCCGTTTTCCAGAGAATCAATAAGCGGAATGTGCTGTTCCTGGGTTCCCGACGGGCGGTATTCCTCCATAACCGATTTTCCGGATTTTACAATCTCCTCCAGCCGGCTCTGCATATCCACCTTGGAATCCAGGTAGCTCTTCCAGCCGATTTCCGAATCGAAGCCGCCGTTCTTTCCGAACCATTTACATTTCTCTTCAAAATCCGTATGCATCCACCAGGGAGTTCCGGAACGCACCGTATCCCCGATGGGCATCACCCCGTACAGACGGTAAGTCTCAATGGCTCCCCGGGAAAGCTGATCCGGGGAAAATACTCTGTCCGGATCCAGATAACGCTCCCCCGCCCAATAGCTTTCCGCCTTTTCCTGAATCCATTGATCCAGAAGGGGATACGCGTTTTTTCCTTTATAGGTAAATTGATTCAGCCATATGCAGTGGTTGAAGCCCACCACCTCCGCGTTTACCTTATCCAGCTCCAGGCCCAGCTCCGCCGCAATCTCCTTATACGCATTATGTCCGTGGCACACACCCGCCATCCTGATTCCATAATGCCTCGCAATATAATTTGTGCCCTCAAATACGGGATTCGCTGTCTGAATCAGCCAGGCATCCGGACACAATTCCTCCATGTCCCTGGCCAGCCCTTCCAGAAAATGGATCTGATGATACGCTCCGATACCGCCGTAATAACAGGAAACGCGATCCCCGATTCCTCTGTAAAATCCCCGCATTTTGGCAATCTCCCGCTCCTTTTCCAGGGGCCCGTAGCCCCCCACCTTTACCGCGCAGATCACATACTGCGCGCCCGGCAGCGCCTCCCTCCGATCCATATGGGCGCTGATCTCCAGCTTCATACCGGACTCTCTGCAATAAGCCAGCGCCAGATCCCGGGCCGTCTGTAAAGGTTTCCTCCGCGGTTCCTGCAGGGGGCCCGTAATTGTTGGCGATGTCAAAATGGGTGATCCCCATATCAAACGAGCCTAAAATCATCTCCCTGGCGCTGCAAAAGGAATCCTCCGCGCCAAAATTATGCCACAATCCCAAAGATAAAAATGAGAATTTTAAACCACTTTTCCCACAGCGGTTATACTGCATCGAATCATACCTGTTCTCCTTTGCGCAATACATCGCTATTCTTCCTCCCTGTCACTTTTCTGATAGAAATTTCTTTTTACTTCCGTCGGACTGATATTCCGATACTTTTTATAGGTTCTGCAAAAATACGGGTAGCTGGAAAATCCCACCTCCTCCGCGATTTCATAAACCTTTTTGTCTGTGTTCTCCAGCAGCTGCGTCGCCTTCTCCAGCCGCAGCTCCGTCAGATAGTTCACCAGATTGTTTCCTGTTTCCTGCTTAAATATCTTGCAGAAATAATTTTTATTAATATGAAGATGGGCTGCGATCTCATCCAGGGAAATCTTATTCCTGTAATTTTCCTGCATATACTGAAGGGCCGTTTCCACCAGAGTCTCCTGGATACGGGGAACCGATATGCCATGTACTTCCCGGAAACAGATCTGAAGTATCCGCAAAAACTCCTCGTTGGCCCGGTCAATGCTGATCTGGTGATAAAGATTGGAGATCAGATTGTAATCCTCCAGAAGAAGCTCCTCCAGAATCCGCCCGCCCTGGTATCTGCGCATGAAGGCAATCATATTGGCAGCCAGGAAATGGCAGTAATCCTGAATGCTGTAGTATTTGTGCATCAGAATATCCTTCTTCAGGCTTCTCAGCAGCTCATACACCCCACCCGGATTCTTCTGCGCCAACGCTTCCTGAATCTGTCCGAAGATCTGCTCATACATCGTCTCGAAATCATAGGAGAGCGCCCCATCCCTTGTCATCTGGATTCCCAGGACAAGGAAGGGCTGTCCACACAGCACCGGATCCAACAGGGCAAAGCTCCTCTTATCCTCCGCCGTCAGCTCACACAGGGCGCCCCGCTTCAAAATCTCCAGCTTCCGGGAAAGATCGGCATTCTCTTTTTCCGTTTCCGCCCTTTTCTTCGTAATGGCCTGCTCCCGAATCTCCTTCACCATATCGGTGAGCTCCTTCGCTCCCATAACCGGCTTGAAAAGATAATCATAGGCCCCCAGCTTCATCGCCTCACGCACATACTCATATTCATTAAAACAGCTTAGGATCACAAAGAAACTATCCCTGCACCTGCCGGACATTTGCCTCAGCACCCCGATTCCATCCAAAACCGGCATTTTAATATCCAAAAATACGATATCCGGATGCTTTTCCCCTATCATTCTGACGGCCTCTTCCCCATTGCCGGTTTCCCCGCATACGACGCAGTCCAGCTTCTCCCAGGCCACGCTGGAACGGATTCCAAGGCGGAAAATCACTTCATCATCCACTATCAGTACCTTCAGCACAGGCCATCCTCCTTTCCCCGCAGTACCGCCCGGTCATAGGGCAGGGCCTCAATAACCGGTATGGAAAAACACAGGGCAACTCCCTTCCCCCGCACATTGTGAAGGATAATCCCATGCTCTTTTCCAAAATAATACTGAAGCCTGCCGTTCACATTGGAAAAACCGATGCCCTGGCAAATCTTCTCCTCCTGTTCCTCCGTCATTCCGACTCCATTATCCGCAACCTCAAATACAATCTCTTCCTTCTCCCTTTTCACACCGATCCGGATGATTCCCTTTTCCTTCTTCGGTATGATACCATGGAATACAGCATTCTCCACCAGCGGCTGCAGCAAAAGCTTGCATATGTAACACTCCATCGCCATCTCATCCAGCTCCCAGACCACCTCAAACTGACCCTCATAATGGTACTCCAGCAGCCGAATATAATTTCGCACATTATCGATCTCATCCCGGATGGTGACGAACTCCTCCTTCCGGTTTCCGTTAAATTCCATGGCGCGGATCAGCGTCACAATCATATCGCCAACCGTATTGTTTCCCGCCAATACCGCCTTCCAGCGAATGATATTCAGCGTATTGTACAGAAAATGCGGCGTGATCTGTGCCCTCAGGGTTTGAACCGCAATCTCCCGTTTTTCTTCCTCCTTTTTCTCGATATCCGTCAGAAGCTTTGTGATATGATCCATCATCCTGTTAAAACCGGCCTTGATCTGTCCGAACTCATCCCTTGTGATATGTTCAAACCGTACCTCCAACTGACCCTGCTGAATTTTCCGCATATACCGTTCGATCTGGTACAGCGGCTTTAGCATGTAAAACAGCATAAGCAGGGCAACTGCCGCCAATACAGCCACAAGGCAGAGGATCATCAGATTCAGCTGGTTGATCGTCTGGTTTTCCGCAGAAAAGAGCGAGTTCTTATCCAGCAATTCCAGCACGGTCCAGCCCGTACTCTAAATCCCTTTTTTTATCAGCACGTAATCCTTATTCTGATATCAGTAATTTTCACCGTTCTCCAGCTCTCCCGCGTCTTTTATCAGCCTTTTCTGTCCGTCGGAAAGCTGTGATGCGCCAAAATACCCTTCCGGAGAATAAATAATTTTGTCGTTGTCAAGCACGAACAGCTGATTCTCTCCCTCTTCCACAATATCCCGAAACAGCTTTTTGATCTTCGAATAGCGGATCTCAACCACAAATACCCCTGTCATCTGCACCGTGGGCGGCCGCGTGATTCTCTGCAGATAGGCGATGGTGGCCTCCTGCTTTCCATGGCCGTAATCCGTCTTGTAAATCTCTGTGAAATCCACAAATTTCCCGGAAGCCTTAAAGCTCTGATACCAGTCCTCCCGTTCAAATTTATCAATATTGATTTTTTCACCGGTGGAATCTACATGGTAAAGGTCCGTGATCATGGAAATCCGGGAGATCGTCATATTGTTGTAGACGGCCATATTCAGCTTTCTCTCCAGCTTTTCCTGGTTTGCCTTGTAAGCTTCCACATCCAGCGTGCTGCCGGAATGCAGAATTTCCTTTACCTCGTCATCGCACACCACATTCATGGCGCTGATCTCAATGCCGTTCACGAAGTTCTGTATGCTCATGCTCAGCTGCTGCAGCGTACTCTCCGACTTTTCCAGCGCCAGCTTTTCCACGCTTTCCGTGGCGGTGCGATACCAGATTCTGTTGGCCAAAAGCATTGGAATCAGGGTAAACACCAGCAATAAACCAATAATTTTTAATTTAAACGCATGCCTCCGAAAAACCATTTTTAACCTTTCACCCCGGTAAACGCAATCCCTTCTATAAAATACCGCTGGCCCGCAATATACATAATCACCATGGGGATTACCGCCAATACGCTTGCCGCCATCAAAACAGGATAATCCGTACCATGCTGCCCCTGCAGGGTCGCCATCGCCACCGAGAGTACCCGCAGTTTATCCGTACTGGTGGCAATCAGGGGCCACAAAAGATCATTCCACGCCCAAAGAACATTTAACACCGTCATCGCCACCATTCCGCTTTTGCATAACGGAACCGCAATATTCCAATATAGCCGGAAATAGGAACAGCCATCGATTCTCCCCGCATCCTCCAGCTCCTTGGGCAAGCCGGAAAAGAACTGCTTTAAAAGAAACATCGTGTATACGCTGAAAATATTGGGAACCGCAATTCCCAAAATCGTATCCACCCACCCCAGCTTGCTGATAATCAGATATTTGGGAATCATAACCAGCTGGGCCGGCACCATAAATACGGTCATAAGGACGGCAAAAATAACCTTTTTGAAAGGAAACTCCATCCTGGCGAAGGCATACGCGCTCAGGGAACCAAAAAACATCATAAAAGTAACCGTCACAAGTGTGACAAGAATGGTATTTATATAATACTTTGAAAATTCAGTACTGTCAACACTTCCACATAATTTTTCACCTGCCATACCTTCGGAAACCATACAATCGGAACCGATACCGCTTCTTTGTAGGTTTTGAAAGAGGTGAGCACCATCCACAAAAAAGGCACCAGCATAATCACGGATCCCAGAAGCAATATGACGTATATCATCAGCCTTCCAATTTCCATTTTTCTTCTTTTCATGGCCATCTCCCCCTCTCCTTACTCATAGTGCACCCATTTATCCTGCAGCTTAAACTGAACCGCCGTCACAAGAATAATCACAACAAATAAAACAATGGCTTCCGCGGACGCGTCTCCCATTCTCATATAGCGAAACGCGCTCTCATAAATACCGTATACCATGGTTCTTGTGGCATCCTGCAGCGGCCCGGCAGCATTATTCTGAACAAACATAAAAATAATGTCGAATGCCTTCAGCCCGTTCATCACCCCCATGGTCAGCAGGAAAAACAGGGTGGGGGAAACCAGCGGAACGGTAATTTTGATAAAGGTGGAAAACGCACCGGAGCCGTCAATTTTCGCCGCCTCGTAGATGTCTCTGGAAATTCCCTGGAGCCCCGCCAGCAGAATAATCGCATTATACCCGATGGCACTCCAAACGCTGACAAGAATGACCGCCGCCATGATAAACTTCGGGTCCGCCACCCAGCTGGGCGTAGGCAGATGGAAGAAATCAAGCACAATATTGATAATGCCGTACTTCGAGTTCAGCATGAATCTCCAGATCATTGCCGCTGCCGCCGGCATAACGATATTGGGAAGGAAATAAATCACGCGGAACACTTCTTTTCCCCTGATTTTCTGATTCAGGAGCTCTGCCACAATCACGGAAAGCACAAGGGAAACCGGTACATAGAAAATCGTATATACAAAGGTATTTTTTACTTCAAACTTAAATTTCTCATTGCTCAGCAGGTTCACGAAATTCTGGACTCCCACATATACGCTCTCCCCGATACCGTCCCATTTTGTCAGAGATATTTTAAAGGAATAAATAATCGGAAAAATTCCAAAAATAAGTGTGCCCAGTACCATAGGAGTGATAAATACATACGCCCAAAACCACTCCTTTTTCTTTACGCTGTGTTTCAATCTTTATCACCTCTTTTTCATGAAAGCAAAGCGGGGCGCCGCAAAATGCCGGTCCGTATTGGAAACAACCCCATCTGCATTTCGCGGCACCCCTTCCGAAACAGCTGCCTCCGGCTTCTTAACCAGCGTTATTGATGGTATCGCTGATCGCCTGAACGCATTCATCCATAACTGCCTGGATATCTGCGTTTTCATCTAACCATGCTTTATTTACATAATCAAGATTGATATTTTCACCCTCCGCACTGGTTCCATTTGCGTACATCGGATTGGACACCGCGTATTCAATGCAGTCTGTCAGGTAATGTGCACCCTCATACTGGCTGTACTGTTCCACCCAGGTCTCCGTTGAGTCAAGGTTCGCCGGAATCGCCGCGATAGATGCCGCATCCTGCGCTTCCTTGGTTCCTGCGAATTTACAGAACTCCCATGCCGCATCAATATTGGCGCCGTTTGCGGACATGCTGTATGCAAGGCCGCTGGATGCGCAGCCGCGCTGTCCGTCCCTCAGCGGCATTTCCATAATGCCAAGATCCTCTCCCATGGCTTCCACATATCCATTGAGCATCCAGGAACCATCTGCCACCATGGCAACCATACCATTTTTAAACATGTCGGACGCCTGAATCTCAACCATCTCAGAGGCAACCGGAGAAACCTTTTCCACGTACATCAGATCATGCAGAAACTGGAATGCCTCCACTGCCTCCGGCTCATTTAAGCAGGCCAGGGTCAGATCATCCGTCTCAAGTCTTCCGCCGTTCGCCAAAACAAAGCTTCTGTAGGCGATGCTGTCCGGTCTCGAGGCATAGCCATAATGCTCCTCATTTGTCAGTGCTCTCGCCGTCTCCAGGAAGTCCTCCCAGCTCCAGCCCTCCTCCGGATACGCGACACCCATCTCATCAAAAATCGCTTTATTGTAGAAATGCAGTAGTGATATAATCGCTGGCATTTGTCTCTGTCAGAGTCAGGACTGCGTCAATCGGAACATTTGAAATCGTTGTCGTTCCGCCATCCGTCAAAGGGAAGCTGCCTTTTTCACTGTCCTTATCGCCAAAGCTATAGGTAAACTGGAAAGATTTCGTCTTGTCTCCCATGCTTCCGGTAACTTTCTTCGCAACCTTGATATCGATATACGCTGGAACATACTTTGCGTAAAAATTCACCATACCGTCAGCCAGTTCGTCCGTGTCCGGTATATATGGCCACCTATCCTCTGTCACTTTATCATTCGCCTTGTTGTACCAACCATCGAAACGATAAGTAATGCCATCCGGACCTACCTTGGTTTCAGGAACCTCTTCTGCCCCTGAATATTTGAAAATCTTCTCTGGCGTGGATGTGCCCTTTTCATCAAAATCAATCCTTTTATTTTCAGCGCTCACATTTGTGTAGTCGGCATCTCCTGGCCACCACACATTGAAACGCGCAACATACGCTCTTTTGCATTTCACACTGATGGTACAATCGATATGCTTATCAGGGCTTGAACTGTTGTTTCTGGATATTTTATAAGGAATTAATGTAATTTCCTCAATATCATCCTGCTTCAAATCCGTTATTCCAAGAGTGTTTTCCAGTTCCGTCCTGTAATTGTTGTAAACTTCCTTAAACGCCGTTGCATAAAGAGTCTTATCTGTTAATGTCCAGGTGGAGCCCTGAGAACCGTCTGGCCAGGAAATAATATAGGATGTAAGATTCGCATCTTTTTTGAAAATATTTTTCTCTTCTGACCCCGTCCATACCGCTCCGGTCGTATTCACCATTGCATTCTCATTGCGCGGTTGAACAGCCGATCCCCATTGATTTGTTGCATTACTATCCGGATCACTGGTGGGCGATAACAGAAAATATACGATTGCACCTTCGTTCCCTGTTACTTCTATAGTATAAGTATCTCCATAAAAGTGCCCCCATCTGGAGCATCCGTAAGAAATTGTAACTGTCCCCGGGGACACACCTCTCACCATTGCTGTTTGCCCGTCTGATAACTCAATGCTTGCTATACTCGAATTAGCAGTACTCCACTCACATGTATACCATGGATTGCTATAGTTGGAGCTTAAGGTAATCGTCTCCCCCACAGCGACCGTTTTATCACCGGAAATCGACAATGTAGAAATCCCGCTGTCCGCCGCCCCGCTGAACGCCGCTACCACAGGCGAAAACTGATCCGATGCAAACTCCACGGTTTCTGACGGTACCGCGGCCTCCATCAGGGTATTCGTAATATTGCCTTCCTCGTCCGCATGGAACACCTGTGCCTCTTCCGCTTCCTCCGGGATCTCGATACCGGAATACGTAACTTCTACTTTTCCGTCCAGGTCATGCAGTTCCTTTCCATCGGGATCGAAGAAACAGATGTCAAATCCCACAAGCTGTACGATTTCTTTCTCCTCCGCCAGCAGATCAGTAATGGACTGAACCACATTTTCCAGCACATCCTCTCCCAGCGGCTCCACCGTCACCGTTGTTCCTTCCGGCAAAATTCCTTCCGGGGCATAGATTGCTACCTCTATGCCATCCAGGGCTGTCCTGTATGTAAATTCCGGTCTTGCCTGCTCTTCCGGAGTCTGAGCTTCTGTGGAACCCTCTTCCTGCCCAGTTCCCTCCGTCAGCTTCTCTGTTTCTGGGGAGGTCTCCTTCTCTGTAAGGGACTCCGTGGAAGCTTCCGTTACCACAGAGGTCTCTGACTCCGTGGAGGTTTTCTTCTCCGTGGAACTCTCCGTTTCCGTCTGGGTCGTTTCCCACTCGTTTCTCACCGGTTCCGGAATGCCTGTTTCCGCTTCTTCTGACTGCGGAGGCTGTGTTTCTTCCATCTCCCCGCTCTGATAAGCTTCCGTTCCGCTCTGGGCAGTGCCTTCTGTCAATGCCTCCTGCGCTTCCGTGCTTTCCATGCCGGAACTTTCTGCTTCCTCCGCGATTGCAGAGAACACATTCCCGCAGATCAAGCTCATCACCATGACCAGTGCAATCAGGAATGATTGCTCCGGTCCATCGGCCTGCCGCTTCGCGTTATAAAAAGGCTTCCTTTCTCAATCTGCTGCTCCTTGACGTATTTTTTTAATTTTTTTCAAAGCACCGACGGCAGCAGCACGGTTCTTCTCTTTCCCTTGGAATTTACCTCCACCTGCCCCCTGATTAAGGATTCCACGGTGATATATTTTAATTCGCTGATTCGAATCCCCGTGGAACACAATACCTGCATAACCCAGTAAAGGCGGGTATTTTTTCTTTTCCTGGCCGCTTCCAGCAGCTGGTAATATTCCGTTTTCGTCAAATCCCGCTCTCTGGTCCGAAAGGCTTCCTTCTGTATTTTCAGCGATTTGACGACACAGTCATGCCAACCCAGTTTTTTCAGGAAAGCGTTCAGGGCAGCCAGCATGGAATTCACACTGACTGCCGCGTAATGATCGATCAGATATTCTTTGTATTCAATAACAATGCCCTTGTTAACTTCTACGCCTACCCCCTCCATATATTTCAGAAACACGCTTACGTCATGCACATACTTTTCAATGGTTGCCGTTGCTTTTTCCTCCTCCTCAAGTTCTTCCCGAAATGTCTCCAGCATTGTCTTTTCCAACAAATGTCCCATATGCTTCTCTTCTCCTGATTTTTGAAATATATAAACGATAATTATCCTTTAGTATATCCCCAAATCCGAATCATTTACCAAGCAAAATCCTGATTCGGAAAGTTGAACGTAGCTATTCAGGCTGCTGCTTTGTTCTTTTTGTATTTCATTAATTATCAGGACGCAGGAAGAGGAGGGCGCGCAGGGCCGCCTCTTCCTGCGTTCGGGTAATTAACTATACACGAACAGATATCTCCACGTTCCTCATTGACGAACCGGCTTCCGGAGTGTTATTCTTATAAACATATTCCAGGAGCCGTCTATGGTTCCTGGCATTTAAATGTCCGGCGCATCCTGTGCCGCCGTGAAATTACGATACGGAAGTGAGGAACTCTATGGTTACCATCAAAGAGATCGCGCAGTTAGCTAATGTCTCCCGGGGGACTGTGGATCGGGTGCTGAATCACCGGGGCTCTGTCAGCCGGGAAACTGCTGAGCGGGTACTGGAAATCGCCCGGACTCTGGGCTACAAGCCTAACCGGGCCGGCATGGCACTGGCTGCACAGAAAAAGAAGCTTCGCCTGGGTGTTGTTCTTTTTGGCCCGGAAAATCCCTTTTTTGATCGGGTTCTAGCGGGCATCCATACGAAGGCGGAGGAGCTGTCCGCCTACGACTGCACGGTTTTAGTCCGCCGGGTTCCCTTTGACGCTTTCGCTCAGATTGCGGCTATGGAGGAGCTGGTGGCGGAGGGAATCCATGGCCTGGTGCTCACTCCCTACAATGATCCCGCCGTGGTGGAACGAATCAACCTGCTCCACAACCAGGGCATTCCAGTGATCACCACCAACACGGACATCCAGGGCAGCAGACGCCTGGCCTACGTGGGCAGCGACTACCGCCAGGGAGGCCGGACTGCCGGAGGGCTGATGCGCCTGGTCACAGGCGGGAGGGCCCGGCTCGGTATCATCACCGGTTCCTCCCAGGTACTCTGCCACACGGAACGCATCGCAGGTTTTCTTGAGGTGATAAAGGAAACCGCACCGGGGCTGCAGGTGCTGGATATTCAGAAAAACCATGATGATGAGGCGGAAAGCTATGCGGTCACCAGCCGCTTCCTGGAGGAGCATCCGGAGGCAGACGCCATCTTTTTTGTGGCCGCCGGTGTCCAGGGCGGCTGCCGTGCCATCCGGGAGCTGGGAAGGGAGGGCTCCCTGCGGGTCATCTGTTTCGACGCGGAGGACACCGTACGCCAGCTGGTGACGGATGGATTAATCTGCGCTTCCATCAGCCAGCAGCCCCGCAGACAGGGCAGCCTCCCGCTGGAACTGCTCTTCGACTACCTGACCACCGGGGAGCGTCCGGAACAGGAGATATATTATGTAGACGCTTCCATAAAGATTCGGGAAAATCTGTAACAGACTGTCGCATGCGCCAAAAGGATATCCATGAAAAACAGTCTGTTGCTGCGTGCCTAAAGATTCGTATACGCAAAAATATCCCGCGCAGAAACCTGAAAAATGAACAGGAGGTTTGCCATGACTCTGTCCCAACTGCGCTACGCCATCACAGTGGCGAAGGCCGGCTCCATGAACGAAGCAGCCCGCAATTTATTTATCTCCCAGCCAAGCCTCTCCTCCTCCATCAAGGAGCTGGAGACGGAAATCGGAACGGAGCTGTTCCGCCGCAACAACCGGGGCATTTCCATCACCCCCGAGGGGGAGGAATTTTTAGGCTACGCCCGTCAGGTGGTGGAGCAGTATGAGCTGATGGAAGCCAAATATATCGCCAAAGAACAGCAAAAAAAGAAATTCAGTGTCTCCATGCAGCACTACACCTTCGCCGTCAATGCCTTTGTGGAGATGGTCAAACAGTTCGGCATGGATGAATATGAATTTGCCATTTACGAAACGACCACTTACGATGTGATCGAGAATGTTAAAAATTTCAAAAGTGAGATCGGCATCCTCTATATCAATGACTTCAACCGAAAGGTGCTGACCAAGCTCTTCCACGAATCCAACCTGGAATTTCACGGGCTTATGGAATGCAGCATCTACGTCTATATGTGGAGCGGCCATCCCCTGGCCGTGCGAAAGGAAATCGCGCTGGAGGAGCTGATGGAATACCCCTGCCTCTCCTTCGACCAGGGCAACAACAACTCCTTCTATTTTGCCGAGGAGGTCTTAAGCACCTATGAATACAAACGGCTGATCAAAGCCAGCGACCGGGCCACCTTTCTGAACCTGATGATGAGCCTGAACGGCTATACCCTCTGCTCCGGCATCATCAACGAAAAGCTGAACTTTGCCGATTTCTGCGCCGTAAAACTGAAATCCGACGAAATCATGACCATCGGCTATCTGGCAAGGAAGGGTGCCTCCATCAGCCCTCTGGGTCAAAAATACCTGGAAGAAATCTCCCGTTACAAAAATAAAGCCCTTCAATAAGAAAAAGCAGCCTGTTTGTTATAGTTAAATTCTATAGCCAGCGGTATTTTTTTTGAATTAACACTTTTTTCGTAAAAGTGCTATAGTGTGTCTAGCGAAAAACAGAAGAAGAAAGGAAGTTGCGTTGAAGCGCAACCGGTAATAATATGTCAGAGATCATAGTTGAAAATCTGTCGAAGACCTTCCTGGCCAAGGACGGTTCGGTGGAAGCTTTGAAAAACGTGAATCTCACCATCGGTTCCGGCGACATTTACGGGATCATCGGCATGTCCGGCGCGGGAAAAAGCACGCTGGTGCGATGCATGAATTTCCTGGAGGCGCCCTCCCAGGGCCGGGTACTGATCGACGGCAAGTCGTTGGGGGATTACACGGAAAAGGAATTAAGAAAACAGCGCCAGGATATTGGCATGATTTTCCAGCATTTTAATCTGCTGATGCAGAAATCCGTTCTGGAAAATGTGTGCTTTCCCCTGTACATTCAGGGCAAAAAGAAGGCGGAGGCCCATGAACGGGCCCGGGAGCTGCTGGAGATCGTGGGATTAAGCGACAAGCAGCAGGCCTATCCCGCACAGCTCTCCGGAGGACAAAAGCAGCGGGTAGCCATTGCCAGAGCGCTGGCCTCCGACCCAAAGATTTTGCTGTGCGATGAGGCCACCAGCGCGCTGGACCCTCAGACCACCGCTTCCATCCTGGATCTTTTAAAGGATATCAACCAGCGTTTTTCCATCACCATCGTGATTATCACCCATCAGATGTCGGTGGTCCGGAAAATCTGCAGCCATGTGGCCCTCCTGAAGGATGGACAGGTGGTGGAGCAGGGACTGGTGGAGCAGATCTTTACCCATCCCAAATCAGCGGTGGCAAAGGAGCTGATTCTAAAAGACAGCGGCTCCGACGCAAAGACCGGCGCCCCCCGCTCCAAGATTAAGAGCGGAGAAAAAATCCGGATCGTATTTTCGGAAAATTCCGCCTTTGAGCCGGTGATTGCCAATCTGGTGCTCACCTTCCGGGAGCCGGTGAACATTTTAAAAGCCGACACAAAAAATGTGGGCGGCGTAGCCAAGGGTGAGATGATTTTGGAATTTATCAAGGACAGCGCCAATGTGGAGGCCATGAAACAGTATCTGGCCGACCGGGGCCTGGCCATCGGGGAGGTGACGGAGGATGTTTAGTCCGGAAGTAACGAGTATGATTATTCAGGGGATCGGCGAAACGCTTTACATGACACTGGCCTCCGCCTTTTTGGGATATGTGTTCGGACTCCCGATGGGGATTCTGCTGACTATTTCCGACAAGGACGGACTGAAACCCAATCCGGTGCTGTATAAGCTTCTGGATGTGATCGCCAATATTGTGCGGAGCATTCCCTTCCTGATCCTGCTGATCCTGGTAATCCCCCTTTCCCGTCTGATTGTGGGAAAGGGCTACGGGCCTAATGCGGCCATCGTATCCCTGACACTGGCGGCCGTTCCCTTCATCGCCCGTATGGTGGAGTCCTCTCTGAAGGAGGTGGACACCGGCGTGATCGAAGCCGCCCGCTCCATGGGAGCCGGCACCTTCACCATCGTATGGAAGGTACTGCTGGTGGAAGCCCGCACCTCCCTGATCGTCAACGCCACCATCGCTCTTGGAACGATTCTTGGGTATACCGCCATGGCAGGCGCCCTGGGTGCCGGAGGACTGGGCGACATCGCCGTCCGCTACGGATATCACCGGCGGGTGGAAAGCATTATGATAGTCACAGTAGTTCTGCTGATCGTGCTGTTTCAGATCATACAGACTGTGGGAATGGCGCTGGCCAACCGGCTGGACAAACGGAAATCTTAAAACTGGCTGTATTAATAAATTTTTATATAACAGGAGGAATTCATTATGAAAAAATTAACTGCTGTACTGGCAACCTCAGCCCTGGTTCTGGGCGTATGCTCCACCGCTTTTGCCGGGGAGGACACCACCATCACGGTGGCAGCTTCCATCACGCCCCATGCGGAGATTTTAGAGCAGGCGAAGCCTCTTTTAGAAGAACTGGGCTATACCCTGGAGGTTCAGATTTTCGATGATTATATCATCCCCAACGAGGTGGTGGAAAGCGGCGAATTTGACGCCAACTATTTCCAGCACATCCCCTATCTGGACAGCTTTAACACAGACCGCGGCACCCATCTGGTAAATGCCGGAGGCATTCACTATGAGCCCTTCGGAATCTATGCGGGCCAGAAGGATTCACTGGAGGATATCGCCGACGGAGATACCATCGCCGTTCCCAACGATACCACCAACGAAGCCAGAGCACTGCTGCTTTTGCAGGATAACGGCATCATCACCCTGAAGGAAGGTGCCGGACTGGAAGCCACCATCAATGACATCGTAGAAAAACAGTACGATGTGGAGATCGTAGAGCTGGCCGCAGAGCAGGTGGCAAGAATGGCTCCCGACGTATCCTATATCGTTCTGAATGGAAACTATGCGCTGGAGGCCGGCTACTCCGTGGCTCAGGACGCCCTCGTACACGAAACCTCTGATTCCGAGGCTGCAAAAACCTATGTGAACGTGATCGCCGTAAAAGAAGGCAACGAGGAAAACGAGGGCATCAAAGCCTTAGTGCAGGTACTAAAATCAGATGCAATCAAAGATTATATCAATGAAACCTATGACGGCGCTGTAATTCCTTTTGAGGACGAGGCTGACGCAGAGTAAACCCTGCATCATTCCCTGATAGGAATAACTAAAAAGGGCAGATGCGTGCTTCATGTGTGCATCTGCCTTTTTTGTTAATTAGCAGGACGCAGGAAAAGACGGGGCCCCATGGCCATATACCTCTGGAAATCATCTCCGGATACCACG
>CAMNQN010000059.1 GCA_946549155.1 uncultured Lachnospiraceae bacterium | reverse complement strand
GGCAAACCATACGCCATAGGGAACCGTACACAGATTATCATTTGTCAGAGCGGTGATTCGGTCGGTCCACTCGCTGGGAAGATTGATGGTAATGTCCGCATCCACCATCTTCTGGAAAATGGAAAACGCAGTGTTTACTGCTTCGCTGTTAAACTGCACATTTCCTTCCTCATCGAAGAAGGAACCGCCTTCCTCATAGAAGATAATCAGCGGCATATCAAAGCTGCTGGTTCCATTGTAATCAAAGCCCATCATTTTCGTTTTTCCGTCGGTTTTTTCGTTGATTACCTTTCCTGCCTCAATGTAATCATCCCAGGTCTTAATATCCTCCGGATTCACTCCGCACTCCTCAAAAATATCCTTCCGGTAGAACATCAGGGCTGGAGCCACGTCCCAGGGCGCAGACAGCCAGGTGTCTCCATCCTTCAAAAGAGGAATCACCGCAGGAACAATGTCCTCCTCATACTGAGACATCAGATCGCTGATATCCAGGAAAGAACCTTCATACTTTTCATAAGCCGTATGATTGTCCCTGTTCTGAAACTGCATAATATCCGGCACACCAGTTCCGGTGGTCAGCTGAGTATACAGCTTTGTATTGTCCGCTACCTGCTCCACATTGATAACCGCTTCCGGGTGCAGCTCCATGAACTGTTTCGCACCCTCCACAATGGCGGTGTAAGAAGAGTTCCAAGCTGTGACTGTAATTTCTCCGGACAGATCCCAGTCCGTTCCCTCTGCTCCCGCGGGAACAGCCAGAGCCGCCGTCAATACCGCCGCAGTTATCGCCATCATGTGTTTCCTGCAATGTTTCATAAAAATACCTCCTTTTCTGAAAACTGTAATTTTACTTGCTACCTTGTAGCTTCATTCTAACATATGAATTTCACTTTTCAACTTATTTTTGTGCATATTGCATAATTTCATCTTTTTTAACAAGACTTTTTATATGTTTTTTACACATTTTACCGAAATTTCTGCCATTTTGCGCTATCTTGTTGCGCGCTTTCCTCCTTTTTTCCGGAAATTCTCTTTTTATTGTTGATTTCTCTCTTTTCCTATGATAAACTTACGCAAATTTAAGTCTCATCCCACGCAGGTACCGCCTGCGCACCCGTTATCCTTCAGAATGCTTTCGTGTAATATGCACAAAAGCCGGCAGGATGAGCTTTATAAAAATGAAAAAAGGAGAATTTGGATTATGGAAAAATACTTCAAGAAAAACAGAATCACACAGATTGCTATCCTGACCCGTGACCTGGAAAAATCAAAAGCCGCCTGGGAACGCTTTTTAGGGGTTACCGGCCTTCCTGTCACGGAATCCTACGGTTATGAGCGGACCCACGCTGTCTACCGGGGAAAGCCGCTTCACGGACGAATCCGCCAGGTCTGCTTTGCCTTTGACAATATTGAAATGGAGCTGATTCAGCCCATCGGCGATGCCCCCTCCTACTGGAAGGAATGTCTGGACAAAAATGGCCCGGGCGTCCATCATATTTCCTTTGCGGTAAAGGATCTGGATGCCTGTGTGGAAGAATGTGAGGCGCTGGGATTCTCCCTGCAGCAGGAGGGCAGCTGGCCAAGGGAAGAATATCCCGGGGGAAAATATGCCTACCTGGACGCTGCGGATTCCCTGCACGTGATTCTGGAGCTTTTAGAAAAAGAAGAGGAGGAACTGGAATGAATCGTCTTGTATTAGTTACAGGCTGTGGAAGGGGACTGGGCTATCAGGTGGCCAGAAAACATCTGGAATTGGGAGACCGGGTTTACGGACTGGCCCGCCAAAACTCAGAGCCCTTAAAAGAACTGGCGGACTGTTATCCTTCCCTGTCTGTCCATCTGTGCGACCTGGGGAATACAGCGGAAGTGGAACAGGCAATGAAAGCATTGGCAGACTCCGGCGAAACCCTGGATCTTCTCTACAATGTGGCCGGACTCTTTTTTGAGTCCGACCGGGTGCCTTTGGAAGAAGCAGATCTGGACCGGTACCTGCAGCTTTACAATATCAACGCGCTGGGATGCCTGCGCGTTATGAAATATGCGCTTCCTGCACTGAAGCCGGGCTCCCTCCTTCTGAATGTCAGCTCCGAAGCCGGAAGCATTGCCGACTGCCGCCGTTCCCAGGAATACGGCTACTGCATGTCCAAAGCGGCACTGAACATCGCCTCAAAAATTCTTTCAAATCAGCTTGCCGGAAAGGGCGTGCGGATTCTCTGCTATCATCCCGGATGGATGAAAACAGATATGGGCGGGGAAGGCGCCCGGCACTCCCCCACGGCCCTGACGCCGGAGGAAGCTGCCAGACGGATTCTGGAGGTGGCGCTGCACCTGGAGGACATCCCGGAGGATGTGATGTTTCTGGACTACCGGAAGCAGAAGTTAAATTGGTAAATTTCTAACAGTCAAAGGGGCGGCCCGGTGTATCAGTATGTCTTTGGTATCAGACAGATATCAAAGGTAAATTCCTTTTCATTCAGGCCATATTGAGGCAGCAAATCCGGGCCGCAGCTGTTGGAGCCGATGCCGTTTTGGGCATAATCTATGCACCACACCGTACTTTTGCAGGGCCGCAGCTCAAAATTATGTTTCTTTTGCGTCAGCTCCTCCTGGGTATAAAGCGACGCATTGAAGGAAATCGCCGTCCTGGAAACCGCCGCAAGCGTCCTTTCATGCCCCTTCATAATGACATAGGAGCAGTCAAAGTGACTGCCATTTTCCTGCGGCCGGATGTAATCCTCATGAAGCTCCTCCACAGCGGCGGAAAATTGGCCATGCCAGGCCGCCTGGTGCTTATCCCGATAGCTCTCCATAGGTCCCATTCCATAATAAAGCGTCCGCTCAAAGTCCGGGGAAAGGAACAATCGTATGCCGAATCTGGGCAGCATGGGAAACTCCGGATTTTTCTTTACCCATATGGAAAGCCAGATGGCCCCGTTTTCATATATTTTCCAGATCACATCCAGATCCAGAATCCGCTCAATGGCGCTGGCCGCCACCGACATCCTGCACCGGAGGGCCACTCCGTTTTCCACCTGCTCTGCAATCACCTCATAGGCCCGCGCAAAGGCTCTGTCATATCCCGCCCGTTCCCATTCCTGCCGAATATACCTGTCGTTGTCCGTGGGAGCCCGCCAAATATTTACCTCCATAGGCCTGGTAATCTGCTGTCTTCCCCCATACTCCAGCCCTGTAAAAAGACCGGTGCGCCGATCCAGGCGATAGCAGAATCTGCTGTTGCTCAGCATGATTTCCCTGTCAGTCTCCCGGATGCTGATTTTTGTTTCCGCATGACCTTCCAAAGCCGCCTCCAGCAGCTTCACCGCCGTCTGATTCCTTCCATCCTCATTTTTCAGTTCCATTTCATCAAAGCCCAGATCATGTCCCGCCGGAACCAGAGGAGTCTCCCGGCTGGAATAATAGGAGAGTTTCAGGAAGGCTTTTCCCTTCCCTGGCACCTTCACCGCAAGAGGCAGCACCGCTGACTGGTGGGGGCGGATGGAGATTCCCTCCAGGCTGCCCGTTTCCGTCACCGCTCCGTCGCAGCTTACCTCATATTTTACAGATACCGCATCTTTTGCGTCTGTGAAATCCAGATAGTTATGAAGGGTAATTTTTCCCTTTTCCTGATCATATCGCTCCACCCGAAGAGGCCGGTATACATTCTTATACTCCAGCAGGCCGGTGTGAGGCCTTCCATCCGGATAAACCAACCCATCCACGCAGAAATTCCCGTCGTGAATCTCCTCCCCGTGATCTCCGCCGTAATAATAGCGGATCCTGCCGTCCTCTGCCCGGCCGTGCTCCACCGCGTGGTCACACCACTCCCACACAAAGCCGCCGCACATCATAGGCTCTTTCTGAAATTTCCAAAAATAATCCTCCAGATCGCCGGGGCCATTTCCCATAGCATGACTGTACTCCACCAGGAGGAAGGGACGTTCCGGATCCCGGTCCAGATAGCTTTGTATCTCCTCCATAGAAGGATACATCCTGCCATACAAATCCAGATTGGAAAAATCATAGGTTCTCTTATCCCCATGATAAATTGCACTCTCATAGCTGGTCAGCCGGGTAGAATCAAAGCTTTTGGTCCATTTCAGCGCTTCCTCAAAGGTACAGCCGTAAGCGCATTCGTTTCCCATGGACCAGATCACCACGCAGGGGCGGTTCTTATCCCGGTGCACGCACCGCCTCACCCGGTCCACGGTAGCCTCCGTGAAGTCCGGATTGTCCGCAATCGCCTCATTCCAACGCTTCCGTTTATGCGCAATATCGTTATCCGCGTAATAAATCTCACAGGGCCCATGGCTTTCATTATCCGCCTCGTCCACCACCCAGAAGCCGTATTCATCACAGAGCTGATAAAACCAGGGGGCGTTGGGATAATGGCTGGTGCGGATTGCATTAAAATTATACTGTTTCATCAGACGCAGATCCCTCTTTACCTGTTCCATGCTGACCGCATAGCCGGTAACCGGATCGGAATCATGGCGGTTCACCCCACGGAAGATGATCGGCGTTCCATTGATCTGCACCGTCTTATCCACAATCTGAATCTCCCGGATTCCCACACGGTCCACGATCGCTTCCCCCTCCGTTTCCAATACAATGGTGTACAGATACGGATTCTCCGGATTCCACAGAACCGGATTCGTGACCGTCAGCTCAAACTCCGGACCCGACACCTCCGACAGATGGGCCGCCACCTTCTTTTCCCGGTCATAGAGCGTCACCTCCACCGGCACCGCCTCTTTCCGGTACCGCAGCTTCGTCACGATTCTGGCCTCTGCACCCGCTTCCTCTCCGTCCTTTGGCGCTCCTGTCAGCTCTGTCCGGATAAAATAATCCACAATCCCCTGCTCTGGCCGCTTCAGCAGATAGACGTCCCGGAAAATCCCACTCATACGAAACTTGTCCTGGTCCTCCAGATAGCTTCCGTCGCACCATTTCAGAACCAGCACCGCCAGCCGGTTTTTCCCGGAAACCAGCGCATCCGTCACGTCAAATTCGCTGGTGGAATGGGAAACCTGGCTGTATCCCATGTACCTTCCATTTATCCATACATAAAAGCAGGAATCCACGCCTTCAAAATTCAGATAAGCCCTGGGAGCCTGCTCACATATTTCATACTCAAAATCACAGACATAGGCGCCGCAGGGATTGTCCTGCGGGACATAAGGCGGATCAAAGGGGAAGGGATAACGGATATTCACATACTGATTCCCATCATACCCCTGTGTCTGCCACATCCCCGGGACACAAATCCCGTCATAGGAGCTAACATCCGCCTCCTTCTCAAAAAACCGGTCCTCCAGCTCATAAATACTGCTGTAATAGCGGAATTTCCACTGCCCGCTCAAACACTGCATGCGGTCCGACTCCTCCCGGTGTTCCACCAATGTATCCATAGCCCGGGAAGCCGGTATATAATAACAGCGTTCTGGCATGGTATTTTCATGCAGAACGCTGAGATTCTCATAATGCCGCGGTATGATCATTTTTGTGCCTCCTTTTTTCGCTTTTTCTTTCAGTATGGAGGCTTCCTTCATTTTTGTCAATACGCGCTATTTTCCAAATTTTTATCTGTATTTTTGCCAATTTATACAATGGTTCTTTCCTTCTGCGCAACCTCTGTGCGAAGGCTATCCCTTATACCTTTGTAGATTCCCGCAAAATCACCTGATAATTGGCCGGCAGCTTCTTTTTTGCACTTCTTCCCTCAATGACATCCAGAAGCATCCAGCAGGCATTTTTTACCAGCTCCTCCGTATCAAAATGCACGCTGGTAATGGGCGGATATACCTTTTCCAGCTGCTCATTATCATAGCAGCTGGCCAGACGCATATCGGTGGGGACGCGTATCTTATGCGCCTCCAGTGCCTTCAGCGTCTGAAGCGCCAGAAGATCATCCATGCAGATAATGCCGTCCGCTCCCGCCCGAACGGCCTGTTCCACCGCCGCATTCACCTGTTCCTGGCTCTCCACATCCAAAATCAGCAGTTTTTCATTCACATCCATCCCGAATTTACGCAGTGCATCCAGATATCCTCTTTTATTACTCTCTGTCACACCATAGCTGCTGCTCCTGCCCACCATCGCCAGCCTGCGCATTCCCTTCATCAGCAGCAGGGAAGTCAGTTCCCTGCACCCTTCCCGGTTGCTGTTATCCACCGACAAAACCCACTCGTTATCCGTAGGTCCGATCACCACGAAGGGCATTTCCTGCTCCAGAAGCAGGTTTACAATGGATTTGTCTATGGTGGAGCGGGTAACGATCACGCCATCCACCTTCCGGTTAAGCACCTGCTCCTTCAGGCGGGAATCTTCTTTTCCCTCCTCAACCATGGCTATCATCACATCATAATTCTCCCGGGAGGCAATCTCATACACATTTTTGACGCATCCCCGGAAAAATGGAAAATCCACATCAATATACAGGGACGGCAGCAGCAGTCCTATATTGTGACTTTTCGGCTCCCCAAGCGCCCTCGCCAGGATATCCGCCCGGCACTCATGGGTCTGCGCAAACTGCTGCACCCTCTTCCGGGTTTCTTCCCCGATCCGTCCCTTTCCGGAAAGAGCCCGGGAAACCGTGGTTTTACTCACGCCCAATTCCCGGGCGATATCATCAATTGTATATATTTTCCTCTTCCCGGGCATTTTTCCACCATCCTTTTATAATTTCATGCTCAGAGCGATTCTCTTCTTCGCCAAATCCACACTGAGCACCTTCACCTCCACGATGTCGCCCACGCTCACCACCTCCAGGGGATGCTTGATGAACTTTTTGCTGCTCATCTGGGAGATGTGTACCAGACCATCCTGATGTACGCCGATATCCACGAAGGCGCCAAAATCAATCACATTCCGCACCGTTCCCTTCAGAATCATGCCGGGCTTAAGGTCCTTCATATCCAGCACATCGCTGCGCAGCACCGGCTTTGGCATCTCCTCTCTGGGATCCCTGCCCGGCTTTTCCAGCTCCTTTACAATATCCCGGAGGGTTGGTTCCCCGATCTCAAGCTCCTCTGCCAGCCTTTTATAGTCCGTCACCTTTTTGGAGATTCCCTTCAGATTCCCCGCTGCCACATCCTCCAGTGTGTAGCCCAGCCTGTCAAGCAGTTTTTCTGCCGCCTGATAGCTCTCCGGGTGTACGCTGGTGCCATCCAGAGGATTCTGGCCCCCTGTGATTCGCAGGAATCCTGCACACTGCTCATAGGCCTTGGGCCCCAGCTTGGCCACCTTCAGAAGCTGGCGGCGATCCGTAAAGCGTCCGTTTTCTTCCCGGTAGCTCACCACATTTTTCGCGATAGCCTTGGAAATGCCGGATACATACTCCATCAAAGACACAGAGGCCGTGTTCAGATCCACGCCCACCTTATTTACGCAGTCCTCCACCACGCCGTTTAAGGCTTCCCCCAGCTTTTTCTGGTTCATATCATGCTGATACTGCCCCACACCGATGGATTTCGGATCGATTTTCACCAGCTCCGCCAAAGGATCCTGCAGCCTTCTGGCGATGGACGCGGCGCTTCTCTGCCCCACATCAAAATTCGGAAATTCCTCTGTAGCCAGCTTGCTGGCGGAATAGACAGATGCTCCCGCCTCGTTGACGATCACATACTGCACCTTCTCCGGAATCTCCTGAAACAGTTCCACAATAATTTGCTCCGATTCCCGGGAAGCTGTGCCATTTCCCACGGAAAACAGGGTGATATGGTATTTTCTGATCCATTTCTTCAGGGTTTCCTTGGCAGCAGCGATCTTGGCCGGCGTGGTGGGCGCTGTGGGATAAATGACGGTGGTATCCAGCACCTTTCCGGTGGGATCCACCACCGCCAGCTTACAGCCGGTGCGAAACGCCGGATCCCAACCCAACACCGTCTGTCCGGAAATGGGCGGCTGCATCAAAAGCTGCTCCAGGTTTTTTCCAAACACCGAGATTGCACCGTCCTCCGCCTTCTCCGTCAGGTCATTCCGGATTTCCCGCTCAATGGCCGGGGCAATCAGGCGCTTGTAGCTGTCCTGGGCCACCTCCCTTAACAGAGGCGCGGTGATGGGATTATCCCGGGTAATTAACTGACGTTCCAGATAGGATAAAATCTTCTCCTCCGGAGCCTCCAGCTTCACCACCAGGAATTTTTCCTTTTCTCCCCGGTTAATGGCCAGTATCCGGTGCCCGGCCACCTTCGTCAGGACCTCCTCGTACTGATAATACATCTCATAGACGGACTCCGCCTTCTCATCCTTCGCTGCGGAGGTCAGCCGCCCTTCCCGCAGGGTCATCTCCCGGATCCGGGTCCGGCAGTCCGCCCGGTCAGAAAGCAGCTCCGCCAGAATATCCATGGCCCCCTGCAGGGCCTCCTGCACCGTAAGTACGCCCTTTTCCTCCGATAAAAAGGCTTCTGCCTCCTTCTCCAGGGGATTTTTTGTCAGCTGCAGCAGTATAATATTAGCCAGAGGCTCCAGCCCTCTCTCCTTGGCAATGGTGGCCCTGGTCCTCCGCTTTGGCCGGTAGGGCCGGTAAAGATCCTCCACCGCCACTAAGGTGGCCGCATCCAAAATCTCTCTCTTCAGCTCCGGCGTCAATTTTCCCTGCTCCTGGATGGAGGAAATCACCTGTTCCTTCTTCTCCTCCAGATTGCGCAGGTAATTCAGCCGCTCATATAATTTTCTCAGCACCTCATCGTTCAGAGAGCCTGTAGCCTCCTTCCGATACCTGGAAATAAAGGGAATCGTGTTTCCATCGTCAATCAGTCCCACGGCCGCCTCCACCTGCCAGCTCTTTACCTCCAGTTCCTGTGCCAGTGTCTTAATAATATCCATGCTCCACTCTCTTTCTGTTTCTTCCGTTGTCCATGATAAATGGCCGCAACCCGGCCCGCTCTGTCTGTGCCTTTGCCAGACCCGCGCAAAAAAATATTCTGCGTTATGAATATAATGATACTCTTACCGCAGCAGATACTCCATCATCCGGTATCCCTCCGCCATATAACGGCCGCTCTCCTTCGCCTCCCGCTCATTATACTGCCAGTCATGGGACTGGAGCGCAGTGCTGTCATAGAGCAGATATGGCACCGGATCCGCCGTGTGGGTCCTCACCCGGATGGGCGTAGGATGATCCGGCAGAATCAGCATCCGGTAATCCTCCCCGGAGGCGTCCATCTGATTCTTCACCGGACGGATCACCCGCTGATCCAGATATTGAATCGCCTCAATCTTCCGTTCGGCACTGCCCTGATGCCCCATCTCGTCAGGAGCCTCCACATGGATGTAGGCAAAATCGTACCCGCCCCGCAGCAGGGCATCCACCGCTGCCTGGGCCTTTCCCTCGTAATTCGTATGCAGGCCGCCGTTGGCTCCCTCCACCTGAATATTCTTCATGCCGGCGCCCACCGCAATACCCTTTAACAGATCCACTGCGGAAATCATCACGCCCCTTTTATGGTAATTATCCTCAAAGGCAGTGAGAGCAGGCCTTGTACCGGCTCCCCAAAACCAGCAGCTGTTGGCAGGGTTCAGTCCCCTGGCCTTCCGCTCCAGATTAATGGGATGCTTCGACAAAATCTCATAGCTTCGCTTCTGCATCTCCAAAAGAATCGGATCCCCTGGCAGCCAGGGGCCCACCTTCTGGGCCAGATGATCGTGGGGCGGAGCCAGCTCCACCACCTCTCCCCTCTCCCAGATCAAACAGTGACGATAGCTGGTGCCCGGATACAGACGGTATCCGTCCCGTTTCAGTTCCCTTTGCAGCGTCTCCACCAGCACCGCTGCATCCTCTGTGCTGATCTCATCGGAGCTGTGATCAATCAGAAACTTCTCCTCATAGGGCTCCTCCTCCGAAAGCGTCACCAGGTTACACCGCAGCGCCACATCCTCCGCTTCCATGGGGATGCCGATGCTAAGCGCCTCCAGGGGAGAGCGCCCTGTATAATAAATCTTCGGATCATATCCCATCACTGCCAGATTAGCCGTGTCGCTCCCCGGCTTCATTCCCTCCGGAATCGTGTGAACCAGGCCCATCTCTGATTTTTTTGCCAGCTCATCCATCATGGGGGTTCTGGCCGCCTCCAGCGGAGTTTTCCCGCCTAAGCTCCCGATGGGTTCGTCCGCCATTCCGTCTCCTAACACTACGATATACTTCATCTCTATTCACCACCCAAAATATTTAAATGTTGTATGCCCTTTTTTGTTTCAATGGTTTCCATCATTTCCGACATGTCGCCTGTGGAGGGCAGTACCTCCACACTGAGGGTCGTAGAGGCGATTCCATTGCAGGGAATGCTCTGATGGATCGTAAGAATATTCGCACGGTAATCCGCCACCACTTTCAGCACGTCAGAAAGAAGACCTGGCTCATCATGCATCTGAAGTACAAAAGTGATCGTCTTTCCTCTGGCATTCTCATGAAATGGAAAAATATCATCCTTATACTTGTAAAAAGAACTCCGGCTGATTCCCACCTGGTCGGCAGCCTCCTGCACTGTCTCCGCCGCCCTGGTCTCCAACAGCCGTTTGGCCTCCACCACCTTCAGCAACACCTCCGGCACAGCCTTTTGCTTCACCACAAAATACTGTGATTTTCCTGCCATCTGCTTTTCTCCCTTCCCGCCTTTTGTTTGTACCTGAAATACATTTGTAATCCCGGAAAAGATATTACCATATTTCCCTCTTTCGCGCAACGCAAAAATGCCGCAGCCCTCTTCTTTCAAAAAGAGTTCTGCGGCATTCTTTACTCTCTCTTATTCTTCCTCCGGCCCCACGGTAAGCCATTTCAGATAAGCGTTGATAAACGGGTCAATATTTCCGTCCATCACACTGTCCACATTTCCGGTCTCCGCATTGGTTCGATGATCCTTCACCATGGTATAGGGCTGAAATACATAGGAGCGAATCTGATTGCCCCAGCCGATTTCCTTTACCTCACCCCGGATGTCAGAGGCCTTCTCCTTATTCTCCTGCTGCTTGAGTATATACAGCTTGGCCTTCAGCATCTGCATCGCCTTGTCCTTATTCATGTGCTGGGAACGCTCATTCTGGCACTGTACCACAATTCCGGTGGGGAAATGGGTGATACGGATGGCGGAGGAGGTCTTGTTAATGTGCTGTCCGCCTGCTCCGCTGGAACGATAGGTATCAATCCGGATATCCTCGTCCCGGATTTCCACATCCACATCCTCCTCAATATCCGGCATCACATCACAGCTTACGAAGGAGGTCTGCCGTTTTCCCGCCGCGTTGAAGGGGGAAATACGCACCAGCCGATGGACACCCCGCTCCGATTTCAGATATCCGAAAGCGTTCTCCCCGTTCACCTGGAAGGTAACAGATTTAATCCCGGCTTCATCCCCGTCCAGATAGTCCAGCACCTCCACCGCGAAGCCTCTCTTGTCCGCCCAGCGGGTGTACATGCGGTACAGCATGGCCGCCCAGTCACAGGATTCCGTGCCGCCCGCCCCGGCGTGCAGCGTCACAATGGCATTATCTTTATCGTATTCGCCGGAAAGCAATGTCTTGATACGGATGGAGTCAAAGGTATCCCTAAAGGAATCCAACGTTTCCTGAATCTCCGGAATCACCGCCGGATCGTTCTCCTCATAGCCCATCTCAATCAGCAGCTCGATCTCGTCGTACTGCTCCTTCAGCTGACTGTATACTTCCACATCATCCTTCAGGCTCTTTAACACCTTCATAGATTCCTGGGATTTCTCCGGATTATCCCAGAAATCCGGTGCCTCCATCTCCCGCTCCAGCTCCTGGATTCTCTGCTCTTTATTTAGCAGGTCAAAGTGAATCCCTCACTTCCACTAATGGTTTCGTATAACTGTTTAAAATAGCTTTAAACTCGTCCAGCTCGACCACAGCTTCACCTTCTTTCCTGATTTCCTATTCTCCTGCTGCTACTTACGCCTTCCGGCCGCAGCACTGCTTATACTTCTTTCCGCTGCCGCAGGGGCAGGGATCGTTGGGGTAGATCTTGGCATCTGCGCGCTTCTTCGGTGCGCGGACACTGGTGTCGTCCTTATTGGTACCGGTCACCTTCGCCACTTCCTCACGCTCCACCTTCTGCTCCACCTTCACATGATACAGCATTTTCAGAGTATCCTCCTGAATCGCCGCCGTCATGCTGTTGAACATATCGTAGCCGCTCATCTTATATTCCACCAGCGGGTCCTTCTGGCCATAAGCCTGCAGCCCAATGCCCTGGCGCAGCTGATCCATATCGTCGATATGGTCCATCCACTTGCGATCCACTACCTTCAGCAGGATCACACGCTCCAGTTCCCGTATCTGCTCCTGCTCCGGGAACTCCGCCTCCTTGGACTCATAAGCCTTCACTGCCTGCTCCTTCAGATACTGCTTCAGCTCATTCTTCCGCATGGAAGCCACTGCTTCCCTGGTGACAGGCGCCAGCGGGATAATGGGAATCAGCAGATCATTCAGCTCTCGCAGATTCCATTCGCCGTTTTCCTGATCCTCAGCAATGCAGGTATCCACTGTATTGTCCACCGTATCGGTGATCATCCGGAAGATGGAATCCCGCATATTCTCTCCATCCAGCACCTTGCGGCGCTCCGCGTAAATGATCTCACGCTGATCGTTGTTCACCTGGTCATACTCCAGCAGATTCTTACGGATACCGAAGTTGTTGGACTCGATCTTCTTCTGAGCCTTCTCAATGGCGGAGGAAAGCATCTTGTGCTCAATCTGCTCGTTCTCCTGCACGCCCAGAGACCGGAAAATCCCCATCATCTTCTCGGAACCGAAAAGACGCATCAGGTCGTCCTCCAGGGAAATGTAAAATCTGGATTCTCCCGGATCTCCCTGACGTCCGGAACGTCCTCTTAACTGATTGTCAATACGTCTGGATTCGTGACGCTCCGTACCGATGATCTTTAAGCCGCCGGCTGCCCTGGATTCCTCATCCAGCTTGATATCGGTACCACGGCCCGCCATATTGGTGGCAATGGTGACGGCTCCGTGAATACCCGCATCCGCCACGATCTCCGCCTCCAGCTCATGGAATTTGGCATTCAATACCTTATGAGGAATGCCTTCCCTGCGCAGCATACCGGACAAAAGCTCTGATACCTCGATGGTAATGGTACCCACCAGCACCGGCTGTCCCTTGGCGTGGGCTTCCTTCACCGCCTCCACCACGGCCCGGTATTTTTCCTTTTTCGTCATGTAAACCGCATCGTCCAGGTCCTTTCTCTGTACCGGACGGTTGGTGGGAATCTCAATAACATCCATCCCGTAAATATCACGGAACTCCTGCTCTTCTGTCAGGGCTGTACCGGTCATGCCGGATTTCTTCTTATATTTATTGAAAAAGTTCTGGAAGGTGATGGTGGCCAGCGTCTTGCTCTCCCGCTTCACCTTCACATGCTCCTTCGCCTCAATGGCCTGGTGCAGTCCGTCAGAATAGCGGCGTCCCGGCATGATACGTCCGGTAAATTCGTCTACAATCAGCACCTCATCGTCCTTCACCACATAATCCCGGTCGCGGAACATCAGGTTATGGGCCCGCAGCGCCAGAATAATATTGTTCTGGATCTCAATGTTTTCCGCGTCGGAAAGGTTTTCAATCTGGAAAAATTTCTCTACCTTCTTAATACCATCCGCAGTGAGGGTCACCACCTTGTCCTTCTCGTTCACGATAAAGTCTCCGGTCTCCGTGATCTCCTCACCCATGATGGCGGTCATCTTGGTCACCTCGCCGCTGGCTTCCCCCCGCACCATCTGTCTGGCTAAAATATCACAGACCTCATAAAGCTTCGTGGACTTGCCGCTCTGCCCGGAAATAATCAAGGGCGTCCTGGCCTCGTCAATCAGCACGGAGTCCACCTCATCGATGATGGCATATACCAGGTCCCGCTGCACCAGCTGTTCCTTGTAAATCACCATGTTGTCTCTCAGGTAATCGAAGCCCAGCTCGTTGTTGGTAATATAAGTGATATCGCAGCTATACTGTTTTCTTCGTTCGTCATTGTCCATGTCGTTCAGAACACATCCAACAGTCAGGCCTAAAAATTCATGGATCTTGCCCATCCACTCCGCATCACGCTTGGCCAGGTAATCGTTGACCGTAACGATATGCACTCCTTCACCGGTAAGTGCGTTCAGGTACGCCGGAAGCGTGGATACCAGCGTCTTACCTTCACCGGTACGCATCTCCGCGATACGCCCCTGATGAAGAATGATGCCGCCGATTAACTGCACCCGGTAATGCTCCATATCCAGGACACGTTTGCCGGCCTCCCGCACAGTGGCGTAGGCCTCCGGAAGCAGCGAGTCCAAAGACTCCCCCTCCGCATATCTTTTCTTATACTCTTTCGTTTTATCCCGCAGCTGCTCATCCGTCAGAGCCTGCATGGTGGGCCGCAGGCGCTCAATCTCATCCACGAGAGGCATGATTCTCTTCAGTTCTCTCTGGCTGTGAGTGCCAAACATTTTTTCAACAAATTTCATCTGATTTCTCCTACTCCAGTTTTAGATAGCTACACTGCTTTTTATTGTAACACTTTCCTGGGGTAAACACAAGAACACTTTTTTCTAAACAAAAATTCCCTGTCCGACGGCAGCTGCGGTTCTGGTGGCAATGTTCCTCGGGTTTTGTTAAGTATCAGGACGCAGGAAAAGGCGGAGCCGGGCGGGCAGATGCCTCTGGAAAACTGCTCCGGATACAAGAAACGCTAGGACGGAGCCGGCCTTAAAAAACATGTTGAATGTATACGCACGGGAAAAATGATTAAGCCATATATTTAAAGCTGCTTCGGAGCCAAAAATTTATTATTCAACCCAGTAGTACGCAACGGCTCCCGTCTATGGCTTTGTGCCTGTCGAAGCTGACAGTTTTTCATCATTTTCGATAATTTGTTCTGAAATGATATGCCTGATAACAAATTTTTCACTTTTGATAAACTGACAATTTGACTCAGTATTTTCTATCATACAATCAGCTTATGCAGAAGCAGATATTTGCTGTTTTGCATACAATTTGAGGCTTGATTATTTAAAGCCAACTATAGAACAGCAGGAAGAGACGGGCGCGCAGGGCCACAAGCATCTGGAAAATAATTCGGA
>CAMNQN010000058.1 GCA_946549155.1 uncultured Lachnospiraceae bacterium | reverse complement strand
GGCTCCGCGCTTTCCCTTCCTGCGTCCTGATAATTAACCAAACACGAAGAACATTTACCTGAACAGTAACCTGGGTTTATTCAGCCGCCGGTATATCTGATTTTAGGGATAGACGAAATGCCGCTTTCCGGGTAGAATAATTTGAGACAGACAAGGCAGCCGCCGGAAAAGAGAGGCCGGCGGGATGCCAAAAGGAACCGGGCATGGCAGAAAGGAGGGGATTGCGGTGGAGGAGATCATTCGGGTTTCTGTGCGCAGTCTGGTGGAATTTATTCTGCGCTCCGGGGACATTGACAACCGCAGAGGGGCCATGGCAGATAAGGACGCTATGCTGCTGGGCGGACGCCTGCATCGGAAGATTCAGGGGCGGATGGGTTCTGCCTACCAGGCGGAGGTTTCTCTGGCGGGCACCTTTCCTACGGATGCGAAGCAGTTTCGCGAAAAACTGGAGGGCCCTCCCTTTTTCATTACGGTGGAGGGCCGGGCGGACGGTATTATCCAGGAGCAGGATGGTGTGACAGTGGACGAGATTAAGGGAGTCCTTCGCAGCCTGGAGCATGTGACGGAGCCGGTGGGTGTGCACCTGGCCCAGGCGAAATGCTATGCCTATCTGTACGCCAGAGAAAACGGGCAGAAGGAAATGACGGTACAGATGACCTACTGTAATTTAGAGACGGAGGAGATCAAGCGCTTCAGGGAGACCTATTCCTTTGAGAAGCTGGAAGAATGGTTTTTTTCTGTTTTAGAGGAATACCGGAAATGGGCGTCCTGGCAGCTTCGATGGAGAGAAACGCGAAAAGAATCCATCCGGCAGATCGAGTTTCCCTTTCCCTACAGAGAGGGACAGAGGGATTTGGCGGCGGCGGTGTACCGCACCATTGCCAGGAAAAAAAAGCTGTTTATTCAGGCTCCGACAGGAGCGGGAAAAACGATTTCCACCATATTTCCTGCCGTTAAGGCCGTAGGGGAGGGGCTGGGGGATAAGCTGTTTTATCTCACGGCCAAGACCATCGCCCGCACAGTGGCGGAGGAAGCTTTCGCTCTCTTAAAGCAGCAGGGGCTGCGGTACAAGACGGTGACGCTGACCGCGAAGGAAAAAATCTGCCGCTGCGAGGAGACGGAGTGTAATCCGGATGCCTGTCCCTATGCCAGGGGGCATTTTGACCGGATCAATGATGCGGTTTTTGATATGATTACCACCCAGGAGACCTTCGGACGGGAGGAGCTGGAGGCTCAGGCGGATAAATGGATGGTCTGCCCCTTTGAGCTGTCCCTGGATGTTTCCCTGTGGGTGGACGCAGTGATCTGTGATTACAATTATGTGTTTGACCCAAGGGCGCACCTGAAACGCTTCTTCGCTGAGAATGTGAAGGGGGATTATCTGCTTCTCATCGACGAAGCCCATAATCTGGTGGAGCGGGGGCGGGATATGTTCAGCGCCCAGCTTTATAAGGAGGATTTTCTTGCGCTGAAACGGGAAGTGAAGGATGTCAGCAGGAAGATGAGCCGGGCTCTGGAGCGGTGCAATCAGTATCTTCTGGGATTGAAGCGGGAATGTGAAAACTATGAGATATTGGAAAATGTAGGAATGTTTCCGGTGACCCTTATGAATTTATGTGGTATTATGGAAAAATTTCTGGAGGATTCCAAAACCCGGGAATTGAACGATCATGTTTTGGACTTCTATTTTCAGATTCGAAGTTTCCTGGATATCTGTGACCGGCTGGATGACTGCTATGTGGTGTATACGGAGCTGGAGGAAGATGGCCGGTTTAAGCTGAAGCTGTACTGCGTGGATCCTTCCGTGAATATTCAGGAATGCCTGGACAAGGGAAACAGCACGATCTTTTTTTCGGCTACGCTGCTGCCCATTGATTATTATAAGAGCCTGCTGAGCCGGGCAGCGGATGATTACGCCGTGTATGCCAGCTCCTGCTTTGATCAGAAAAGAAAACTGGTTCTGGTGGGGCAGGATACCAGCAGCCGTTATACGAACCGCGGCCCTGCGGAGTACCGTAAAATCGCAGCTTATATCCGGGCGGCGGTGGAGGGGAAACGGGGAAATTATCTGGTGTTTTTTTCCTCCTACCGGATGATGGAGGATGTGGCGGAGGCGTTCCATGGGCTGAAGCCCGCGCACACAGAGCTGCTCTGTCAGACGAGCCGGATGACGGAGCTTCAGAGAGAAGAATTTCTGAAGGCGTTTCAGGAAAACCGGGAGGAAAGCCTGGTGGGGTTTTGCGTGATGGGAAGCTTTTTCGGGGAGGGCATCGATCTGAAGCGGGACCGCCTGATCGGGGCCATCCTTGTGGGAACCGGACTGCCGCAGGTCTGTAATGAGCGGGAGATACTGAAAAATTATTTTGATAAATCCGGCGGAGACGGGTTTCGCTATGCCTATCTCTGCCCGGGCATGAATAAGGTGCTGCAGGCTGCGGGCCGGGTTATCCGTACGGAGGAGGATCAGGGAATCATTCTGCTGCTGGATGAGAGGTTTGTCCAATACCGGTATCGGCAGATGTTTCCCCGGGAGTGGTCTGATTATCAGGTGTGCAGGCTGGATACGATAGAAGAAAAAATCAAAGAATTTTGGGACCACTGTTCAAAATAGAAATCTTGTGGTATAAAGTAGGTAGAGCTGTGCTGCGGCACGGAAAGAACAGTAACGGGCTATCACATGATATAAGGAGAAGATGTATGATTTGCAAAAGATGCAAAGCGAAGGTGCAGGAGGGTGATCTGTTCTGCAGCAAATGCGGGGCCCCTGTGGAGCATACATTCCAGAAAGATTATTACGACGACAATTTATATAGAAGGGAAAAGGGCCGTTATCGGGACAGCTTTTTAGAGAAGAAGGAGGAGCGGTCTCATGCACTGCTGATGACTGTGACGGTTTTGCTGGTGATAGCCGTGCTGGCTGTGGCCTTTGTGATCCTGTTTTTCTTTTCCAGGAGAAACAGGATGCAGTCTGCGGATAACCGGGCGGTGTCTGTGGTATCCGGCGGGGACCAAAAGCAGGCCGGCACCGGGAACGGAGGGCAGGAGGGAGAGATTGTGATTCTGACAGAGGAGGAGAGCGCGGGCCCGGCCCAGACGGAGAAGGAAGCTGCCATTGACACAACGGCTGCGGCGGGCGGGGACGCGGCAGGCATGGGAGAGACCGACATAGAAGAGGAAAGCCTCAGCGCCCCTCCCCGGGAAACGGACAGCTCTGATCTGCCGCCTGCCGCCGATCAGACGGCTTCTGCCCTGGATTCCCAACGGCTTGATCAAATCTGGCAGGAGGATTCCTCTGCTGTCCGCTGGGGCGTTTTTGTATATGATTTCAATCACTTTAAAGAATACAGCACGGATAAGGCAGAGGAGCCCATGTATGCTTCGGCGCTGATCTCTGTCCCCATCCTTTATACGACGGCGGTTCTGCTGGACCAGGGGCAGATAACGCTGAACGATCAGATTACTTACGGGAACAGTATCGGTGGAAGGGGGGAGGCCAATCCCCAGGAGAGGGAAGGAAATAATTATCCGCTGACCTATTACCTGACTACCATGTTGATTTACAGTGATAATAACTGTATGAACAGCCTCATTGATTATCTGGGCCTGGAGCAGATTAACAGTGTCTGCCAGTCTGCCGGATTTACCAGCGTAGATCTCCAGCGCAAAATTGTGGCGGAGGTCACCGACGGAAAAGATAATTATGTCAGCGCCAGAGACCTGGCGGGGATGCTCAAAGAACTGTTCCTGGGGAAGTATAAGACGCTGGGGAGCGAATTTATCCGGCAGTATTTTAAGATTGACGCAGGCGACGGATACCGCACCGTGATCGGTCTGGCGGATCCGATTCCGTCTTCCACCCTGTTTTTAAATCAAAATGGCCGGGGCGACACCCGGTACAATGAGGTGGCATTGATATCTGATGATACCCATCAGTATATTATCAGCATTATGTGCAGCGGGGATTACGGCTTTCAATATGAGACAGCCGTTGAAAATATATCCAACTATGTTTACCAGAGTTTAACCTGATAAGAGGAGGACAAAACCAATGAGTAATGTAAGGCGAGTGTATGTGGAGAAAAAAGAGGCGTACGCAGGAGCGGCAAAGGATCTCACCCATGAGGTGCGTAGCTATCTGGGGATTCAGGGATTGGAGCGGATTCGGATTCTGATTCGGTATGACGTGGAGAACATTTCCGACGAAGTGTTTGCAGCCGCCTGTAAAACCGTATTTTCAGAGCCGCCTGTGGATACCCTGTATGAAGAAAGCTTTCCCCGGAAGGCGGATGACCGTACCTTTTCCGTGGAATATCTGCCGGGCCAGTTTGATCAGCGGGCTGATTCTGCCGTACAGTGCGTTAAATTCCTGAAGGAAGATGAAGAGCCGATCATTCGTTCTGCCACCACTTACTGCCTGGAAGGCAGTATCAGCGATGAGGAATTTGCGGCTGTCAAGGGGTACTGCATTAACCCGGTGGATTCCAGGGAGACAAATCTGGAAAAGCCGGAAACTCTGGTGACGAAGTTTGAGGAACCGGAGAATGTGAAGGTGTTTGATGGGTTTATCGGGATGGAAGAGCCGGCCTTGAAGGAACTGTACAGCTCTCTGAACCTGGCAATGACCTTCCGGGATTTCCAGCATATCCAGAATTATTTCGCGGGAGAAGAAAAGCGGAATCCTACCATGACGGAGATCCGGGTGCTGGATACCTACTGGTCTGATCATTGCCGCCATACCACTTTTTCCACGGAGCTGAAGGAAGTCCGCTTCGGGGAAGGGTATTATAAAAAGCCGCTGGAGGATACCTATCATCAGTATCTGGCGGACCGCCAGGAGGTGTATCAGGGGCGGAAGGATAAATTTGTCTGCCTGATGGACCTGGCGCTGATGGCCATGAAAAAGCTGAAAAAGGAAGGAAAACTGCAGGATCAGGAGGAATCCGATGAGATCAACGCCTGCAGTATTGTGGTTCCCGTGGAAATCGACGGGAAAACGGAGGAGTGGCTGGTGAATTTCAAAAACGAGACTCACAACCATCCCACGGAGATTGAGCCCTTTGGCGGAGCGGCTACCTGCCTGGGCGGAGCCATCCGTGACCCGCTGTCCGGCCGTACCTATGTGTATCAGGCCATGCGGGTGACCGGGGCGGCGGATCCCACTGCGGCGGTGAAGGATACCTTAAAAGGAAAACTGCCCCAGAAGAAACTGGTGAGGGAGGCAGCCCATGGCTACAGTTCCTATGGAAATCAGATCGGCCTGGCCACCGGTTATGTGAAGGAGATTTATCACCCGGATTATGTGGCGAAGCGCATGGAGATCGGAGCGGTGATGGGGGCGGCGCCCAGGAAGGCAGTGATCCGGGAAAATTCTGACCCCGGAGATATTATCATTCTGCTGGGTGGCAGGACCGGCCGGGACGGTATCGGCGGAGCCACTGGTTCCTCCAAGGTGCACACCGAGGCTTCCATTGAGGTTTGCGGCGCGGAGGTTCAGAAGGGAAACGCACCTACGGAGCGGAAGATTCAGCGTATGTTCCGTCGCCCGGAGGTCAGCAGACTGATAAAGAAATGTAACGATTTTGGCGCAGGCGGAGTTTCTGTGGCCATTGGCGAGCTGGCGGCCGGCCTGCACATTTATCTGGATAAGGTACCGAAAAAATATGCCGGCCTGGATGGAACGGAGATTGCCATCTCCGAGTCCCAGGAGCGTATGGCTGTGGTGGTGGATCCGAAGGATGTGGAGCAGTTCCTGATCTATGCCAACGAGGAGAATCTGGAGGCTGTGGAGGTGGCCGTGGTGACGGAGGAGCCAAGGCTTGTGCTGATCTGGAGGGATCAGGAGATTGTGAATATTTCCAGGGCTTTTTTGGATACCAACGGGGCACATCAGGAAACTTCCGTGGCGGTAGATATCCCCGGGAGGGAGAACCGCTATTTTGACAAGCAGCCGCTGGCAGTGGAGGAGGTGCGGCAGAAATGGCTGAGTATGCTGGCTGACTTAAATTGCTGTTCTCAGAAGGGGCTGGTGGAGATGTTTGACAGCTCCATAGGCGCAGGCTCAGTGCTGATGCCTTACGGCGGAAAATACCAGTTGACGGAAACCCAGGCCATGGTGGCGAAGCTTCCGGTGCTTGAGGGGCATACGGATACGGTAACCATGATGAGCTACGGCTTTGATCCTTATCTTTCCAGCTGGAGCCCCTATCATGGAGCGGTTTACGCAGTATTGGAATCCGTGGCACGTATCGTGGCAAACGGGGGAGACTACAGAAAGATCCGTTTCACCTTCCAGGAATATTTCCGCCGGATGACGGAGGATCCCGCCCGCTGGAGCCAGCCCTTCGCGGCGCTGCTGGGTGCTTACTCTGCGCAGATGGGCTTTGGTCTGCCCGCTATCGGCGGTAAGGACAGCATGTCCGGTTCCTTCAATGAGATTGATGTGCCGCCTACACTGGTGTCCTTTGCGGTGAATGTGAACAAATATCAGAATATCATCTCACCGGAACTGAAGAAGGCCGGAAGCAAGCTAGTGCTTTTAAAAATTGATAAAGATGAATACGATCTGCCTGAATATGAGCAGGTGATGGAACAGTACGGGAAGTTCTTCCAGGATGTGAAGGACGGAAAGATTATTTCCGCCTACGCGTTGGACGGCAGGGGCCTGGCGGTTGCAGTCAGCAAAATGGCCTTTGGAAACGGCCTGGGAGTAAAGCTGGAACACAATGTGGCGCCGGAGGATCTGTTTGCGGCGGGCTTCGGCGATATTGTGGCGGAGGTCCCGGAGGGCAGGGTGAGCGAACTGTCCATTACCTACACGGTGGTAGGTGAGGTAACCGACCGGGCTGCTCTGGAATACTGTTATCATTCCATTCCACTGGAGGAGGCGCTGGCGTCATGGAAGGGTACGCTGGAGAAGGTATTCCGCACCCGTTCCTCCCAGATAATGGAGGAAACCGTGGCGAGACAGCCGGAGAATGGAAAGGTGGATGCCCAGGGCTGCTACCATGCAGATCAGGTATATGTGTGCAGCCATAAGCTGGCGGTTCCCAGAGTTTTTATTCCCGTATTCCCAGGTACCAACTGTGAGTATGACAGCAGGAGGGCCTTTGAGCGGGCAGGCGCCGAAGTGGATGTGAAGGTGTTTAAGAACCTGACAGCGGAGGATATTCGGGATTCCGTGGAGCTTTTTGAGAAATCGATAGATCAGGCCCAGATTATCATGTTCCCCGGCGGATTTTCCGCAGGAGATGAGCCGGATGGCTCCGCGAAATTCTTCGCTACAGCCTTCCAGAATGAAAAGATAAAGGAGGCGGTGATGAAGCTTCTGAATGAGCGGGACGGCCTGGCGCTGGGTATCTGCAATGGATTCCAGGCGCTGATTAAGCTGGGACTGGTACCCTATGGCCGGATCGTGGGGCAGAGCCCGGATTCTCCTACGCTGACCTTCAACACCATCGGCCGCCATATCTCCAGGATGGTATACACCAAGGTGATGACCAACAAATCCCCGTGGCTGGCACAGGCAGAGCTGGGCGGCGTTTATGTGAACCCGGCCTCCCATGGAGAGGGAAGGTTTGTGGCGAAGGAAGAGTGGCTTAAGAAGCTGATTGCCAACGGACAGGTGGCCACCATGTATGCGGATTGTGATGGGAATTTAAGCCTGGATGAGGAATGGAATGTGAATGGTTCCTACATGGGAATCGAGGGTATCACCAGCCCGGATGGCCGTGTGCTGGGAAAGATGGCTCATTCCGAGCGCCGTGACACGGCGGTGGCCCTGAACATCTACGGTCAGCAGGATATGAAGATCTTTGAGTCCGGCGTGGCGTACTTTAAATAAAAAGATTATGGAAAAAAAGAATGGATAATGAAGAGATCAAGGCTCTCCTGCGGGAATTGAAAGCCCGTTCTGATGAGAGCAGTGAAGTAAAGGGTGAGGCAATAAAAATTAATTTCGGAGAGGAAGAGCCTCCGGCTGAGGAAAAGCGCCGGAGGAGTTTCCCACGTCGCAGAAAGAAGAAGGCAGCCGCATCTTATTCGGAGGAAAACGACGCAGAGTTCCGGAACAGCAACGAAGCGGCCGCAAAGCTCCAGGATGGTGACAAAGCGGATACAGGGTTTCAGGACGGCGACAAAGCGGACACAGAATTCCAGGATAGCGACGAAGCGGATTTTCGGGACACGGACGAGCTGCTTCTGGAGGCGAAGCGAAACGGGGCTGTCGGCCGCACGCCCTGGAAAAACCTGAAGCTGGCTGTGCGTTCCTGCCTGGATGATTTAAACGCGAAGGGAATCGGTGACAAGGAACTGATTATGATTGGCGCGGGGGCAGTCCTGGTTATTTTCCTGTTGTTCGTGGTTCACAGCGCCCTGTTTGCTAAGGATAAGAGCGTGAATGTAACGGCGGATGAGGGGCTTTATGTCACGGTGGAGAGGGAGCCGGAAGCCTGGTGCAGTCAAGGCCCGGTGACGCTGGGAATCCGCAGCGGTGCGGCGATGCAGTCTATTATGGTGAACGGAAACCCGGTGGAATTTGAGGGCAGCCGCCGCACCACAATCCAGGTGGAGGCATCTTGTGAGACGCTGGAGCTGATGGTGGTTACAGAGGAGAAGGTGCTGAATGCCCAGGTGGAGATCCCAATGGTTGACGCCGATGCCCCCTCCGTTATGCTGGAACAGAAAGACGGCCAGGTAACCATTACAGCGCTGGATGAGCGCTCCGGCCTGGAGGGCATCTATTATGGCACCACCACAGGCTTTTCTGATGTGCCCAGATATCAGAAATATACGGGTCCCTTTACTTATGAGCAGGGCAGAATCTATTATTATTACGCCCGGGACAATGCGGGAAACCGTACCGCCACAGCGGCCACCGATATGCAGCCGGCTCAGGCGCTGACATTAAACGAGACAGAAGTTACGCTGTTTTTAGGGGACAGCTTTTCCCTGCAGGCATCGGCCAGCCCGGGGAACGCATACTGTAATCATCTTCAGCTTACCAATCAGAACCCGGATATCGTCAGCCTGTCCGAGGATGGCAGAGTGACGGCGCTAAAAGAGGGAGATGCGGTGATTGAGGCCACCGCGGACGGCCTGCCCGCAGTATCCTGTCTGGTACAGGTCCGCTCGGAGGCGGAGCTGACACTCAGCGCCATCGGAGACTGTACGCTGGGGGATGATGTGAATTTCAATGCGGCCAACAGCTTTTCCACTGTATACTCCATGTATGGAGCGTCCTGGTTTTTTCAGAATGTAACATCCATTCTGGCGGAGGATGATCTTACCTTTGCCAATTTTGAAGGGACTCTGACCAGATCGGAGGCAAGGGAGAACAAGGAATTTGCTTTCAAGGGGGCACCGGAATATACGGAGATTCTGAAGGATGGTTCCATTGAGGCGGTCACCTTGGCCAACAACCACAGCAGCGATTACGGCGCTCAGAGCCTGGAAGATACGAAGCAGTATCTGGCGGAGGCGGACATTGCTTACTGCACCGGAGAGGAAATCATTTACCGTGAGATAAAGGGCGTGACGGTGGCTCTGATCGGTATTTATGTTCTGGACGCGGGGATTGAAAAAGCAGGTCAGGTGGAGCAGACCATCGCCGCTGCGAAGCAGGAGGGGGCGGATCTGATTGTGGTTGGGTTCCATTGGGGCAGCGAGAAAAGCAATTACCCGGACGAGACGCAGCAGTCCCTGGCTCATACAGCCGTTGACTGCGGAGCGGATCTGGTGGTGGGGCATCACCCTCATGTGCTGCAGGGCATCGAGCAGTACAAGGGGAAATACATTGTCTACAGTCTGGGAAATTTCTGCTTCGGCGGAAATTCCACGCCCAGCGATACCGATTCTATGATATTCCAGCAGACCTTTTCCATTACGGCGGATGGAACGGTGACGGAGGCGGGGATCCGGATTATCCCCTGTTCCGTCACCTCTGAGGCCGGATGGAACAATTACCAGCCAACCCCCCAGGAGGGAACGGAGGCGGAGCGCATTATGGCCCGCATCAACGAATACAGCGCTCAATTCGGCCTTTCCTTTGAATAGTACCGGTGGGCACCGGATGTCGGGAAAACCGGGGCTGTCATTTTAAGACAGCCCCGGTTTTTTATTTTTTGAAAACGCCGCAGTTCGCCGCTTTTTGCTCCATTTTTGTGCACTCCAAAAAACGGCAGGGAAAGGACATAAAAAATGTCATACATTGCCGCAGATAGAAAAGAAATGTTGAATAAACTATGTACAAATGATAAGATGGTTAAGCAGAGGGAGGGCGGAATTAGGATCAGAACCCTTCCAGAAGGAAGGAGAAAACATTTCTATGTCACGTATGGAAACAAAAGAGGGTGCGCATGTCTTTTACACATTTCTAAAATTTCGGGACAGCATACTTGCTGACGAAAAGGATAAAAAGAAATTTCTTGATTTCGCCCTTGGTTCTCGGAAGGAAGAGCGCATCAGTGTGATGGCGTTTTCCATTTTGGATGCCGAGGCACATTTTTTGCTTCAGGGCCGGGGAACGCAGGAGACAAAAGAGGCCGCGTCGAAAATGCTGAAAAACTGCAAAAATTTCCTGAAGGAAGAAGGATTGTCCCTGCGGGAGGCAGAAATAAGCTGCCGGGAGATAAAGGGAAAGAAGGAGGTACAGCAGCTTTGCCGGTATATCCATCGGACGCCGTTGGAGTCGGGCTGTGTAAAACAGATGAGGGATTACTGGTGGAGCAGCTATCAGACCTACCGGGGAGGATACCAGTGGCCTGGTCTGGATGAGCGTTCGCTTCTGTCCTATTTTTCTGATGATCCGCTCAAAAGCCGGACGACGTTTTTGCGGTATCACCGGAGGGAAGACTGAGGGAGGGCTGGCCCGGATGGGGAATCCGGTAAAGCTCGTTTTCCCTTTCCCTGTGGGGCAGAACCGGAAGTTAAAAGTTTCTGAATTTTTTCGGAAGTCTGTGACAAAAACGGGAAAGGGTGGTAAAATGGGTAAAGCAAAAGCCGGATATCAGGAGGCCGGTCGGGCAAAACAAAAAGCGGATATTGCGAAAGCTTTCCGGCCACACAGCCTGGCGGCAGCGACGCTGGGGCGGTATAAAGCGGAGGAATAGTTATGAAAAAAAGAATGGGAATATTTATGACGGCTGCTTTTGCGGCAGCAGTATTGACAGCCTGTACGCAGGCAGATTCAGGAAACAGCAGTGCCGGAACGGGAAGTAATTCCAATTCCGCAGTCTCCGGCAGCGGTACCATTGCATCGTCCGGAGGAAATGGTGAAGGAACAGCAGAGCAGGCCGGTGGGGGATCCGCCGGCGATACATCTCTGGCAGGGGCCGGCGGTACGGCAGAGGCCGGAGGGGAGATTCCGGGAGCCGCGGCAGCGGATGACGGTATGGCCTTCGAGGGAGGTGTGTCAGTGGAGGACGAGGAAGAGCAGGAGACAGAAGCCTTTGCCCCGGAGGAAAATTTATCAGATGAACAGTTGGATGCCCTGGAGGAGCAAACGGATCAGACAGCGGACAACGAGGGATGGGCGGGTACTTATCAGAATGAGAACGATGAGACTCTGACAGTGTCTATGGTGGATGCGCGGACCATCTCTTTCTCCTTTGCCAATGCAGGTATTTCCGGCAGCGCAGCGCTGGATGGAAACCAGGCGACCTACAATGGGGATGACTATCATGTGGTGGTATTCAATTATTCCGGTACAGACATTAAGGTTTCTGTGCTCAGTGAGGAGGATTTCGATGCCAGTGAATCCCCGATGAACGGCGTATATGTCCGGGAGTAGGCGGAATTTTTAAAATTTTTAAAAATATTAAAAAAAGTGCTTGACTTTTAGTAGGGTTTAATAGTATAATGGCGAAGCGGGTTGAGGTTATCACCTGAACCTGCTACCATATGGGGTCTTAGCTCAGCTGGGAGAGCATCTGCCTTACAAGCAGAGGGTCATAGGTTCGAGCCCTATAGGCCCCATAGATATCAATTAAATATGGCGGAATAGCTCAGCTGGCTAGAGCACACGGTTCATACCCGTGGTGTCGAGAGTTCAAGTCTCCCTTCCGCTACTTGATAAGATCCGAGAGACCGAAAGAGGTCGCTCGGATTTTGCTTTTATCATACGAAAATTTTGCTTTCCGCTACGATAAGAAGCTCCCGGCGGGATATCCAGGGAAACGCTGATGAAAGCGTTTCCCGTGCCGGATTTGTGCCGTGAAGCACACTTTTGTTACAAATCCGTGTACAGTCCCCGGAGAAAATGGCCGTTTATTCGCAGGGGCCGTCTATGAGGAACTCGTAGGAGACTTCGAAGAAGTCCGCCAGTGCTTTCAATTCAATATCAGTTACATAGCGTTTCCCAGTTTCGATTCGGGTGATCAAATTCTTATCGATATCATATCCGGCCAGTTGGAGTTTGTAGGCCAGGTCGCGCTGGGAAAGTCCCTGGGCCTTTCGGAGAGCGATTACCTGCCTGCGAATCAGATTTTTTTCTTTTGATTGGCGAAGTGGTTTTGGCATAGAAAAACTCCTTTGAACGTTTTTATTTTATAGTAGTTTGCTATTTTTAGATTTTACATTCATTGGAATGACAAGTTGGTTGTAAAAATGAGACAAAGAGAAAATATTTTATATTTTTGATAAAAATACAGAAAATTAATAGAAAATATATAAATATTCTGAAAATAATGGGAGACAGATTCGGTTCGGAACCCTATTATGCAGAAAGAAGCAGGAGGAAATTATGGATGAAATTTCTTTAAAAGGGATGCTGTCGCTTCCTTTTTTGAAAAAGGAACGATTCACAGGGTCATGGAAAACTATGCGCTACATGATCTGTAAGGAGGAGGACAAAATTAAGGTGGTGGTCTATCCGGGCCCCTATTGTCTGGAAAAAACGCCGGACGAAAAAAAGGAGGCTGCCTATTTTGATTTTAACGCGGAGGGGCTGGCGGAGGTCACTGTCTGGCTGAATCAGACCTATCTCAGCCGTTTTGAACAGCATATCTGAATGGCTTTGAGTTTAAATCGTGTTTTACCGACTTGAAAAATGTCGAAAAAGCTGTAACGGTTATTTTTTTGTGATTTCATGTCGAATTATTACGAAAATATTTCAAAAATATAAATAAAATTAAAATTTTGTTACGTTTTATTTCTCCCCATTTCTTATAATGGCCACATCTCGAGAGAAAAAGTGTGGATTGGAATGGGAGAGAAACAGTTTTGAAAGGGAAATGGTCAGATTACAAATTCAGGGAGAACGTAAAAGTTACAGAAAGATATTTCAATATGGTGGTATACAGCTACTTTGACCTGGTGTTCCAGGAACAAAGATATGCAGTGGTTGTGGAGGATATGATTTTTCTAAATACCAGGGAGTATCCCAAGAATGAAATTTATAGTATTGCGGATATTTATGGGGACATTCTGTGTCACAGAAAGGCGGCCCGATGTACTGGACATTTTTGAGGGAAAGCTTTATTATATAAAAAACGAGCTATTTTACAGAGGAGAAAAAATGACAAAACAGGAATTGGCATTAGAAGTGATCGAACGTCTGAAACAGGAATATCCGGATGCAGGCTGTACCCTGGACTACGACCAGGCATGGAAGCTTTTAGTGAGCGTCCGGCTGGCAGCCCAGTGTACGGATGCCCGGGTGAATGTGGTGGTGGAAGATTTGTTTGCCCGATATCCGGATGTGGATGCCCTGGCGGAGGCCGCGCCGGAGGAAATTGAGAAGATTGTGAAGCCCTGTGGTCTGGGGAAAAGCAAGGCCAGGGATATCAGTGCCTGCATGAAAATTTTAAAAGAACAGTACGGCGGAAAGGTGCCCGAAAATTTTGACGCCCTGTTAAAGCTTCCGGGTGTGGGACGGAAAAGCGCCAATCTGATTATGGGGGATGTGTTTGGAAAACCGGCTATTGTGACGGATACCCACTGTATCCGGCTGACGAACCGTATCGGTCTGGTGGATGGAATCAAGGAGCCCAAGAAGGTGGAGATGGCGCTCTGGAAGATCATTCCGCCCCAGGAGGGCAGCGATTTCTGCCACCGGCTGGTATACCATGGCCGGGAGGTCTGTACCGCCCGGACAAAGCCTTACTGTGATAAATGCTGTCTGGCGGATATCTGTGTGTCGGCAGGAAAATGCTGAAGCTGTCCCGCCCCTGGGGTCTTGGAGTGCTGTGATTAAGGCAGAAGCATTTGGATTCCCTTTTCCAGGGAATCAGCGTCTATCATGCCCACTGCATAGGCAGCCAGATTGCCGTCCCTGTCGATGAAATAGGAAGCCGGGATGGAGGAAGTGTCGTAGGCAATGGCGGCGCTGCTCTTTGTGTCGAAAAATACCGGAAATGTGTAGCCGTTGTCCTTGATGTGGGCGGCGGCTGATTCTGTGGTTTCCCGGGAGCCGTCGGTGAGGTCGACCATCATAAACTGAATACGGTCCCCGTATGTTTCATAGGCGTTTTGGAAATCCGGCATCTCATTTTTGCAGGGCGGACACCAGCTTGCCCAAAAGTTTACAATGATGGGAGTCCCTTTATAATCGGACAGGCGTACCTCCTCGCCATTTTGATCCAGCACGGTAAAATCCGGGGCGGCATGGGAGGGGGCTTCCGTTTCCGGGGCGTTGGAAATTTCGGATGGAAAATCGCTGTATTCCCTGTCCTTTACGGAGGATGTCCTCTCAGTGATTTCTTCCGTTTGGGGCGTTTCCTGCATAAAGTTTCCAGGAGCGGCATTCTTGCTTAATTTTTGATAGAGAACGCCGGCAGCTGCCAGCAGCAGTATCAGTGCCAGAAATCCGGCTAAAACGCTTATTTTCTTTTTCATAAGATTCTCCGTTCCGCCGCTTCAGGGAGCGGCTTGTATATTTTAGAATGAAAGGGCTGTTATGGATGGCTTATCGCGACGGCTCAGCCCTGCCTTTGGTGTTCTCAGCTCAGCAGCGTCAAGAATTTTCCCAGCAATCCTGTGGCCATGAGAATACCTGTCAGAATCAGGAAAAGACCGCAGACGAAATTAATGGTGGGATAGTTCTTTTTGATAAACTGGAAAGCATTCTTCAGCCGGTCAATCAGCAGAGCACTGATCAGGAAGGGGATTCCCAGGCCCAGGGAGTAGGCCAGCAGCATCAGAATCCCGGTGTGTATCTGTCCCCGGGTGGAGGCCATCATCAGGGCTGTACCCAGA